>JABDOZ010000058.1 GCA_013043005.1 Flavobacteriaceae bacterium | reverse complement strand
TTACCCACTGGCTTTGGCGTAATATTTTTTCCGCAACCAAAAGGAAACACGAACCAATAAAATCAATGCTGGAACTTCCACTAAAGGTCCAATTACCCCAGCAAATGCCTGTCCTGAATTTAGTCCGAAAACGGCAATAGCAACTGCAATGGCCAATTCAAAGTTATTTCCCGCTGCGGTAAAAGCTACAGAAGCTGTTTTGTCATATTCGGCTCCCATGGCCCTGGTAAAGAAAAAACCAATGATGAACATCAATGCGAAATAGACTAATAGCGGAATGGCAATTATCAGTACATCCATAGGGATTTCTACGATTAATTCCCCTTTTAGCGAAAACATGACTACAATGGTGAACAGTAGGGCAATTAACGTCATGGGTGAAATGGCAGGAATAAATTTATTTGTATACCACGCTTCACCTTTTTGTTTCACTAAAATTAGTCGGCTTAGTATTCCCATGACGAATGGAATACCTAAATAAATGGCTACACTTTCTGCTATGGTTCCGATGGAAATATCTACTATAGCACCTTCGAAACCAAAATAGGGCGGAAGGATGGTGATAAAAATCCAGGCATAAAAACTATAGGCGAACACTTGAAAAATACTATTCAGCGCAACCAAACCCGCGCCATATTCGCTGCTGCCTTCTGCGAGGTCGTTCCACACCAAAACCATGGCAATACACCGAGCTAAACCAATTAAAATTAGTCCAACCATATATTCGGGATAGTCTTGTAAAAAGGTAATGGCCAGAACGAACATTAAAACCGGACCGATTATCCAGTTAAGCACAAGAGAAATTGACAGGACCTTTGTATTTCTGAAAACTTTGGGTAAGAGCGCATAATTGACCTTGGCAAGAGGCGGGTACATCATCAATATCAAACCTATTGCTATGGGAATATTAGTGGTTCCACTACTAAAAGTGTTTATGATATCCGGAAATGTTGGCATGAAGTAACCCAGGCCAACCCCGAAGGCCATTGCGATAAAAATCCAAAGGGTTAAATTTTTGTCGAGGAAGCTTAATTTTTTAGAAGCCATTTTTACGAGTTTATTTGGGAGAAAACATAAAACAGTTCCGTGGCAATTTGCAGGCTTCTTTCCTGGTATTTCTCTGCTTGTTGCGGGGTATTGTCGAAAGCTTTTGGGTCTTCGAAGGTTATAGGGATACGTTTTTCGGCACCCGGGACAAAGGGACAGGCTTCATTGGCCGAATCGCAGGTCATGACCGCTGCAAATCCGGACTTTGGGTTGAAATCGTCATCGAGCTTTTTTGAAAATCCTATTATTGGATGCGAATTATCCGAAAATTTGATGCTGTAAACAGGATTCTCGTTTTTGGAAATCTTTTGTATCTGAAACCCTGAATTTTGCAAGGTTTCTGCAACCATGGGAAAAAGCGCAGTAGCTTCCGTGCCGCCTGAATAGCAAAAAACGTCTTTAATATTGAAATAGCCGGCCATTGTTTGTGCCCAGATCTGCGACAAATGGCTCCTTCGGGAATTATGGGTACAGATAAAGTTGATTCTAATTTCCTTGCCTTCTGACACCTTGGACTTTATAAAATCCGTTAGTGGCTGTAAAACTGTCCTGCGTTCATCGGGTATGGTTTGCGGATTTAGTTGCTTGATTAATTTTTCTATTTCAGCAAACAGGCCTGATTGTGTTGTAGTCATTGTCCGGATTTATTAGCAGCAGTTTCCATCTGGTGAACAGCAGGGCTCTTCGTTTAAATCAGATAGTCTCACCTTTTGTTTTTCTTCCGGGATACCGCACTGGTCCTTTGCTAAACAATCTGTTTGTTTAGTGGTTAACAAGAAATTCCTGCCATTAAAATCAAGGCCAAATTTTTGAATGGTGTTACCCTGGTATTCAACCTCTATTTCTGCATTTTCAAGTTCCAGTACCTTTTCAGAGAGCTTGATAATCTTCAGGAACTTTTCCGGGTGCAGCCTGTGGTCGTAGTCATTGGCATTCCAAAGCTGGAGGTTTACCATTTCTTCGTTTCTAACGGTCCCGCCACAATCAATAAAATGTTTAGTTACTTTCCCTACTTCTGTTATGTGAAAGTGAGGAGGCACTAATTTTCCGTCCGGCAATTCAAATCCAATGGTTTTCGATTCTTCTAAAACTAATTTTACTTCTGAAAGTTTCATACTGGTATTTATGTAAGGCGATTATACGATTAAAGCGTTCAAATTTCTTAACAGCAATCTTGTTTTTGAGTTAAGTCTTGATTAAGAAATTGGGACATTACATTTTTCATGGCCGCCCAGTTTTCTTTATCGATGCAGTAGCAAACACTTGTACCTGCTATATTTCCTTTGATCAGGCCTAAATGTTTAAGTTCTTTCAGGTGTTGTGAAATAGTAGGTTGGGCCAATCCGATTTCGCTGACTAGATCTCCGCAAACACAGGAGTCTGTCTTAAAAAGTTGTTGTAGTATCGAAACTCGCGCTGGATGCCCGAATGCCTTCGCAAAAAGGGCAATCTCATTTTGCTGGTCGGTAAACATTTCCGTTTTTGTCAGTCCCATGGTTAATCTTTATTATTACATTGCAATATTACGATTAATATTTGAATGGATAAAGTTTTCTTCTCACAATTGAAAGAACAGTTCTTTTATTTTTGAATATTGAAAATTAAGGGTTTGGGAAATAAATGCCCTTGTTGTAAAGCTGCTCTTCAGCTTGCGGGTAAAGGATTGTATAAGAATCGGATTGATGATTTTTATACTCAGTTTTTATTTTTCAAAACATTCAGTTCTCCAAAATCAACATCAAGTAAATTTTCTTGATCGAATGAGAACCCCATTATTTCCCTTTTAGAATTAAAATTGAAAGTTAAAAACCCGTCAGGAACACGAAGGTCATACCAATCGATTTTAAATGTGTCAAAGTGCCAATGTTTCAACTTTCCTTTGAATACTTTAGTATGTGAAAAGACGATTTCTAATTCATCTTCATTTATTCTCTTAATAAATATTTCGCCGTACATCTTGTCGATATATTTTCCTGTATAGTCTTTGATCGCCAATGAAGGGTTAGTGTTAATTGATCTTGAAATATTTTTTGAGGATGCTCTTTTTTCTTTAATGTTATTTTCCCGCCATTCTTTTACTCTAGAGTAAAAATTGTCAAAGAGAGGTTCATTAAGAAGCTCACTCAATAACAAGGCTCTCAAGAAAAAAGTTGATGGTTCTTTAGAGGTATTTGTAAGTATGATAAACCCCACTTTCATATTCTTTATCATGACCAACTGGGCAGACATCCCATCAATCCCACCGCTATGTTCTATTATTTTATGCCCATTAACTGGCGTAAGCCACCAACCAAATCCATAGGAAGAAAATTCATTTTTGAACATTCCTCCATCTGCATAAATAATTTGTGGCTTAAAAATTTCCTTGATAATTTTAGGACTTACCACAGTGTCATTATCAATTATTCCATTATTCAATAACAATCTCATATAACTCGACATTTCAGTCGCAGAGGAATAGATAAAACCACCAGGTGCAAGATTGTCTCCTTTTTCTTGAATTATTGCAACTTTTTTATATTCTTCATTCCAAATATGTGGCTGAGCTAGGTTTGCGTTATCTTCTCGTTCCTTGGCCAAAGACGTACTGTTGTTCATTTTTAGTTTGTCAAACACATGTACTCTTAGGAAATCATCCCAGGACATTCCAGAAACTACTTTAACTATCTCAGAAGCTACAACATACATTACATTTTGATATGCTGGCTTTTCTCTATAGCTAGACTCAGGCTCCAAATATTTCAGTCGTTTTATTATTTCTTCCCTGGAATAATCTGAGTGATACCAAAGCGTTCCGCCGCTGACATCTTTAAGACCACTTCTATGTGTAAGTAAATCTCTAATTGTAAAATTATCTGTTACATATGGGGCATACAGCTCAAAATAGGGTAGATACTCTTTGACTTTATCATCCCAATTAATTTTTCCTTCATCTACTAAAATTCCTAATGTTAGGGCAGTAAATGATTTAGAAATCGAACCTATTCCGAAAAGAGTGTTTTCATCAACTTTTCTTTCTTTTGGTATTTCCAATTTTCCATACCCTTTGGAAAATATTATCGAATCGTTCCGAACTATTCCAATGGAAAGCCCTGGTATTTCAAAGTCTTTTATTACTTGATTAATTCGTAGTTCAAGTGAATCTAATTGTATATTTTGGGTATATGATTTGCCTATAAAGGCAATCCAAATGATTAGAATAAATAGTGTCCTATACTTCATTTTCTTATTCCTGTTTTTTTATTCAAGGGTTAATTGGCAATAGCTTTATCTTTCTTAATCACCATTTACAATTGAGTATAAGCTACGATAAAAATAGTCACCATAATAATCTCAGCGACTAATGGAAAGAGGACCTTTTTGTCAAATCCGTCAAATGCAATTCCTACTAACCGACCGAAGACCACAGTACCCATAACCATTGCCACGGCAAGAAAAAAGGTGGTATTGCCTGTGACGAGTCCTGCGGTAAGCACCATTGAACTACCGATAATCAAACCACCCAGAAAGCCACGTATTGTATTAAGGCCAGCCGAACCCTCTGGTTTGACAGCAATAAGTTCAAGCATTGAGTTGGGCGCGAACATTGTTTTTGCACCGAGAACGACCAGGAACAAACAACTTAGGCCTACCAGGACTTGAAGTACAATTTCCATCATAAGAATTATTTTAAATTTTTAGGTTTTAGCTCCGTATTTTATTGAGCTTTCATTATCCATTTTCTTTTAATCCTTGCAACCACTTTTTTATAAATGTTGATGTATGCTGGCATGTTTACATTATGGAGTAAAAAAAACCAGAGGCATATCAAGCATTGCATGAAGTATAACTGCACTAAGAATAGAACCATCCTTCTCCCTGATAAAACCTAATATTAATCCAAGGACAAAAGTAAATAATGCCCAGGGCCATAATGGGGGTACCACTACTAATGCGTGCATCATTCCAAACAGTACTGATGAAAGAATCAACCCCCATCCAAACCTGACATTACCAATATTAAATGATTTCCCGAAATATCTATTGAAAGAAGATTGCAAATATCCTCTGAATAATAGCTCCTCACCTAAGCCAACGATAAATATATAATACAACACTTTCGATACGACCGGAATATAGTTGTAGGTGAAATAGGCAAAGATCACTGTTGACAGACTTAAAATGACGAAAGTTCTGATATGGTTATTGGGCTCAACTTTGTGATCTCGTGTTGGCAGCTTTTTAGTTACTTTCGGAATAAAGTAGAGTGCTACAAAATAGACTATCGACAAGGTGATGGAACCAAACCAATCCTGAAATCCCCAGCCTAATAAACCGATTAACAAAAAAGTAATGCCTGCCGGACCGGCGATAGCATATCCTCTTAAAGAAAGTTTGAATGAGTCCGAGAACTTCGGAAAGTAGATTCCGAAATCCCTTTTGTCCTTAAAAAGCAGGACTATGAGCGCCAACGGCAGGATTATAGTGATAATAAACTTTACGAAATATCTTAAGACCACATTATCCTTGTCCGTGAAGTTGTAGGGAATATTCCTTACATTCAAAAAGACGACTATTATTAATATCCATACTATTATAGGAACTATTAGATCCTTAATTCTGCGCCTTTTTATATCCAGGTCATTCATTCTTTACTTATTCAATTACATACAAGCTGTTTGTGTATGGATAGGTTGCGTTAGGACTAAGATAGGGATAGGATAGTAACCAAAGTTCAGCAGCAAAGAAATTCCGAGCAGTAATTTCAGAGTAATGAGCTATACAGCTTGTTGTAGACCGATTTCATTTTCAAGGGTTTAATATTTCGGTTTTGGGTTCTTCTACAAACCCAAAAACAAGAATTAATCCAAAAGTCAAGGATAACCCTAAAATTGAAGCAATAACATCATAAATATCATAGACATTATTTCCCCCAAGGTCTCAGATAAAACTTATTCAAAATAAAAACAAGAATTGCGATTACAAATAAATACCTCACATATTTCTTTATTGGCATTTCTTTCATTTTTATTCTAAATACCTTGTCCGAATGTCAACAGATTGCTGTCTGGATCAAGAATGGAAAATTCCTTTTGTCCCCAAGGTTTGGTTTCCAATTTTCCATTAGGATGAATCTCAGTCTGATTGTCCAATAATGATTTATAAAATTCATCAATTTTGTCGGTTCGGATATAAACCTGTCCGTAATTCTCTTTGGGCTCAAGGTCTTTAAATTCAAAGAAATGAATTTGAATTTGGTCTTTTTCCATCATCAGGTAGCCATCATAGTCTGCACTTCCAAATACCTTAAAACCTAATTGGTTGGAATAATAGGCTCTGGTAACACTTTTGTCTCGCATTGGCAGTTTCGGATGGATATCTGTGAGCATATAATTCTACTTTAATTGTGTTTAGTGCAACCTTTCTTAATTGAACGCCACCGGTACTGGTTAGTGGCCCTGTTATTACCAGTTAAACTGATATGTCGTAGGCCTCTTTAATCCAGGTTTTCAACTCTTTGTCAACATCATTGGCGTCAAATAATTGCACTCTGTGCGTGCACATTGTACCAAATGGTCCTGAGTTTTCAAGTCTTTCTGTAATAGGTTTATCTTTTAATTTAAAACCCAGGTCAATTCTTGTTTTGGTCGCAGGTTTGATCAAAACAAATTGTCGTTTTCGAATGATGCTAACGCTTCCTTTTTTAGGGGAAAGTGTCACATCGTTCCCCAAGGTTTTTATAAATTCGATCAGCTTTTGATAAATGGGGAACAGTGCTTCTTTGCCTTTGTATTGTTCAGACACAAGATCTACTTCAGGCGCAGTTTTGTCTTTAGAAAGAGATACAATGGTATTTGCAAAACCATGGGTAACTTGATGTTCCGATTTCAAGTACTTAACGGCTTCTGAATGCTTTGAAAATGACTTGTCTTTTAATATTTCAATCCATTCTTCTAATGACTTTCCCGTTTTTTCGGGCATATTGGCGATCATTGTTTGAAGTGCTTTATCCATTATTATATTGTTAATTTATATCCTAAGAAACTACCCAAGAATTTTGCTGCATTCGCAATTGCAAAAATTAATATGAAGTCAGACCATTTTACGCCCGCTGCTGTTATAATTATTATGTCTATTAAAACATAAATAAGCGGGAAAAGAATTACCAATTTGAATACATTCTGGTATTCTTTTTTCTTCCAATATCGTGCAATAAGAAAGAAAACGATAAATCCGAAAATACCTGAAATATATGGCGCGGAAGAATTTACGTGTGCTTCATAAAAACTTTGTTCCTGTCCAGGATTTATAAGATAAGAATACACTGCAACTTCAATGAATGAAATGACAACTAAGGTTATCATCGTCAGTATTGCTAATCCAATTAGTTTTAGAATTACATATTTTTTCATGGTTTAAGTCTTAATTGGCTACAACGGTCCTGGCTCTACCTACCCAACTTGTGATGGTTCTAAAGAGACATGCATGCCTCGCAGCTTCAAAGCGCAAGCCGTTCCAAAGATTGTTTATAAACTCTAATGTAGGAAAACTTGCCCGAACCTACCAAAGGCAGGGGCGGGTTACCAAGCCAGGGGTGGTGATTGTCTATAGGCGTTGTTGTACCTAACTATTTTTCAATCCGACATGATTTTCAGGGTCAAATCGAAATCTTTAAACTTTTTAATTGTAAACATTTCGACAAATTATAGCTAACGATGAGCGTATGTGAAGCTAGGGCATATAGCCCAGAGTGCAGATACAGTCTTGTAGTGCGGTTATTACGAAATAAATGAGTTCCATAGATAAAAAGTAAAAACTACCAGAAGCGTTAAATATGCATATATGGCTGAAGTATTGATTAATGCCCCTTCATTTCCTGAGGCAAGGTAGATATATTGAAATACCTTTTTGAATTGATACCATTTAAGGTGTTTTTGCCAGCGTACTTGATTGATGTAATATATGGGTAACATTATCATTCCAATAATAATGACTGGAAGAAATAACAAGCCCATCATTGATAAACCTAAAACGCAAACCGCGACGATTGTGCTAAGACGACTTTTAAAATGAACCTGCTCACCATTAATTCTTTCCGCGCTTTTAGCTCTTACATAGATACTGCTTATAACTATTGAAAGCGTTTGGGCATCCATTACCCAACCAGGAATTTTTATATCTCCAATTACCCAAAGAACTGGTTTATATAGAAAATTATAAATGGGTTGAACTAACTCTCTGTAAAAACTAAGAAAATCGGAAAGGCTTAGGTTCAAATTAATATCAAACCCAATTTGCATTAGGCTAATAATGGAAGATGCAGATACTACTACCCCAAGTACGCTCCAAATTTTACCTAAAAAACCGCTCATATTGAAAAGTGGATTAAATGCGCTACAACGGTCCTGCCTCTGCCTACCCATCTGTCAATGCTTCGGCAGACAAATATGGCCCGCCTGCCTGTAGGTAGACAGGGCACCTCGATGCGCAGGCCTAAGCGAACCTGATTTAATAAAACTAAGATAGTAAA
>JABDOZ010000005.1 GCA_013043005.1 Flavobacteriaceae bacterium | reverse complement strand
AATGAAGAATATAATGGCACTTTAGCCACTTTGAATATACAATTGGACTGAATATGTTATCTATTGGTATCATTGATGATGAGGAAAATGCCAGGTATCTCCTGAGAAATGAATTGGAGAAAACCTATGCCTCTCATATTGATTTTATTCACGAAGCTGACAATGTGGTTACAGGATTGGCATTGGTTCAGAATTGTAATATTGATATTCTGTTTCTTGATATTGAATTAGGAGACGGCAATGCGTTTCAGATTCTGGAAGCCATCGACGATTTTGACTTTTCAATCATCTTTGTAACGGCATATAATAAGTTTGCTCTCAAAGCATTTGAGTTTTTTGCCTTTGGATATATTGTAAAGCCTTTTAAGAAAAGTGAATTAAAAACTGTTGTAGACAGGTATCTTGAAGACAAGGTAAAGACATCTAAGTCCTCCGTAAGAATATTGTCAGAAAGCATTTATGACAAAAAAATTAAAAAGATCATTCTTCCCGATATGGATGGATTTCGGGTCATTCACCTTTCAGATGTATTATATGTGAAAAGTGACAACAATTATTCTGATTTTGTTTTACTCAATGAACAGCGATTCCTAAGTTCCAGAACTTTGAAGGACTATGAAAAGATTTTAGGAGACCAGGGCTTTTTTAGGAGCCACAGGCAATACCTGGTTAATCTGGATCATGTCTCGGGCTATTCAAACAATGATGGTGGTTACATTAAAATGTCTACCGGAAAAATTATTCCCATCGGAAGAAGAAAGGTAGCTGAATTCAGAAAAATATTTCTCTAAGAGTCATTAGTCAAATACCTTTTACTAGAGCATTATGACCTTATTCTCTGTCACTTGCTACGCCTGTCAAATATACCTCCTCCACGAATCGCCATAGTGATAATTTAGTTATGTGAATGACTTGAAATTCATTCAAACAGGATGTCTGTCAAGAATTCGCTTAGACTTTAAAGCTCATTGGATCATTAAAACTTTAACACTATGAAAAAATATACCATCATTACGTTATTCATTTTATTAACGCCCCTTCTGTTGACATCACAGTCAATATTTCTTGAGAAGGGCACCAGCGCCGGATCACTGGGTGTAGGAATAGGAAATGTAGAAGAGGAAGCGTTTTACAATATACACGGTAGTTATTCTTTGAAAGGCATCATTGATTTTACTTTGACTTATGAAAAGAGTGATTTTGATGAAGATGCAAAACTTAATAAGTTGAGGTTTGGAACTGATTACCTGATTCTTAAACAAGGGTCTCAGATGCCTGTCAACTGGAACATTGGCGGGAGTTATAGTTTTGGATCCATATCTGATGAAGAATACGCCGCTTTAGGTGTCGATTTATCTATCAATGAGCTTCGATTGAGTACAGGTGTTTCGCGCGTTATAAAAACCTTTATCCTGATTGCACCATATGCCAGTATAGACTACAATCGATTGACAGCCACTGCAACATATGGAGAGGATTCAGAATCCGAATCAGACAGCGGCATAAACTATACAGTAGGGGCACACCTGGGTATTTACGCAGGACGTAACCTCATTACCCTGAATCCCTATTTCTCATTTGGTTACTTTAGTAGTGCAGGCCTTAGGCTTTCTTTTGTCATCAATTCCAAATAAATAAAGCTGTGCAATCCTTAAATAAATAGCATTACAGATGGCAGTCAAAAAAATATTCAGAAACATTACTTTTTCGATTTATCATATATAACAACTCTCAATTGATAGTCAGAATACAAGGTTTTGGTTTGGTTCCAATCTGGCAGAGTTTCGCTTTGTTGGATAGGGAATCTAAGAAGTTCTGATCTTCAAAACTTCGATAGTTTTTTAATAGGGTTAATTTGTTGAGGACGTAGTCCATTTAAGAACTGCGTCCTTTTTTTTAAGAAAAACCAGTGACTATTGAGAAGTATTGAAAGTCAGAAATAGTCATTTATCAATAACTTATGTTTTCGAAATCACCTTTAAAATCAAATATTAATTCATATTTTTAGAATAGAATATTTGTGTTAATCTCCAAAGTCACTTTAGACAGGATGGAACGACTTCAATTTAATATTTTC
>JABDOZ010000054.1 GCA_013043005.1 Flavobacteriaceae bacterium | reverse complement strand
GATGATGAAGCTTCGGAAAACTGTATAAAGCCCCATTTTTCTGGTTCGTGCATATTGATAACTTTTTGGCTGCTCCAAACCCAATTATATTCTTTTAAATAGCTTCCATTCTCTTTTTTACGATAATACGTACCATTAATAATATCATGATTCCATTCTACTCTTGAGAAATTGATTCGCCATTGCTCACCTTCTTTCGGATAAGTTTTGGGATGATTTTTAAGCTCGATAATTGGTTTTAAGGGTACTGCCATTTCGACTGTCCAAAGCGAATCTATGTCGTTTGGGTTATTTAAAGTTCCATAAATTTTAACTGCTGACTTAAGGTCGATCAAATTCCAATTAAAATCAGCATTCCCACCAACTCGATAAGGTTTATTCAAATGTAAGTCCCAAACAGTATTAAGAGCATTTATTTCAATTTCACCATAGCGCTGAGCTTGTCCCGAAGGGTCTATAAATACCTCAAAGTCATTATTATAAAAAATGATAGTATCACGCTTCTTAAGGTTTCCCCAAATATGTGGCTCTTCCATTTCAGAAAAGATATATAAGTAATTGTCATCCCAAAGCAATTTAACTTTAGTTTGAAATTTAGGTGTTTTTACACCTTCTATATCAATAAAATCATCTGTGAATTTTGAATATTCCCAACTTAACTCTTCAGCTCTTCCATCTATCATTATTGAATCGATGGTTTTTGTAACAATGTAAGTCTTTGGAATAACTATATCTTTTGAAACATCAACAGATAGTGCATTGTTATTTTTACAGGAAAAACAAGCAAAAGTCATTAATAAGGCAAAGATATATTTCATTTACAAATCGAAATGATTGATATAAGTATCCAAATCTTTATCACCTCTACCAGATAGATTCACTACTATAATGTCGTCCGAATCAAATTTCTTATAATTGAACACTGCAAAGGCATGCGAGGTTTCTATTGCTGGAATAATACCTTCTAATTTGGATAGCTCTAAACCTGCTTCCATAGCTTCATCATCAGTAATAGCAATAAATTCAGCTCTACCGGTTTTATATAAATTCGCGTGCATTGGGCCAACACCTGGATAATCTAATCCTGCCGAAATAGAATATGGTTCTGTAATTTGGCCATCTGATGTTTGCATTAATAAAGTTTTGCTTCCATGAATTATTCCTTCTTTCCCTAAAACTGAAGTTGCTGCACTTTCACCTGTATCAACACCTTTTCCGGCAGCCTCTACTGCTATAATTTTGACGCTCTCATCATCCAAATAATGAAAATAAGTACCTGCTGCATTACTACCACCACCAACACATGCAATTAAAAAATTAGGTTTTGATGTTCCTTCTTGTTCTTTAAGTTGCCATTGGATCTCTTCTGAAACAATAGACTGAAATCTGGCCACCATATCTGGATAGGGATGAGGTCCAACAACACTGCCTACAATGTAGTGCGTATCTACTGGATTATTGATCCAGTCACGCATGGCTTCATTGGTCGCATCTTTAAGAGTACGACTTCCTGATAATGCTGGGCGAACTTCTGCACCAAGCATTTTCATTCGAGCAACATTAGGAGCTTGCCTCGCTATATCCACTTCTCCCATATAAACCACACATTCTATTCCCATTAATGCACAAACGGTTGCGGTGGCAACTCCATGCTGGCCTGCACCAGTTTCGGCAATTATTCGTGTTTTTCCTAATCGTTTTGCCAAAAGAATTTGACCTATAGTATTGTTAACCTTGTGAGCTCCAGTATGATTCAGGTCCTCTCGTTTCAGGTATATTTTAGTATTATATTTTTCTGATAAACGCTTTGCAAAATATAGAGGAGAAGGCCGGCCAACATAATCTTTAAGTAATTGATTGAATTCTTTTTGGAAATCAGGTTCAGCCATTATCTTTAAATAATTCTGACGTAACTCTTCAATGTTGGGATAAAGCATTTCAGGAATGAATGCGCCTCCAAAATCTCCATAATAGCCTTTTTCGTTTACATTATAGCTCATAGCTTATTTATAAAGTCTTTTAATTCTTCAATATTTTTTACTCCTGGCTCAATTTCAAATTTGCTATTAACATCAATTGCATAACAATATTTTGAAGCATCATTTTTTTGAAATTTTTTCAGTTTATCTATCTGGTCTAAGCCAATTCCACCACTTAAAAAAAATGGTTTAGTTGATGGATATTCTTTAAGAACATTCCAATCAAATGTGTAACCATTTCCACCAGGCAGTTTTCCTTTGGTGTCAAATAGGAAATAGTCACAGACCTCTTCGTAAGGTTCTAAAACTGAAAAGTCAAATTCATGTTTAATAGAAAACACCTTTATTACTTTTATTCCGGTTGATATCAAAAGACTACAAACTTCAGGAGATTCATGACCATGTAGCTGAATTGCAGAAAGTTTATGTTTTTCCATCTTTTGAGATATAAATTCAATTTTTTCATCCACGAAGACACCAACTCTTTCAATGAATTTTGAGATTTTTGGAATGATATTGTCAAAATCCCGCGGTGACTTCTCATGAAAAATAAATCCAAGATAATCTGGTTGCAAATTTGCAACAGCTTCAATATTATCCTGATATTTCATTCCACAGACTTTCAGTTTCATTTTTCTAGTTCATTTATAAATTTAGCCGCACTATATCCAGGAGTATCAGTTTTCATGAAATTCTCCCCAATTAAAAAACCTTTGTAACCATAAGGCAGTAATTCTTTAATAGCTTCTACAGAACTAATACCACTCTCAGAAACTTTTACAAAATCAACTGGAATCAATTCGCTTAAAGCCTTGCTTGTATTTAAGCTAACTTCAAAGTTTTTTAAGTTTCTGTTGTTTACACCAAGCATATCCAGTGATGGCATTATGGATTTACGTAATTCCTCTTCATTATGCACCTCTAAAAGTACATCTAGATCTAAAGACTTGGCTAATTCTGAAAATTGTTTGATCTCATTTCTTGATAAAATCGCTGCTATTAATAAAATAACATCAGCACCATATGCTTTTGCTTCAAAAATTTGATATTCATCAATGATGAATTCCTTTCTTAATATCGGTAGGTTGCAACTTGCTCTAGCAATTATTAAATCGTCTAATGAGCCTCCAAAATATTTGCCATCAGTTAATACAGACATACCACAAACTCCGGAATTTTCATAACCAGATGCAACGTCCTGAACATTTAAACCCTGATTTATAATTGATTTAGATGGCGACCGTCTTTTGTGCTCTGCTATGATTCCTGTGGAACTATTTCTTAATTTTTTAGATAGTGAGAATGTTGGTCTTGTAAACAAGACGGATTGTTCCAATTGACTAATTGGGATCAATAACTTTCTTAGGTCGACCTCTTTGCGTTTATCCTTTACTATTTTATCTAAAATGGTCATTCTATTTACTTAATTCAATCAATTTATCTAATGTTTCTTTTGCTTTACCTGATTGCAATGATTCTGTAGCCAACCCAAACCCTTCTTGATGTGTAATTTGTTTTGAAGTAGCTATTGCAAGACCTGAATTTGCACAAACGACATTATTTTGAGCTTCTGTTCCATTTCCACTAATAACTTTTATAAATATATTTGCTGCTTCTTCAACAGAACTTCCTCCAAAGATTGCTTCTTGTTCAATTTGATTAACTCCTAAGTCTTGTGGTGAAAACATAGTTTCAGAATGGTTGGAAATTACTTTTGTTTTCCCAGTCAATGATATTTCATCATAACCATCTAATGCATGTACAATACTGTAATTCTTATCTGTATTTTGATATAAATAGCCATACAAACGCAATAATTCTAAATTAAATACACCTACCATTTGATTTTTAGGAAAGGATGGATTAACCATTGGCCCAAGCATATTGAAAAAGGTTTTAACACCTAACTCACGTCTTATTGGAGCCACATTTTTCATGGCCGGATGAAACAAAGGAGCATGCAAAACACAGATTCCAGCTTTCTCAATTGACTGTTTCAAGAAATCTTCATCATTTGAAAATTTAATTCCTAAATGCTCCATAACATTAGAGGAGCCACAAGCTGACGACACTCCATAATTACCATGCTTAGCAACATTTACACCTGCTCCAGCAGTAACAAATGAAGACAAAGTAGAAATATTGAATGTATCTTTTCCATCACCTCCAGTACCACACAGATCAATAGCATTAAATTCCTTTAAGTCAATTGGAACACAAAGTTCCAGAAGAGCATCTCTGAAGCCCATTAATTCTTCTAGAGTGATACTTCGCATCATATAAACAGTTAAGAATGAAGCAATTTGACTTTGGTTGTATTGGCCATTTGAAATATTAACCAAAACCCTTTTAGCTTCTTCACTCGAGATACTTTCCTGATTTATAAGTCTGTTTAGTAATTGTTTCATTTTTTATTTCAATTGTCATGCTGAGCCTGAAGAAGCATCTCTTTTTGAGATTCTTCACTTCGTTCAGAATGACACATTTAACTATTTAACCAGTTCTTTAATATTTCTTTCCCTCTTGGTGTTAAAACCGATTCAGGATGGAATTGAACTCCTTTTACATCGTAAGTTCTATGACGTAAGGACATCACTTGTCCATTTTCATCAAAAGATGTAGCTTCCAAATCTTCTGGTAGATCAGGATCTACAACCCATGAATGATATCTGCCCACTTCAATTTTATCGTTCATTCCTTGAAACAAGGATTCATCATCAACAGTAATTTTTATTTTAGTGGCGACTCCATGATAAACTTCATCAAGATTAATTAGTTTTCCTCCAAAAACCTCACCAATGGCCTGTTGCCCAAGACAAACTCCCAGAATACTTTTTGTTGCACCATACTCTTTTATGATTGGCTTTAATAAACCAGCTTCATCCGGAATTCCAGGTCCGGGAGAAAGTAATATTTTATCAAATGGTCTGACATCATCCAGCTTCAATTTGTCATTTCGCACAACAGTGACCTCACAATTCAAATCCTCCAAATAATGTACCAAATTAAAGGTAAAACTATCGTAATTATCTATTACCAAAACTTTTATCATATTGATATTCTTTCTGCTATTTCTATGGCCTTAGTTAAGGCTCCTAATTTATTGTATACTTCCTGTAATTCGTCTTTAGGATTTGATTTTGAAACCAATCCAGCTCCAGCCTGCCAGTGTAACTGATGATTTTTACTTAAAAATGTTCTAATCATAATGGCATGGTTATAGTTGCCTTCAAAATCCATAAAACCTATTGCGCCTCCATAATATCCACGACTTGTTTTTTCATATTGTTCGATAAGTTGCATGGCACGATGTTTAGGTGCTCCACTTAATGTTCCCGCCGGAAAGGTATCTGCTACAACCTGCATTGTAGGAACTTCTTTGTTTTTTTGCCCCGTTACTTTACTTACTAAATGGATAACATGAGAAAAGAACTGCACCTCTCTATATTTTTCAACTGTTACATTGCTTCCATGCCTGCTCAAGTCATTTCTTGCTAAATCTACCAACATGACATGCTCTGCATTTTCTT
>JABDOZ010000047.1 GCA_013043005.1 Flavobacteriaceae bacterium | reverse complement strand
GATCCTTCTATTAAACCATTAAAAGACAAGCACACGGTATTAGAACCGATAACGGTGTCCATGCCAGTAGAAGTTTAAGGTTTTGAACATTGATAATTTTATTGATGTAGATGGACCGTTCGATTTAGCTGTCCATTCATTTAAAATCAGCAATTGGCAACAAGCTAATAGATTAGAGTGACAGCGCACAGGATTTAATTGATCATTATCGCATAAAACAAAAACCAACCAACATGCAACTAAAACAATCACTAATCATTGCCATTATTTTTGGCTTAATATCGGTTATTGCCTGGGAATTCTATTGGAGGTCTCAAGAATATTATCCAACCTTAAATGATGAAAAAGCTCTTTGGGCGATCACAAGGTCAAAGGTTGAAAAAGCTACAAAGGAAGATGTAATTGTTCTAGGATCATCTAGAGCATATTTTGATATTCAAGTTGATGAATGGGAGTCTATAACAGGTAAAAAGCCAATTCAATTAGCTTCTACGGGTTCTTCTCCTTTACCAACGTTTCATGACATTGTAAATAATTCAAATTTCACAGGAACAGTTCTAATAGGTGTAACACCAGGATTATTTTTCTCCACAACATTTCCTGGGGCCTTTCCATGGAACAGACCACAATCAAAAGTTGATTTTTATGAAAATAGAACCTATGCGCAACGCTTAAATTATCAACTTTCAATTCCATTACAAAAAAACTTTGTCTTTATGTCGGCTGATGAAGAAGAGTGGGCTGATGACATAGATTTAAAATCTTTATTAAGATCGATTAAAATGGGTAACAGAACTGGTGAACCTATTCAACCACCTTTTTACTATTTCGGTGATGTTAACTTGGATAGAAATATGAGGATGACGGCAAAAACCTTAACAGATACAACTTTCGCCAATACCATTAAAGAAGTCTGGGCCTTTTTTGGAAAAGGTTCTCCTCCACCAGATAAAGAATCAACTATGAAATATTTTTTAGAAGATCTAAAAAAGTATAAAGAAAAGGGTGGCAATGTGGTTTTAATGAGATGTCCTTCAAGTGGCGGAGTTCGAATAGGTGAAAACATGGGATTACCAAGAGCAGAATTCTGGGATGACTTAGTTAAACAAGCTGATGTAAATGCTTATCACTTTGAAGATTATGAGTCATTAAAACATTTAATCTGTCCAGAAAGTTCTCATTTATCAGGTGAAGATGCAGATTATTTCACAAGAGAGATTTTAAAAATTATGAATCAAGATAATGCTATTACCAACCTTTAAATAAAAAGAATATGTTATTTAACTCATTAAGCTTTATACTATTCTTGGTAATAGTTCTAGCACTATACTATTCAAAATTTTTAAACTGGACTTCTAAAAAAGGAATGCTATTATTAGCAAGCTACATTTTTTATGGTCTTTGGAATCCACCTTTAGTACTCTTATTATGGATATCAACCATGGTTGATTGGACGGCAGGTAAAAAATTGGCCGTGGAAGAAAATAAACGTCGAAGAAAATTATGGCTTATATTAAGCATGGTTGTAAACTTAGGATTTCTTGCATTTTTCAAATACAGAGATTTTCTTCTCGACAATTTTACCACAGTCGTTAATACAGCCTATGGATATGGATATAAGGCGCAACCAATGGATATTATTCTTCCAATGGGAATTTCATTTTATACGTTTCAAACTATGTCCTATACCATAGATATGTATTTAAAACGAACCGAACGTGCCAAAACATTTTTGGATTTCGCCTTGTATGTTACATTTTTCCCTCAATTAGTAGCAGGACCAATTGTCAGAGCTCAGGATCTGATCACGCAATTTTATGAAGAAAAAAAGGCCACAGTAAAACAATTTATATGGGGTATATTTTTGCTAACCATTGGTTTGTTTCAAAAAGTAGTCATGGCAGACACCTTACTATCTGGAACAGCTGATAAAGTATTTGGTTCTGACAAACTATTACATGGAGTTGATGCTTGGGTTGGGACTATTGCTTTTAGTGGTCAAATATTCTTCGATTTTGCTGGTTATTCTACTTGTGC
>JABDOZ010000046.1 GCA_013043005.1 Flavobacteriaceae bacterium | reverse complement strand
AATATCTTACGCTGTCAATTCAATATGTTAATGAACTTTTTCTATTTATCACTCCAAACTTCTCGCTCAAAGCGGGTGCAAATATAAAACCCTTTTTCTTACCACACAATCATTATTATAAAAAAATAATTGTTTTTTTATGGATTGAATTTACCAATCTATATTTACTTTATTTTAATACTTAAAGATCTTATTCTTAATTCATTAGATTATTTTATATCCATATTAATCTAATAAAATCAACTTTCTGAAATTTTTATTCCTGGGGCAGAAAAACCAAAAGACATGTCTTTTCGGTTCATTATTGTTTGGAGATCAACAAATTTAAGAAATTTATATATAATGGCAAATAATTTTAGACTATTATAAATTGTACGACTAGATCAATAACTTTATCTTTGTTGCGTTTTTAAAATTTATGCCTAAATATGATTAAAGTAACTTTACCAGATGGAGCAGTGATGGAAATTGATAAAAAATCTACTCCAATTGACGTAGCAAGGAGAATTAGTGAAGGACTTGCAAGAAACGTTATATCTGCTTCTTATAATGGAGAAACAATTGAAAGTACTACTCCACTTAAAGAAGATGGCACCTTAACTTTGTTCACCTGGAACAATGATGAAGGGAAAAGAGCTTTTTGGCACTCAACATCTCATGTCATGGCCCAGGCCTTAGAGGAATTGTATCCCGGCATCAAATTAACAATAGGACCGGCAATAGATAATGGATTTTATTATGATTTAGATATCGGTGAGTATTCGGTTTCTGAAAAAGACTTTCCCAAAATAGAAGCAAGAATGCTGGAGATCGCAAGAGGAAAGCACGAATATAAAATGAGATCCTCCTCTAAAGCTGAAGCTTTAAAATTTTACAAAAAACAGAATAATCAATACAAATTAGAGCTAATTGAAAATCTTGAGGAGGGAACTATAACTTTCTGTGATCATTCTACATTTACAGATTTGTGTCGAGGAGGACACATACCAAATACTGGTTTAATTAAAGCAATAAAATTGTTATCGATAGCCGGAGCGTATTGGAGAGGTGATGAAACGAAGCCTCAGTTAACAAGAATATATGGGATTTCTTTTCCTAAGCAAAAGGAATTAAAAGAGTATTTAGAATTAATAGAAGAAGCTAAAAAGAGAGATCACAGAAAGTTAGGAAAAGAACTAGAACTATTTGCTTTTTCGCAAAAAGTTGGTCAAGGTCTTCCTTTATGGTTACCAAAAGGAGCAGCATTAAGAGAACGTTTAGAGAATTTCTTAAAGGCGGCCCAAAAAAAGGCTGGATATGAGACGGTCATGTCACCCCATATTGGTCAGAAAGAATTGTACGTAACCTCAGGACATTATACAAAATACGGAGAGGATAGTTTTCAGCCGATTCATACACCAAAAGAAGATGAGGAATTCCTATTAAAACCCATGAATTGTCCACATCATTGTGAAATTTATAAGACAAAACCTTGGAGTTATAAAGAACTTCCAAAACGCTATGCTGAGTTTGGAACTGTTTACCGATATGAGCAAAGTGGAGAATTACATGGGTTAACAAGAGTTAGAGGATTCACACAAGATGATGCGCATATTTTTTGTACACCGGATCAACTAGATAAGGAATTTAAAAATGTAATTGATCTGGTATTATATGTATTCGGATCATTAGGGTTTGAAAATTTTTCAACCCAAGTTTCTCTTAGAGATCCGGATAACCCTGACAAATATATTGGTAGTCCTGAAAATTGGGAAAAAGCAGAACGTGCTATTATAAATGCAGCAGAAGATAAAGGTTTGAATTATGTGGTAGAAAAAGGAGAAGCAGCTTTTTATGGTCCCAAGCTTGACTTTATGGTTAAAGATGCTCTTGGGAGAAACTGGCAATTGGGAACAATTCAAGTAGATTATAATTTGCCTGAACGGTTTGATTTAAATTATAAAGGGAGTGATAATGAACTACATAGACCAGTAATGATTCATAGAGCTCCTTTTGGCAGCATGGAACGTTTTGTAGCCATTTTATTGGAACATACGGGGGGAAATTTCCCTTTGTGGTTAACTCCAGAACAAGTAATTGTGGTCTCTATTAGTGAGAAATATGAAAAATACGCTAAAAAAGTTTTACATTTGTTGGAAAATGACGAAATTCGCGCCCTCTCTGATGATAGAAATGAAACTGTAGGAAAAAAAATAAGGGATGCTGAGATGGCAAAAGTTCCTTTTATGATTATTGTTGGAGAGAAAGAAGAAAAAATGAATGCAGTAAAGGTTAGGAGACATGGCGGTGAAGATCTTGGCATGATTACTGTAGACGAATTTTCAGATATTATAAAAGAAGAAACTAATAATTCATTAAAACAGTTTAAAGTTTAACTAAAAAATAAAGTCATAGCAATACGTAGAAGAAGAAATAGAGGTCCGGCAAGAATAATCAAAGAGGATCAACATAAAATTAATAGAAAAATTGTTGCACCAGAAGTTCGGCTTGTTGGAGATAATGTTGAAATTGGCATTTACAAACTAAAAGATGCACTAGATATAGCTGATGATCAAGGACTTGATCTGGTTGAAATTTCACCAAAAGCTGTACCTCCTGTTTGTAAAGTAATGGATTATAAGAAGTTTCTTTATGAACAAAAGAAACGTGAAAAAGCTTTAAAGTCGAAGGCAACTAAGGTTGTAATTAAAGAAATTCGATTTGGTCCGAATACAGATGACCATGATTATGAATTTAAAAAGAAACACGCTATTAAGTTTTTAACAGATGGTGCAAAATTAAAAGCGTTTGTATTTTTTAAAGGGCGTTCAATTGTTTTTAAAGAACAAGGTCAAATACTATTGTTAAGACTGGCTCAAGACCTTGAAGAATATGGTAAAGTGGAGCAACTACCTCAACTGGAAGGAAAACGGATGATAATGTACATTGCACCTAAAAAAGGAAAATAAAATTTTAACTAGAGTTTAGAATAATAAGTGAAATAAAAAAATTGGGATAAAATGCCGAAAATGAAAACAAAATCTAGTGCTAAAAAGCGATTTAAGCTTACAGGTACTGGAAAAATAAAAAGAAAGCACGCTTTTAAAAGTCATATCTTAACTAAGAAGTCAAAAAAGCGTAAGTTAGCATTAACACATAGTACATTAGTGCATGACCATGATGTTAACAGTATTAAAGAACAATTACGATTGAAGTAAGAAGTTCTGGTTAAAACAATTTAATAACCCTGGAGTTAGGCTTCACCTTCGCATAATGCAACGGTGAATAAAGTATGGAAGTAAAGAAGTCGCCTACTACAAAAAACAAATTAAAAAATGCCAAGATCAGTAAATTCAGTTGCAAAAAGAGCTAGACGTAAAAAAGTTCTTAAGCAAGCAAAAGGCTACTTCGGAAGACGTAAAAACGTTTGGACCGTAGCGAAAAACGCGGTTGATAAAGCTATGC
The DNA here is from genome assembly GCA_013043005.1 of Flavobacteriaceae bacterium. Classification (GTDB taxonomy): domain Bacteria; phylum Bacteroidota; class Bacteroidia; order Flavobacteriales; family Flavobacteriaceae; genus Site-B1. Next base: position 14,251 of record JABDOZ010000046.1, on the reverse strand, counting down.
TATATGCATACAGAGATCGTAGAAATAAAAAACGAACATTTCGTGCTCTATGGATAACACGAATTAATGCAGGAGCAAGACAATACGGAATGTCTTATTCTCAATTTATGGGTAAACTAAAAGCAAATAAGATAGAACTAAACAGAAAAGTTCTTGCTGATTTAGCTATGAATAACCCAGAAGCTTTTAAAGCAATTATAGACAAAGTAAAGTAAGGCAATAGGCCTATTAACTAACAATATTTCACTTCACAAAAAAAATCCGATTCAAATGAATCGGATTTTTTAGTTACCTATAGCAGTTAGCACCAGATTTCTTGAACCACCATTATTCCTATGTTCGCATAAATAAATTCCTTGCCAGGTTCCCAGATTCAATCTTCCATTCGTTATTGGAATTTGTATGGATGAACCCATTAGTGAAGATTTAATATGTGCCGGCATATCATCAGAGCCTTCAAAGGTATGCTTGTAATAAGAAGCATTTTCCGGAACCATAATATTAAAATGACTTTCAAAATCTTCTCTAACGGTGGAATCGGCATTTTCATTTATTGTTAAACTTGCCGAAGTGTGCTTAATAAAAATTTGTAACTGACCTATTTCAATTTGACTTAATTCTGGAATAGATTCTATTATTTCATTTGTGACTAAATGAAATCCTCTAGAATAAGGTTTGAGTTGTATTTCTTTTTGATAAAATATCATTCCTAAGCTATATCATCCTGTATTTCGTCCATAGCTGATTTAAATTCCTCCCAATCTATTAGTTCATCTTCATCTTTATCATAACCATCAACTAATTTTGATGATACTATTCCACGTATAAAACCATTTATTTCAGCTTTTTTTAGCAGCTTCACTATTTCTTTTTTAGTGAGTTTACCATCGCTGTCTTTGTCAAAAAAACTAAACGCTTCTTCATTAGTTGCAAAATGATTGGTAATTAAGATTTGAATTTTATTTAATATTATTTCTTTGGTTGCCATAATTATTAATTGAATTACGTTTTTTGCTTTTTCTTTCTTGCTGCAGGAAATAAAACATTGTTTAAAATTAACCTATAACCAGGAGATGTTGGGTGAAGGTCTAACTCTGTCTTAGGGTCTCCCACTCTATGCGTATAATCCTCTGGATCGTGTCCACCATAAAAAGTAAAAAATCCTTTTCCCTTAATTCCATGGATATATTTAGCTTCTCCATTGGTTTTATTTTCACCCATTATCAGTACATTAGATTTTATATGGTCTCGCTCAAAAGAAGTCGTTTGACCCATAAACCCTTTTACCAGAGCTGTATGATTTTGACATAGCATTGTTGGAATAGGATCCCATTTTGCAGAAAAATCCATCAGTGAAAAATAATCTGTCATTTTTGGTATGCGTCTTTTGTTGGTCATATCAATTGATGAAAACTCATAAACCATCGGACTTCTCTCTATAATATAGTTAGTAAAAGCAAAGGTTTTATTATAATCAATTTTATTCTGATAATTTGGTGTGCTTCCATCTCCATCAAACATAGGTTCACAAATATCAATTCCTTCTGCAGATAAAGCAATGTCGAAACTATCAGTAGCACTGCACATAGCAAACATAAATCCGCCACCTATAACATAATCTCTTATTTTTGAAGCCACTGCTAATTTTGCATTTGAAACTTTGCTATATCCCAATTTTTTTGCCAGTTCCTCGGCAGTTTTTTTCTCTTGGATGTACCATGGAGCCGTTCTGTAAGCTCTATAAAATTTTCCATATTGACCAGTAAAATCTTCATGATGCAAATGCAACCAATCAAAAAGAAGAAGACCATCACTAAGCACTTCTTCATCATAAATTGTTTCATAAGGTATTTCAGCATAAGTCAAAACCATGGTTACTGCATCATCCCAAGGTTGCTTACCCATTGGCGTGTAAACCGCAATTTTAGGGGCCTTTTCTAAAACAACAGCTTCCATGTTCTTGCTTGGACTACTAATTTCCTGTAATATGGTTTCAGCTTTTGAAGAGGAGATTATTTCAAATGAAACACCTCTTATTTGGCATTCTCTTTTTATTTCCTCTTCATCAGGTAAAAGAAAAGAACCACCTCTGTAATTTAATAACCACTTTACTTTGATTTGTCTCTCCAGCGTCCAAAAGGTAATTCCATAGGCCTTCAAATGATTATCCTGTGTCTCAGCATCCATGGGAATTAGAATATAGGAAGCAAAAGAGCCTATAGATATCAATAACAGAAATATAGTTAAAAAGGTCTTTTTCATATATTGAAAGATAATCAAAATTTATCTGCTCAATAAAAAGTTTAAGAAAATTTTAGAATGGCACATCATTTTCATCTGATTGTTCTGAGTCACCAAATGCTTCATCAGTAGATGGAAAAGATTCGGGCTTAAATGTATCATCATTGGCCGCCGCGTTCATTTTGGAGTGGAATTCCATATCAAAAGGTGTGTCAAAGTTGTCCAGATTATCAAATTTTCCAAGATGCGCAATGAATTTCAATCGTATACTATCCAGACCTCCATTTCTATGCTTTGCTACAATAAATTCAGCTTGTCCCTCAGTTGGCGTCCTGTCTTCATCATCCCATTCCTCAATTTTGTAGTATTCTGGTCTGTAAATAAATGAAACGATATCTGCGTCTTGTTCAATGGCACCAGATTCTCTCAAGTCACTTAATAAAGGACGTTTGCTTCCTCCTCTAGTTTCTACAGCACGAGACAACTGAGATAAGGCAATTACTGGTACACTTAATTCTTTTGCCAGAGCTTTCAAATTTCGAGATATTGTCGAAATCTCTTGTTCACGGTTTCCTCCTTTAAGACTGCTTCCTGCCGTCATCAATTGCAGATAATCAATTACTATGAGTTTAATTCCATATTGAGATGCTAGTCTGCGTGCTTTTGCTCTAAGATCAAAAATTGATAATGAAGGTGTATCATCTATAAATAATGGAGCTTTCTCTAAACCTTTAACCTTTACATTCAATAATTCCCACTCATGCTTTTCTAATCTTCCTGTCCTTAATTTTTCTGATGATAATCCTGTCTCACTTGATATTAGTCTGGTTATTAATTGTACAGAAGCCATTTCCAGAGAGAAAAATGCAACTGGAATCTTATTATTTACTGCAATGTTTCTCGCCATAGACAGAGTTAAAGCCGTTTTACCCATACCAGGTCGAGCCGCAACAATAATAAGGTCACTTTCCTGCCATCCAGATGTAAGTCGATCTAATTTGGTAAAGCCAGAAGGAATTCCACTTAATCCTTCTTTATTTGAAATTTCTTCTATTTTTCTCTTGGCTTGAATAACCAAATTTTGGGCGGTTTCACTAGATCGTTTTATATTCCCTTGAGTAACTTCGTAGAGTTTAGCTTCTGCATTATCTAAAAGATCAAAAACATCTTTGGTTTCGTCATAAGAATCTTCAATGATTTCACTTGAAATCTTAATTAAACTTCTTTGGATAAATTTTTGGAGAATTATTCTAGCATGAAACTCAATATGAGCTGATGAAGACACTTTTTGCGTCAAAGAAATCAAATAAAAATCACCACCTACAGCTACCAATTTTTCATTTTTCTTTAATTGGCTCGAAACCGTTAATAAGTCAATGGGTTCACTATTTTCAAATAATTGAAATATTGCCTCAAAAATATGTTGATGTGCTTCTTTATAAAATGCTTCCGGACTTAAAATATCAATTACTTCATCAACCCCCTTTTTATCTATCATCATTGCGCCAAGCACAACTTCCTCTAAATCAATTGCTTGAGGAGGAATCTTACCCTTTTCCAAATTGATTATTGTGCTTTTATCTACTTGATATCCCTTTATCTGGTTTGGCTGTTTCATGAAAGCTAAAGTAATTAAATTGTAAAAATCTACACTCTGAAAATGAAAATTGAATCTTAACAGGTAGTAAACAATTCAACTGTTAATAACTGAAAAATATTGTTTATAAGTGGGAAAAAAACCGAAATGATTTATTTCGGTTTGTCCAACATACTATATCTAAAAGAAATACTAATTATAAACACCCATTTCTGAATATTTATCCATTCTTTGTTTAACCAGTTCTTTTGGTGATAAGTTTTTTAATGCATCATAAGATTTCACTATTGCATCTCTAACGGCAACAAATGTTGCCTCCTTATCAGTATGAGCACCACCAAGAGGTTCCTTAATAATTTCATCTATTAACTTTAACCTTTTCATATCCTTTGCGGTCAATTTTAAGGCTTCAGCTGCCTGCTCTTTATATTCCCAACTTCTCCATAATATCGATGAACACGATTCCGGAGAGATCACAGAGTACCATGTGTTCTCCAGCATAAGAACTTTGTCCCCTACTCCTATTCCTAGTGCTCCTCCTGAAGCACCTTCTCCAATAACGACAGTTATTATTGGTACTTTCAACCTGACCATCTCAAGTATATTTCTGGCAATAGCTTCACCCTGACCACGCTCTTCAGCTTCAAGTCCAGGGTATGCACCAGGTGTATCCAGCAAGGTGACCACCGGAATACCAAATTTTTCAGCTGATTTCATAAGTCTCAGCGCCTTTCTATATCCTTCGGGATTTGCCATACCGAAATTTCGATACTGTCTTGTTTTTGTATTATATCCTTTTTGCTGGCCAATAAACATATAACTTTGATCACCTATTTTACCTAAGCCACCAATCATGGCCTTATCATCTTTAAAACCCCGATCACCATGAAGCTCTAAAAAGGTATCGCCACAAATTGCACGTATATGATCTAAAGTATAAGGTCTTGAAGGATGTCGAGATAGTTGAACACGTTGCCATGGTGTTAAGTTCTTGTAGATCTCTTTTTTAGCTTCAATTAATTTCTTTTCAATTTGTTTACAGGTTTCAGTTACATCAACTTCGCTCTCTTCACCAATCAACTGACACTTCTGCAGTTGTTCTTCTAATTCTTTGATAGGAAGTTCAAATTCTAAATACTCCATTGAAACTTTGATTATGTTAGTTAGCTTACAAATATAAAAACTTTAGACTTGCCAAAAGTTAAATGGTTATACTTTTTGATTTTTTACCATTTTTAAGTATTCCGTTCAATATAACAACAGCTATAATGATTAATGCTCCAATATAGAATTCAGTGCTCATTTTTTCGGTTTCAGGAAATAGAATCAAAGCTAAAATAATTCCATATACCGGTTCTAAATTATAAGAGAGGATAACTGTATATGGACTTATATAATTCATAATATATACAGATGCAATGAATGCATAGGCAGTACACACTGATGCCAGAATAAATAAATAACCATAATCCGCCACACTTAATTCAAAAAAATCTAGTGAAAAACCATCACCAAAAATTGGAATGAATAAGGTTATAAAAAGAACGCCACCAAGAAATTCATAAAAAGAAATCACTGTGGCCGAATTCCTTTCTAAGAATTTTCCATTAATTACAGCAAATAGAGATGATAAAAAGGCTGAAAGAATTCCTAATATTATGCCTGACAAGTATTTTATTTCACTTTTAGTTATAATGAATACCCCAATTATTACCAGCAATCCAAAAATAATTTCATACCAAATAATGTTTCTTTTAAAAATTAGTGGTTCGATTAACGAGGCAAAAAAAGCCCCAGTTGAAAACATAGATAAAGCTATTGAGACATTTGCCACTTTTATAGATCCAAAAAATGTAATCCAATGCAAGGCGATAATAATTCCTGCTATTGAGAATCTAATTATATACCTTCTTGGAATATTGATATTAATTCGCATCAACCTTATGTAAAAAAACATGAGAACTGTTGCAATTAACATCCTAAACCAAACCAAAGGAACCGCTTTTATGGAAATTAACTCACCTAGAATTGCTGTAAATCCTGCTATAAATACTAAAAAATGAAGATGAAGGTAATTTTTAAGTTTAGCGTTTGGCATTATATAAAAGGTATCCTGCTAAAATACCAAATATAACATTAGGAAACCATACTGCTATAATTGGAGAAAAATCAGATTGTTCTGCCATTACACCAAAGATCTTATCAAAAAATACATAGATCATTGCAATTGAGATACCAAATGCCAAATTGACTCCCATTCCACCTCTTCTCTTTATAGAAGAAACAGCAACGGCTATAATTGTAAGAATAAAAACAGCAACAGGCAAACTCCATTTTTTATATTTAACCAGCTCATATCTTCCAATATTTGATGAACCTCTTTCTTTTTCTTTTCGAATAAAGGTTGTCAATTGCCTGTAGCTCAATGTTTCTGCTATATATTCAACAGGAGTCAAATCCTCTAAATCAAAAGAAAATATGGTATCCTTTCGTCTTGCAATTTCAAGAATATCGTTGTTGTCACCAACTTTTCTTTTTACATAATTGACCAAACGATATGTAGAATCTTTTTCAATGAATCTTATATTATTAGCACTTATCTTGTATTCTAACTTATTATCTTCATAATGCTCTAAAGTGAAATTATTTCCTCTTTTATCTTTAATGTTAAAATAACTGACATAAATAAAATCATTGTCATTTATTTGCCGATATACATTCCTACTTTGCCTGTCTTTTTTACCAGATTTAAAATATTTGTAATTAAACTCATTGTAGCCCTTACTTGCAATTGGTCCTAAATACATTCCTAATATTAATGCAATTATAGCGATAATAACAGCCCCTATTATATAGGGTCTTAAAAACCGTGAAAATGAAACACCTGAACTCAGAAAAGCAATAATCTCGGTGTTATTTGCTAATTTCGAAGTAAACCAAATAACCGACAGAAAAAGAAACAATGGAAATAAAAGATTTGCAAAGTATATAGTGAAATCCAGATAGTACATTGAGACTTCAGAAAATGGAATTTCATTTTCTAATATCTTTCCAATTTTTTCTGCTAGATTGACAGTAATTCCAATTGGAATAAACAACAAAAGCATCATAAAAAAAGTGAAGATGTAGCGTTTTAATATGTACCAATCTAAAATCTTCACTGCTAAAGTCGTTTATCCATTTGTTTAACCATTCTATTTTTCCAAATAGTAAAATCTCCGGCTAATATATGCTTTCTGGCTTCTCTAACCAACCACATATAAAAACCTAAATTATGAATTGTGGCTATCTGTTTTCCAAGCAGTTCATTGACTGTAAAAAGATGTTTTAGATACGCCTTAGAATATTCTGTATCTACAAATGTAATAGCCATGTCATCTAATGCGGAAAAATCATCCTCCCATTTTTTATTTTTAATGTTAATTGTTCCATGAGCCGTAAATAACATACCGTTTCGGGCATTCCTTGTTGGCATAACACAATCAAACATATCTATTCCTAAAGCAATATTCTCTAAAATATTAATGGGTGTACCAACTCCCATTAAGTAACGCGGTTTATCTTCTGGAAGTATATTTGTAACAACTTCGGTCATTGCGTACATTTCTTCAATCGGTTCACCGACAGACAATCCTCCAATAGCATTGCCTTCCGCACCAACTCCAGCAATATACTCGGCTGATTGTATTCGAAGTTCCTTAAATGTACTACCCTGGACTATTGGAAAAAATGCTTGTGTGAAGTCATACTTAAGTGGTATTTTGTTTAAATGGTCTATACATCTATCCAGCCATCTATGAGTCATGTGCATAGAGCTTTTAGCATAATTATAATCACAAGGATAAGGTGTGCACTCATCGAAAGCCATAATAATATCAGCTCCAATAGCTCTCTGAATTTCCATGACATTTTCTGGTGTAAACGTATGAAAACTGCCGTCTATATGACTCTTGAATTTAACACCTTCTTCTTTTATTTTTCGATTAGCAGATAACGAATAAACTTGGTAACCACCTGAATCTGTTAAAATATTTCTGTTCCAATTCATGAACTTATGAAGTCCGCCTGCCTTTTCCAGAATATGAGTTCTTGGTCTTAAGTATAAATGATATGTATTGCCCAGAATAATATCTGGATTGATGTCATCTCTTAACTCGCGTTGATGGACACCCTTTACCGTTGCAACTGTCCCAACAGGCATGAAGATTGGTGTTTCTATGACACCATGATCCGTATTAATTACGCCGGCTCTAGCTTTACTTAATTGATCTTTAAATTTAAGTTCAAATTGCATACATTTCTACCACTAGTGGGCAAAGATAATTAACTCTAATTTGTATCGGACCAAATTGTAATTAAATTAACTTATCAACAATACATATGCCTTATCAACAATGCCAAATTATAACGTCAAATTAGCTGAAAATATTTTTTTTTAAGAGCCATAATAAGTTATTTTTGAGCCCTAAATTCTAACTAAAAAAGCATGCCAAATATTAAACAATTAGAAGATCTCACGATTCAGACTCGAAGAGATATTCTACGCATGGTACATAGGGTCAATTCTGGTCATCCAGGAGGGTCTTTAGGATGTGCTGAATTTCTTGTAACTCTTTTTAATGTAATTATGGATCGCCAAGATGGATTTAGCATGAATGGCAATAACGAGGACATATTCTTTTTGTCAAATGGCCATATCTCTCCTTTATTCTATAGTGTTCTTGCCAGAGCTGGTTATTTCCCTGTCGAAGAACTTAATACATTTCGACATATAAACTCAAGACTTCAAGGACATCCTACGACTCATGAAGGGTTGCCTGGTGTTAGAGTTGCTTCTGGTTCATTAGGTCAAGGCCTATCTATTGCCATTGGAGCTGCTCAAACAAAAAAACTAAATAATGACAATCATTTGGTTTACAGTCTTCATGGTGATGGTGAATTACAAGAGGGTCAAAATTGGGAAGCCATTATGTATGCTTCAGCTAAAAAAATCGATAACCTAATTGCAACAATAGATTATAACGGTCAACAAATAGATGGAAAAACGGACGATGTTGTGTCATTGGGCAACTTAAAAGCGAAATTTTTAGCATTTGATTGGGAAGTGATGGAAATAGAAAATGGCAACAACATAGAATCTGTTCTGGAAGGAATGTCTATTGCCAAGGAAAAAACCGGGCAAGGTAAACCTGTGTGTGTGTTAATGAAAACAATTATGGGAAATGGTGTCGATTTCATGATGCATACTCATGCCTGGCATGGTAAAGCACCTAACGATGAACAATTAGCAGTTGGTCTGGAACAAAACCCTGAAACCATTGGAGATTACTAACGAACAATACGAAAGACTCATGAAAAAATACACATTTTCTGACAAAAAGGATACAAGATCTGGTTTTGGAGCAGGATTAGCAGAATTAGGAAGAACAAATAGTAACGTTGTAGCCCTTTGTGCAGATTTGACGGGATCCTTAAAAATGGATGAGTTTAAAAATGAAAATCCAGATCGATTTTTTCAAGTTGGTATTGCTGAAGCTAATATGATAGGAATTGCTGCAGGAATGACCATTGGCGGTAAAATTCCATTTGCCGGGACATTTGCCAATTTCGCTACCGGAAGGGTTTATGATCAGGTGCGTCAAAGTATTGCCTACTCGCACAAGAATGTAAAAATCTGTGCATCTCATGCGGGATTAACTCTAGGAGAGGATGGTGCAACCCATCAAATATTGGAAGATATTGGTCTAATGAAAATGCTTCCGGGAATGACGGTTATTAATACTTGCGACTATAATCAAACAAAAGCTGCTACAATAACTATTGCAGATCATAAAGGACCTGTCTATTTGCGTTTTGGCAGACCAAAAGTTCCAAATTTCACTTCTGAAAACGAACCTTTTAAAATTGGCAAAGCAATTAAGTTACAAGAGGGAAATGACGTTACTATTGTAGCTACTGGACACTTGGTTTGGGAAGCTTTGCAAGCAGCAGAGAATTTATATAAGAAAGGTGTTACAGCAGAAATCTTGAACATTCATACTATTAAACCACTTGATTCAATTGCAATCTTGGATTCAGTTAAAAAAACTGGTTGCATCGTAACATGTGAAGAACATAATTATTTAGGTGGATTAGGAGAAAGCGTCTCTCGCGTTTTAAGTCTAAATCATCCTGCTCCTCAAGAGTATGTAGCAGTGAATGATACTTTCGGTGAATCTGGAACTCCAGCTCAATTAATGGAAAAGTATGGATTAGACAGCAGAGCAATAGTTAGAGCAGTGGAAACTGTAACAAAAAGAAAATAATAAAATCTTTAATTCGTTTACTAATTATAAATCTTAAAACGAACAGATTATGAAACAATTATTTTTTATTGCTTTGTTACTAACTTCAACCCTTGTTATCTCGCAAGATAATACCAAATTTGGTATTAAAGGAGGACTGAATTACAATGCTAATGGCGATTATTTTGAATCAATTAGCGAAACCTATCAAAATCCGGACAGAAATGTCGGTTTTCATTTAGGTGTATTTGGGAAATTTGGTGACAGCTTCTATTTTCGTCCTGAATTGGCTTATACAGGAACAAAAAGTGAATACGAAGATGAAGCTTTTAGCATGAAAAAATTGGATGCTCCTCTTTTAATAGGAGTAAAAGTTTTAGGTCCATTAAGTGTTTTTGGAGGACCATCTTTTCAATATATATTAGATTCTAAGTTTGGTGATATAAGTATTGATAGTGTTGAAAGCGATTTTAGTGTTGGATTAAACTTTGGTATCGCTGCAAATTTTGAAAAGTTTGGATTGGATTTACGTTATGAAAGAGGTTTTAGCGAAAATGAAGCTTCATTTTTAGACAATAATGGAATTGATATAAATGATAGAGTGGATACAAGACCGAGCCAGTTAATAGTCAGTTTATTTGTATTCCTATAAATGGAAAATAGAATTAATAAAAAAAGTCGCGAAATGCGGCTTTTTTTAATCTAAATTTGAAACTGTTGAATCTTCATCGAGATAATTTGGTATTCCATCATTATCAGAGTCATCATTTCTCGGGTCTCCATCTTCATCAAGGTCTTCGTTAATAGTTAAAATATTATCTCCATCATCATCAGGGTCGGCATAATTTGGTATTAAATCTCCATCTGTATCATCACTAAATAAATTCCTATCCCCATCTAAGTCTTCATGAATGTTGATTACTCCATCTCCATCTCTATCTGCCTCATTAACGCCTAGAACATGGAATCTAAAAATCAAAGGATCATAAGCATTAGTGCCAGAAATAGGGGAATTAAAATATCCTAAACCTGATGGTATAAATATAGCTCCAATTCCAAAATTATCGTAACTGAAAGTACCGTCACCATTTGATGAAAATCCGGTTGCACCATTAAACTCAATAATTCCTTCTCTAAACCCTTGAACTACATTCGGTAACTCAAACCAAACCGGAACGGGCGAACTATCAAAAACTTCGCTGTCAATTAGAGAACCTATATATCTAACATAAGTAGAATCTCCAAAAGTAGAAGTCTCTCCTAATCCTTCTCTCACTTTTAAATAGTACAACTTATATTCAACATCTTCAACATCGGTCAACATTTTGTATTCCACTTGATCTATCAGAGGTGTTTTATCAATATTCAGACCAGCAATTGTATCAAATTCAATTTCAAATGATGAACTATTAGGGTCTAACTGGAATTCTTCATAATTATAAAAATGGGTAGATAAATATTCTTCAATCGAGTCAATATCAATTAAATATTGTTCTGCTCTATCTCTGGGTGGTATGGTTACTATTTCGTCATCATCACTACCACAGGAATAAAATCCTAAAAGTAAAACTGTGAATATCAATATGTAATTTCTAAATTTCATTATTGCCATTTTTTCTGGTCGCAAGATAAATTTTATAATATTTTTGTGCAATAACATTAACGTAGAATTTAACTTTATTATATGCGTGTTGATAAGTTTCTGTGGAGCCTAAGATATTTTAAAACAAGAAGTATAGCTACTGCTGCCTGCAAAAAAGGACAAGTCAAGATTGATGGAATGGTTGTAAAACCAAGTCGAGAGGTGTATCCAACAAGCAGAATTACGGTAAGAAAAGACCAAATTAACTATGAATTAATTGTCAATGACCTGCCCGCAAGCCGAGTTGGTGCCAAATTAGTGGATATTTACAGAACAGACATCACATCAAAAGAGGCATTCATTGCAAAAGAGCATTTAAAATTTGCCAAGGATTATTATCGAAAAAAAGGTGCAGGAAGACCTACAAAAAAAGATAGAAGGGATTTAGATAATTTGAATTATGAAAGTGAATAGATTTGATAAGAATTTTTGGGATCAAAAATATCGGAAAAATAAAACTGGGTGGGATATTGGCCATATTTCTACACCAATAAAAAATTATATCGACCAGCTGGAAAACAAGAATATGAAAATCTTGATTCCAGGAGCAGGAAACAGCTATGAGGCAGAATACCTGTGGAATAATGGATTTAAAAATTTGTTTGTTTTAGATATATCCGAACAACCGTTAAAGAATTTGAAGAATAGAGTCAGTGAGATACCTGATAGCAATTTAATTCGGCATGATTTTTTTGAATTCAATGATACATTCGATCTTATTATTGAACAAACCTTTTTTTGTGCTTTAGATCCTGATTTAAGAAGCAATTATGCTAAAAAAATGTTTGATTTATTAAATGATAACGGAAAATTAGTTGGTCTTTTGTTTAATTTTGAGCTCACTACTGAAGGTCCTCCTTTTGGAGGTACTAAAGAAGAATATTTGAAGTATTTTACACCTTTGTTTGAAATTGATACTCTTGAGCGTGCACATAATTCAATAAAACCCCGTATGAATAGAGAACTGTTTTTTATCTTTGAAAAAAAATCGAGTAAATGACATTACAAGAGAATACAATACTGACTCATCAAGAAATAAAACATAAAATTAGAAGAATAGCATATCAGATTTATGAGTGCAATGTCAATGAGAAGGAAATAATCCTGGCAGGAATTGAAAGTAATGGATACATACTTGCAAAACAGCTAAAACTGGCTTTAACCAAGATATCTAATATAAGTCCTCAATTATGTAAAGTAAGCATGGACAAAAAGAACCCCAGAAATCAAATTAGTACTTCTATTTCTGAAAATGATTATAAAAATAAATCTGTGGTTTTAGTAGACGATGTATTAAACTCTGGAACCACCCTTGTTTATGGTGTTAAACACTTTCTAGATGTCCCTTTAAAACAGTTTAAAACAGCCGTTTTAGTAAACAGGAATCACAAAAAATATCCTGTAAAAGCAGATTTTAAAGGTATCTCTTTATCTACCTCATTAAACGAACATGTAGATGTTGTTCTGGTTGGCAAAGAATTTAAGGCTACTTTAGAATAGTTTAAATACTATTTCTTCCACAATTTTTTCTTTGGCCTTTCCATCTGTATTTAAAACATAATCAGCTTTAGAATAAAACGGATTTCTTTCAAATAAATGTTTAGCTACGAATTCAGTCATAGAATCTTTTGAATCTATTCCTGAAACTAAAGGTCTTTCATCTTTTTCAATTATTAACCTATTCACAATTTCTTTAACAGAAGTTTTTAAAAAAAAACTAATGGCGTTTCTATCTTCTTTAATTAGTTGCATATTATTAGCATAGCAAGGAGTTCCTCCTCCTAATGAAATAATACAATTCTCTTGGTTTGCCAGCAATTTCTTTAAATATAGATTTTCAACTTTTCTAAAATAGACTTCCCCTTTATCTTTAAATATATCTGAAATAGACTTTTCCTCCTTTTTCTCAATAAACGAGTCCAAATCAATGAACTTATAACCAAATATTTTAACTAATAACCTTCCAATTGTTGACTTACCTGAAGCCATATATCCTAGTAAAATAATCTTCATAAAAACAGGAAATTGCGATGTTAAAAGGTATAAAACCTAGACTACAAAAAAAAGAAAAATATCTGTGTAAAAGCGTTGTTTTATAAAATTAAACAAATTATATTTGCACCTCATTTTTTAAAATATACAGTAGACCTGGTAGCTCAGTTGGTAGAGCATCTCCCTTTTAAGGAGAGGGTCCTGGGTTCGAGCCCCAGCCAGGTCACAAAAAAGTTAAGCAAATGTGCTTAACTTTTTTTATTTTTATTGCTTGCCTATGCGCACGTGGCGGAATTGGTAGACGCGCTAGCTTGAGGGGCTAGTATTCGCTTAGAATGTGGAAGTTCGAATCTTCTCGTGCGCACTTTTATTTGTAAAAGTTTTCTTAATAAATTTCATATACCACAATTTTTGGTTAAGTTTGTTTAACTTTTTATAATTTATTATGAACAATATTAAGAATGAGTTCAGTATTAAGGATCTTGAGAACTTAAG
>JABDOZ010000045.1 GCA_013043005.1 Flavobacteriaceae bacterium | reverse complement strand
GCAGCTAAAGCGTAGTTATTCTCGCCGTTTAAATTTTGAAATAGCATTTTACGAGATTCAATTTCATTACTCGACGTGCTTACCAATCAATAAAACTCGCTGTCAAAACCAGTCGACCCCAATATTTTAAAGATATTTTCCTTTAAAAGGAAAGGAATGCAAAATTACTAAAAAGTTTGCTTAACCTTACATTTCATATTACTTTAGTGCAATATTTATACCATTCTCATTAGCTGCCAGCATCTAACCAGGTGTGTCAGTTTTACAACATATTAATTGTTAAGTACATATGAAATTTGCCATCATAAAAGAACGTAAAAATCCACCAGATAGACGTGTTGTTTTATCGCCTGATGCTTGTAAAAAGGTTGTTAAGGCATTTCCGAAAGCCGAAATTATTGTTGAATCTTCTGATGTGCGAGTTTTTAGTGATTCTGAATACACAAATAAGGGATTTGAGGTATTAAAAGATGTGTCTGAAGCAAATGTCATGCTTGGTGTTAAAGAGGTTCCTATTAATGCTTTAATACCCAATAAAAAGTACTTCTTTTTTAGCCATACTATGAAAAAACAGCCATATAATCGCAAATTACTTCAGGCGATTCTGGCAAAAAATATTGAATTGTATGATCATGAAACCATAGTAAACAAAGATGGGTTTAGAATAATTGGCTTTGGATATTACGCAGGAGTTGTTGGTGCTTACAATGGTATCAGGACCTATGGCCTAAAGTATAAAACCTTTAAATTACCAAAGGCATCAGATCTAAAGAATAGAGATGAAATGGAAGCAGAGTTGGATAAGATTACAATTCCTAAAATGAAAATTGTTTTAACTGGAAAAGGGCGTGTAGGTTCAGGAGCGAAAGAAATATTAGATCATTTAAAAATTTTGGAAGTCTCTATTGATGATTATTTGAATAAGGATTTTGATGAAGCCGTTTATGTTCAAATAGATGTGCTGGACTATAATGAAAGGAAGGATGGTCAAGAATTGGATATGTTTGATTTCTTTGATAATCCTAAAGACTACAGATCCACTTTTAAGAGATACACTGAGGTTAGTGATATGTTTATTGCAGGCCATTTTTATGGTGATGGATCACCTGTTTTCTATACAAAGGACGATGCTAAATCTCCTGATTTCAAGATTAGAGTAGTGGCAGATATAAGTTGCGATGTTGATGGACCCATAGCTTCAACAATAAGATCTTCGACCATTGCGGATCCAATTTATGGGTATGATCCTGAA
The DNA here is from genome assembly GCA_013043005.1 of Flavobacteriaceae bacterium. Classification (GTDB taxonomy): domain Bacteria; phylum Bacteroidota; class Bacteroidia; order Flavobacteriales; family Flavobacteriaceae; genus Site-B1. The sequence goes on along the minus strand of JABDOZ010000045.1, from coordinate 4,783 downwards.
ACAGAAAGTGAAGTAGATTATATGGATGACAATGCTATTGCAGTGATGGGCGTAGACAATTTACCATGTGAATTACCGGATAACTCAAGTCGTGGATTTGGTTTTATGTTTTTTATGCATGTCATACCAGCCTTTTTTGATAATGATAAGAACGGAATTCTTGAAAGAGCAAAAATGACAGAAAATGGTAAATTAACTGAACGATTTGCCTATTTGCAAGACTATGTAGATGAAGAGTGATTATTTGGATCGATCTTTTAGAACCGCTTCAATATCTTCTAATTTTAATCCTTTAGCTTTTAAAATTATTAAATAGTGATACAAGAGATCTGCGGCTTCGTTTTTAAATAGATCAATGTCATTATCTTTTGCTTCGATCACTAATTCTACAGCTTCTTCGCCAACTTTTTGAGCAACTTTATTGATTCCTCTTTTGAAGAGTTTGTTGGTATAAGAATTCTCATCATTTAAATCAATTCTGTCATTTATTGTTTGTTGAAGTTCGTACAAAAAGCCTTTTGCAGTTTCCTCTTTAAAACACGACGTGCTTCCAGTATGGCAAGTTGGTCCTTTTGGTTCGGCTTTAATTAATATGGTATCGTTATCACAATCAATCTGGATGTCTTTTACAGAAAGAAAATTACCAGATTCTTCACCTTTGGTCCACAACCTGTTTTTGCTCCTACTAAAAAAAGTAACCTTATTTTCTTTCTTCGTTTTATTGAATGCTTCTTTGTTCATATAACCCAACATCAATACTTGGGATGTATTGTTATTTTGGATGATAACCGGAACTAATCCATCTCCTTTTGTAAAATCTATGTCCATCGTATTGCTATGTTTTCTTTTAATAAGTATCGTTTTAATTCCGGAATAGGTATTTCTCCATAGTGGAAAATACTCGCTGCCAATCCAGCACTTGCATGCGTAGTTTCGAACAAGGTTTTAAAATGGTCTTTTCTTCCAGCTCCTCCAGAAGCAATAACAGGAATATTTACAGATTTGCTCACTTCTTCAGTTAATTCCAAGGCAAAACCAGATTTGGTTCCGTCGTTGTTCATTGAAGTGAGAAGAATTTCTCCGGCTCCTAATTCTTCAATCTGCTTTATCCAATCCATTGTTTTAATTGGAGTAGGAGTGCGTCCACCATGAACATAAACCATCCAATCACCATTTTCATAATTGGTATCAATAGCAACAACACAACACTGACTCCCAAATTCATTAGCTATTTGAGTGATGAGGTCTGGATTTTTGACAGCTGCGGAATTCACACTAACTTTATCTGCGCCTGCTTTTATAACTGCTGATACATCTTCAATTGTGTTAATTCCTCCACCAACCGTAAAAGGAATGTTGATTTCTTCCGAGATATGAGTTACCAATTCTACTAATGTTTTTCGCTTTTCTACAGTAGCTGTGATGTCCAAAAACACTAATTCGTCGGCACCTTGTTCTACATATCTTTTAGCCAATTCAATTGGGTCACCAGCATCTGTGATATCAACAAAGTTGATGCCTTTTACTGTGCGACCGTCTCTAATATCCAGGCATGGTATGATTCTTTTCTTTAGCATAATTACACAATTTGATAATTCATTGATTTGATAATTAGTTAATTATTTTTTGAAGTTGAAATTATTTTACTTATCACTTTAATAATGGTGACTAAATCATCTTTTATTCCAATTGGATTTGGATAATGATTTGAACGCTCACACAACAATATCCAATATTCTAATTCATCGGCTTCCTTTGCTGATATTTTAAACTTATGAATGAAATCTTTTTTACTTTCTGCATTTTGAGCCTCTCTTATGTTTGCACCAATGGATGTACCTGATCTAAAAATTTGAGAAGCCATTTCATATTTCTTCAATTGATTTAATTTTTCAGAATAGTCTATGATTTTAAGAGCAAAATCCGAAGTTAAATTGACAATTAAATTTTCTTTATCATTCCTCATATTTACTGGTGATTAAATTTCAAATTATATAATTTATAAATCTCCAAATCGAGAAAGTTCTTTTAGTGTTATGTTTCCTTCGTAAATGGCTTTTCCAAGAATTGCTCCTTCACAACCGATTTCTTTAACCTTTTCTAAATCTGAAATAGATGATACGCCTCCACTTGCAATTAATTTCACTTTTGATTTTGAAACGATTTCTTTATACAATTCATTCGATGTGCCTTCAAGCATACCATCTTTTGATATATCTGTGCAAATCACGTAATTAATACCTTTCGATTCGTAATCTTTTATAAAATCGACCACATCAATTTTAGATTCCTCCAACCAACCATTAGTTGCTATTTTTCTGTTCTTGCAATCTGCTCCTAATATGATTTTTTCCGGACCATATTTAGTCAGCCATTTCAAAAAGATGTCTGGATTATTAGCTGCAATACTGCCTCCTGTAACTTGATTAGCTCCACATTCAAAGGCTATTCGTAAATCGTCATCCGATTTTAATCCACCACCGAAATCGATTTTTAAATTGGTTTTAGAAGCGATGCTTTCCAAAATATTATAATTGACAATATGCTCGGATTTTGCACCATCCAAATCCACTAAATGCAAATACTGAATACCATTGTCTTCAAATTCCTTTGCAACATCCAACGGATTTTCATTATATACCTTTTTAGTATCGTAATCTCCTTTAGTAAGCCTGACGCATTTACCTTCCATGATGTCTATTGCGGGTATAATTCTCATAACTCTAAAAAGTTTTTTAGCAATTGTGTACCAACATCAGCAGATTTTTCCGGATGAAATTGGGTTGCATAAAAATTATTGTTCTGCATCGCCGAACTAAAAGGTAATATGTAGTTACATGTTGCAACAGTTTGTTCATTGGTTTCAGCATAATAACTATGCACATAATACATGTCGTTATCTGCTTTAATATCTTTAAACAACTCGCCTTTTAAATCTGAAAAACTGTTCCAGCCCATATGCGGTACTTTTTCTTTTGGTGGAAATTTCTTCACCTCTGCATTAAAAATTCCAAGACATTTTGTATCACCTTCTTCGGAATGATTGCACATTAATTGCAAACCCAGGCAAATTCCAAGCATAGGGTTTTTAATGGATAAAATGACTTGGTCGAGACCTTTATCCTTTAAATATTTCATGGCAGAACTTGCTTCCCCAACTCCAGGAAAAATCACCTTGCTTGCATTCAGAATTTCATCTTTGTCATCAGTAATAATGCTCTCATAGCCCAAGCGAGTCAAGGCATTTTGGACTGACCGAATATTTCCAGCATTGTATTTAATAATTGCTATCATAAACTTCCTTTGGTACTTGGAATGGAATAATTATTTGTTTGTGTTACTGCCATTTTAATCGCTTTGGCAAAAGCTTTAAAAATAGCTTCAATTTTATGGTGTTCGTTATCTCCTTCGGCTTTTATGTTGAGGTTGCATTTGGATGCATCACTAAACGATTTAAAGAAATGCATGAACATTTCGGTTGGCATTTCGCCAATCATTTCACGTTTAAATTCAGTTTCCCAGAAGAGCCAAGGTCTACCTCCAAAATCGATGGCAACTTGCGCTAAACAATCGTCCATTGGTAGCAGGAATCCATAGCGTTCAATACCTTTCTTGCTTCCTAAAGCTGTTATAAAGGCTTCTCCTAAAGTAATTGCAACATCTTCTATCGTATGGTGTTCGTCAATATCCAGATCGCCATCAACATTCACAATTAAATCCAGATTTCCGTGTCTTGAGATTTGATCCAACATATGATCGAAAAAACCTAATCCGGTTGAAATGTTACTTTGTCCCGAACCATCTAAATTTATTTCAACCTGAATATCAGTTTCATTTGTTTTTCTGACAACAGTTGCAGTTCTTGGAATCGCTTTTAGGAAGTTGTAAATCTCTTCCCATGATTTTGTTATTAAGGTCGCGTAATCATTCGTATCATCACTTATAAAAATGCCCTTACAACCTAAATTTTCCGCCAATTGAATGTCTGCTGCTCTATCACCAAGGACATAGGAGTTTTCAAGGTCATAATTACCATGAATGTATTTGCCTAATAAACCAGTTCTTGGTTTTCTGGTTGGAGCATTGTCTTCCGGAAAGCTTTTATCAATCAATATATCTGTAAATTCGATGCCTTCATTTTTAAAGGCTTGAATGATTTTATTTTGTGCCGGCCAGAAGGTGTCTTCAGGAAATGAATCGGTTCCCAACCCATCTTGATTGGTTACCATAACTAACTCGTAATCCATTTCTTTGGAAATTTTTGACAGCCATTGAAAAACTCCAGGATAGAATTCCAGTTTTTCCAAACTATCCAATTGTAAGTCTATTGGTGGTTCGATAACCAAAGTGCCATCTCTATCTATAAACAGTACTTTTTTCATGATTCAATATTTTTTAAGGCTTTTAATAGTGCCTCATTTTCAGAAGGTGTTCCAACAGTAATTCTGATGCAATTATTTACAAGCGAATGTCTGTTTCGAGTAATTATTTTTTGTTCAACCAGATCTTTATAAATTTTATTGGCATTTTCAAATTCCACCAATAAGAAATTAGCATCAGATGGATAGATTCTTTTAACCAATTTTAAATCACTTAAAGCCTTGATTAAATTTTCTTTTTCGTTTAAAATGATTTCAATATTCTTTTTGAATTCCGATTGGTTTTCCAGAGCCTCAAGTGCAGCCTTCTGATTTAATTTACTAATGTTATACGGCATCTTAACATTGTTCAATAACTCAACAATAGCTTCACTTGCAAACGCAATTCCAACACGTGCTGATGC
>JABDOZ010000044.1 GCA_013043005.1 Flavobacteriaceae bacterium | reverse complement strand
AGCACTATTAGAAAGTCCAAATAAACAATTTTTTGACGGCTCTTTTATTCAATATGCAGAAAGTTTAAGAAAAAATCACTTAAAAAAGGATGGCGATTTTGAAAATAAAAACTAAGCACAACAACGTGTAAAGCTCATACCTTCGCCAAACACAAAAATTCATTACCTTTCATTTTAATAAATTTTCGTGTTACTCACTCGGTCGACCCACCTTCGCAGAGCTTCGGTAGATGTAGATACGGCACCAGTCATACACGTAACACGTTAGGTGCAGTTAACAAATAAAATCTTATACAAAGTTTTAAAACAACTTTATTTTACAAATCATCGATTTAAATTCAAATTTCTCAAAAGTAAAGCTAGGTCATATATCACATGATTTAAGAATTGTGAACCGATCTATTGACATGTTTTATATTCAAAATCGAATATTTCATAAACCCAGATAGTTAATTAATGGAAATTGCACCAAAGAAAGGTTTTAAGGGATTAATTGAAAATTGGCAAAGTGATTTAATTGCGGCGGTGAGTGTCTCACTCATTGCTTTACCGCTTTCATTAGGTATTGCTTTGGCAGCGGGCGCACCTGCGATGTCAGGTATTATTTCGGCAATTGTTGGTGGCGTTGTAACAACCCTTTATCGTGGTGGTCATATATCGGTCAACGGACCTGCCAAAGGAGTTATTGCTGTCATACTTTTAGGCATTGCATTGATGGATGATGGTACGGGGCAAGCCTTTAATTACGTATTGGCAGCAGTGGTTGTTTCGGGTGCAATTCAAGTATTATTGGGATTATTGAAATTAGGTCGATTAGCGGATATATTCCATTCTTCTGTAATTCACGGTATTTTGGCAGCCATCGGAATTATCATCTTTGCTAAACAAATCCATGTTGCCTTAAACACGCATTCAGATAGTCCTAGCATTATACAAAACCTTATTGATGCGGTTCTACTCCTCCCTCAAGCAAATCCTTTTGTGGTGATTATTTCTTTAGTAAGCTTACTTCTATTATTGTTTCATTCAAAAATTAGTAACCGATTTTTCCATGTTTTGCCTGCCCCTATGTGGGTCATTGCTCTTTCCATTCCATTTGTTTATGTTTTCAATTTCTTTGATCTGCATTCGCTTTCCTTTTTTGGGAAGGCATACGAAGTAGGGCCTAATCTACTATTGGATATTCCCAATAATATTATGGATTCAATAATGCATCCTAATTTTAGTAAAATTAATACCATTGAATTCTGGACAACCGTGGTATCCCTTTTAATCATTACAAGTATTGAATCATTAGCTATTGCAAAAGCAGTTGACAAAATTGACCCTTATAAACGAAAGACGGATTTAAATAAAGATTTGACAGGCATTGGATTAAGTACGGTGGTAGCTGGCCTAATTGGAGGTTTGCCAATTATTGCTGTAATCATTAGAAGTACGGTCAATATTCATAATGGTGCGAAGACAAAGTGGTCTAACATGTATCAAGGACTTTTATTGTTGATTTTTATTGTGGTTTTGAGCCCAATAATGAGACAAGTACCGCTTTGTGCTTTTGCAATTTTACTTGTTTATACTGGGTTTAAATTAGCTTCGCCTGCCGTTTTTAAACAAATTTATAATCAAGGAATCGAGCAATTAATATTTTTTGTTGGCACAATGATTTTAACGCTTTACACTAATTTATTAATTGGATTACTTGGTGGATTATTATTGGCCATGGTCAGTCATATGCTATTGGCAAAGGCATCCATGCCTCAGTTTTTTAAAATGGTCTATCGCTCAGGTTCAAATTTAGTTTTGAATACAGATGGCAGTTACGATATAAAAGTTAAAGGGATTGCAAACTTTTTAGGCATCTTAAACATCGATAAGATGGTTGCCCAAATTCCTTCTGGAGCAGATGTTAATATTGATTTATCAGAAACACGTTTAGTAGGCATAACCTATATGGATTACATAGTAGATTACCTAAAGACACAAAACAACACTGGCGGTAAAGTCATAATTAAAGGCCTGGATTCCCATGTTTCGTCCTCTACCTATAATAGAGCTTTGAAAATTGCTTTAAATAATCAAGTAGCAAAATTATCACCAAGACAAATTCGATTACAAAATTTAGCTAATGAAAAAGATTATCAATACACAAGTCAAGTAGATTGGAATACAACATATTTAAAGAAATTTCACTTTTTTGAAATTAGGCCTATCGAACGCAAATCAAATTGTCTAAAAGGAATATTTAAAGATTCAGATATATCTTGGGAAATTGCTGATGTAACTTTCAGTGAGGGCGGAGCTTTTACGGCTGAGACGTTTAATATGACTCTAATGGTCCTGAAATTGAACAAAAAAATACCCGTTTTCACAATGGAAAAAGAAGGGGTATTAGAAAAAATATTTGATCGCGTAATGGCATATACGGGCTATAAAGACATTGATTTTGAGATGTATCCAGATTTTTCCAGAAAATTTCTGATCATGGGAAATAAGGAGTCTGAAATTCGGTCGTTTTTTACAGATGAAGTCATTCGCTTTTTCGAAAATCACCAGATTTATCATTTAGAAAGTAATGGCGAAGCACTCATCATTTTTGATAAAATTAAATTGGCTAGGACAGATGAAACCATTGAGTTCATAGATTATGGTAAAGAATTAACCATACTATTGGATTTAATAGATTAGTACATAGAGATGGATTACAAAATAAAAAACAGCACCTAACAACGGTTATAGGTAATCCGCCAGAGGCGGACAGGTTGCTGGTTCTCGCCTATCCTTCGACTTCGCTCAGGACAGGCTTGCGAAGTTAAGTTGCTTTGCCTTCCTCTCGCTACGCTCGTCGGAGGCACTACGCAACTAAGCATAGCCGAGACCGTTACCTGCAAGCTAAAAACACCAATACAAAGATTATTTTAATACCTTTAAGTAATTACTAATCAACTAAAAACAATAAAATGAAAACACTATTCAACCTCAACATCCTGAAAACAGGATTGATTTTTTGTGCGCTTCTTATAGCAAGTTGTGGCGAAACCAATAAAGAAAATGCCGAAGTAGTAGAACTAGAGCCCCCTGTATTAGAGTCCGCCTCTCAAGAATATGCAGATATTGTCATGAAGATGTATGAGCATATGTCAAACTTTGACCACGATGCCTATGGAGCCATCATGGCTGACGACATTACATGGTATTGGCCAGATGGCGGTGCCGATACGCGTAATTCTATCAAGGGAAAAGACAATGTCATTGCATTTTGGAAAAATTGGCAAGAAACGACAGGTGGAAAAATGACCTTTGCAAAAAATACGCTTTTACCTATTAAAGTAAATAAACCGACAAACTACTATAAGGCGGTGGGTTCAGGAGTACTTGCATATACCGATATCACAATTACGCTTAAAGATCAATCTACAACGGTTAGGCAGCATGCTGTAATGATGTTCAATGATGACATGAAAATAAGCAATGTGTTTTTATATTACGATAGAACCGGAATCATGGAATTGACCAATGTGGTCTTTGGAGAAACCGAGTAAAGACGGCGTTTTAAAAGCCTATGTACAATTATAGGCATAAGTAATAACGGTTTGGGAGTAATCTTGAACCGTTTTTTGTTTTTATTACGTTTCCTGTAAATATAAAAATCTGTGGATTATTGATATGCTTTGGCTCATACGTTAATCGTTGACAACACACTAATGAGCTCATACTCCTTATAGTACTTAACTTGCGTTTATAGCTAAAAATAGTAGTTATAACGCATGGTTTATCATTCAAATTTGATTTTTTTTAGCTTTTTTGCATTATTTATCATTCATTCATAGTAAACAATTAGTATTTATTGCATATATTTGAATTAAAAAGCATTCAAAACAATATAATCAGGTTTATTATGAATGATATATCAAACAATGAATGGAGAGCAATGTCAGATAAATCTATAATGGAAACCATTGGAAGGTTTATTCAATCACATCGATTAAATCAAAACAAATCACAAAATCAAGTAGCTAAAACAGCGGGTATTAGTCGTTCTACATTAAGCTTACTTGAAAGAGGGGAAAAAGTAAGAATTGACAGCCTTATTCAAGTATTAAGAGTTCTTG
>JABDOZ010000043.1 GCA_013043005.1 Flavobacteriaceae bacterium | reverse complement strand
AGTGATATGGCCATAGATGATATTTCACTAACTGCCGTAACCACACCTCAATCAGAAATAGATATCCAAGGTAATGCGGTCTCTATTACATCTGGTGATGCTACACCAAGCGTAGCCGATGACACAGATTTTGGTACCGTGAATGTTGCCGTTGGTTCAAACACGAATACATTTACAATTTATAATACGGGTACACTTAATTTAAATTTAACCGGTGGTTCACCTTATGTCAATATTTCCGGAGCTAATGCAGCAGATTTTAATTTGACATTAATACCTTCTGGTTTAATATTGCCAGCTAATAACACATCATTCGATATTACTTTCGACCCCTCTGGAAGCGGTTTACGCACAGCTATTATTAGTATTGCAAATGATGATTCTAATGAAAATCCTTATACATTTTATATTCAAGGTTATGGAGATGCGCCATTGACTGAAGGTCCAGGGGGCGTTACATCTGATCTTGAACTTTGGTTAAAGGCCAATGATGGTGCAGGTATTGCTGACAATCAAGCTTTATCTACATGGTTCGATCAAGCCAAAACAAATAATGCTACTGTTAATGTAGCAGGTCAAGAGCCTACTTATAAAGATAATGCGAATAGTAATGTCAATTTTAACGCTGTTGTAGATTTTGATAACGATTATAATACAGCAACTACAGACTATACTTATACAGATACCTCTAGAAATGAAATGCAAGGTTCTGCCGGATATTTTTCTAATGATATGTATGTGGTAGTAATTCCTGACATCAATGTGACATCCTCAACTCCAAGTTTAGATATATTCTGTTCAGATTCCGATCCTGGAACACAAGCAACGGATGGTACTGGAATTGGGTTGGGCAGATACTCAATAAGATTTAGCAATGAAGTTTTATCTTTTGCTCATGGTACGACTCCAACGGGAACTCCTCCTGTAAATAGCAGAGGTTACGGTGTAGCACAGGCTAATACAACTATAAATTACGATAATGTAGGAATAATTAATGCAAGACATAATACTTCTGATACCAGATATGAACTGCTGTATAACAATGTAGATGTTGTTAATACAGAAGTTGGTGTACCTCAGTTCGGAACTGTTTCTGATGCCAATTACTGGCTGGGAAGAAGTGAAGGATACAGAGGAAGTCTTGAAGGTAGAATACTAGAAGTAATAACTTTTTCATCAAGAAAAAATGACTCACCTGAACGTAATAGAATAGAATCTTACTTAGCTATTAAATATGGTATAACACTTGGTGTTAATGGTACATCACAAGATTACGTAGCCTCTGATGGAAACGTTATTTGGGATGTTTCAGCAAATGCCGGATATAATTATGATATAGCTGGAATTGGTAGAGATGACGATTCAGATCTAAATCAAAAACAGTCGAAGAGTGCAAACAACTCCAGTATTGTTGCTATATCATTAGATAATACTGAACTTACTAACAATTTAAATACCAACTCTTTCACTACAAGCAATGAATTCTTAGTTTGGGGTAATAATGGTCAAAACACAAATTCTTCAGCAACTTCAATTACAGTAAGTTTAGGTCCTGCAACCATAACTACAGTTACGGATGTTATGAACAGAATTTGGAAAATAGTAGAAACAGCTGGCGATGATATAGGAAAAGTTGAAGTGTCTGTTTTTGAATCAGACTTAACTGGAATGCCACCATTGGCAGGAAACGATTCATATGTGATGTTAGTTGCTGATGAACCTACATTCACAACTAATTTAAGAACCGTATTTTTAGATCCTTCTACCTTTAATGGATTACCTACGAGAGAAGGAACTCACGATTTTGATGGAACTAAATACTTTACAATTGGTATCGCTCATGAATCAGTTGAATCCAGACATTTAGGATTTGACGGTATCGACAACTTTACATTGGTTGGTAACAAACTGAATCTTGGCGGCAGTTTTACAGCTTCGTCATGGGTAAAACCAGAAGGATCAAATGCACTCAATTCAGATAAGACTATTGTTGCTAAAAATGATGGTACAGTCGGTTATAAATTCTATTTAACAAATAGCAATTATATATGTTTCGCTGTTGGGAATTTACCCGCCAATATTATAACATCCAATACGGCAATTCCAGATAATATCTGGCATCATGTGGCAGTATCATACGACGGCACAACAGCTTATTTATACATAGATGGTGTATTGGATACCAGTAAAGCTTTAGCTAATCCAACCCCTAATGGTTCTGAATTTGCTATTGGAGCAATTTATATTGATAAGGCCAATGTACAGGATTACTTTAAAGGTGATATTGATGAGATCAGAGTATGGGATAATGCTTTATCCTTAGACCAATTACACTATGTGATGAATCAGGAATTAGAACAATCTGGTGCAGTAGTTAATGGTTCGGTAATTCCAAACACCATTACAAAAAACGAAATAGCTGCCGTAAATTGGACTAACCTAAGAGCCTATTACAATATGAACTCTTATATAGGTACACATTTGAATGATGTTTCGGGAAATGGCAATAGAGGTAGCTTGACCGATCCTGATAAATTCACATTAGAATTTCAATCGTCTCCTATACCCTACAGAAGTTTAAGTAACGGTAACTGGGATAGCAATGCCATTTGGGTAAATGGTGCTGAACAATACATACCAGGTACTCCTTCATTAGTCGATCCAAATGTTACGGTTGACTGGAATATAGTTGAGACAAGTCATGATATTACTCTAGACAACTCTTCACTTCCGGCAGGCAATAATGACACTAGATCTGTTTTAGGATTAGAGGTAGCAGCCAATGAATTAACAGTTTCCACTGATAATGGTTTAGCTGTCACACATTATTTAAAAGTTGATGGTTTAATCGATTTAGTTGGAGAATCTCAATTGATCCAGACACAAGGAAGTGATCTTGATGTGACAAGTTCCGGTAGTTTAGAAAGAGATCAGCAAGGTACTTCAGATACTTATACATATAATTATTGGTCGTCTCCAGTGAGCTTGGTGAATACAACAAATAATAACACAAACTTTACCCTTCCTGATTTAATGAGAGATGGCACAAATCCGTCCGCACCGGGAATTATAAACTTCCTGACTTCAGGTTATAACGGTACAAATACTAATCCTGTTGGTCTTGCTGATTATTGGATTTGGAAATTTGCAAACCAGCCAGATGACGATTATTCATCCTGGCAACATGTAAGAAGCACAGGTACTATTGATTCAGGAGAAGGATTTACTTTAAAGGGACCAGGAACAGGGTCTATTTCAACGCCTCAAAATTATGTTTTCGTTGGAAAACCAAATAATGGTACCATCACTGTGCCAATTACTGCAGGCAATGATTACCTGGTGGGAAATCCTTATCCATCTGCAATAGATGCTCATGAATTTTTGAATGACAACCCATTAACTGGAGGAACTTTATACTTCTGGGAACATTGGGGTGGTGGATCACATAGTTTATATGAATATCAGGGAGGCTACGCCATTTATAATTATTCTGGTGGAATAGGTGCTGCTAGCTACGGAACAAATGACCCTGACGTAGGCACAGGTGGAACACCAACAAAATTACCAGGACAATATATCCCGGTAAGTCAGGGTTTCTTTGTATACAGTGCCACAACAGGAACTGTAAACTTTGAGAATGACCAAAGAATATTTGTAAAAGAAGGTACCACATCTACATTCGTAAGAACAGCTTCAGGAAATTCAGGCGTACCAACCAACTATTATGAGGACGGTCGTATGAAGTTTAGAATTGGATTCAATTCAACTAACGAAATTCACAGACAACTATTATTAACCGTTGACGAGAATGCAACTGCCGATGTGGACTGGGGATATGATGGAAAAATGAATGAAGAACAAATAGATGACATGTATTGGATCTTAGAAGGAAATAAATATGTGATACAAGGTGTAAACCAGGTTGATACCGAGACTGTCGTTCCTCTGGGAATACATGTAAGAGACAATGGAATGAATTATATTACCATAGATCACTTAGAGAATGTTCCTGATGAAGTGGAATTATATGCACATGATAATGTGTTGGATGTATATCATAACTTAAAAAATAGTGACTATGAAGTTTATTTAACTTCTGGTGAATATTTAGATAGATTTGAAATTATGTTCACTAATCCAGCTCCTCTTGGTGTTGATGATAATGAACTTGAAAATGAATTTGAAATATTCTATAATATCGAATCAGAAAGTATTGTCATTCACAATCCTAAGACTTACAAAATTAATTCTATTGAGTTATTCAATGTTTTAGGTCAGTCTATTTATTTTTCAAATGAATTAGAAAATGAAAATAAATCTGATACAAAAATATCAGCTTTAAGCTCTGGCACATATATTATTAAATTAAATACCGAAGGAGGTAAAATATCTAAAAAAGTATTAGTAAAGTAGAATCCCCAAATTTACCATTTGCTAATCTCGAAAGGCTCTAACTATTTTGTTAGAGCTTTTTGCTTAAGATATTTTTTAGTTGATCGAAGTTAATTTCCTGTTGATCTCCAGTCTCCATATTCTTAAAAGTATACGTACCTCTCGAAACTTCGTTTGCCCCAACTAAAACCACATAATTTATGCCACGCTTATTGGCATAAGTCATTTGCTTCTTCATTTTTGCAGACTCAGAATACAGCTCTGCCTTGATATTAGATGCTCTGAGAGTTTTTATTGCCTTCAAGCAATACAAAGCTTCCTCATCACCAAAATTGATAAACAGCACTTCAATATTGTTCGTAACGGTTTCAGGAAATAATTCTAATTCTTCCAGAACAAGATATATTCTGTCCAAACCAAAACTAATTCCAACACCACTCATATCTTTCATTCCAAAAATACCTGTAAGATCATCATAGCGACCGCCTCCACCAATTGAGCCAATTGATACTGTATCTGGTGCAGACACTTCAAAAATACATCCCGTATAGTAGTTCAAACCACGGGCTAAAGTCACATCTAATTGCAATTTGGCTGATTGTAATTTCAATTCAGAAATGGCGCCAGCAATAAATTCCAGTTCTTCAATTCCCTTTAATCCTTCTGTCGAAGGTTGTAAAATAGTTTTCAAACCAGCAATTTGCTTTTCAAAGGATCCAGATATGCTAAATAAAGGTTGTAATTTATCAATACTACTTTTTGTAATTCCCTTCTTCAGCATTTCCTCCTTAACCTTCTCCTCTCCTATTTTATCCAATTTATCCAAGGCTACTGTAAAATCTATCAACTTGTCCTTAGCGCCAATAATTTCAGCTATTCCAGACAATATTTTTCGATTATTTATTTTTATTGTGACATCTTTCAAATTGAGGCTGGTAAAAACATCATCATAGAGTTGCACAAACTCCACCTCCTGCCACAACGACTTAGATCCTACAACATCTGCGTCACACTGGTAAAACTCTCTGAAACGTCCTCTCTGTGGTCTGTCTGCTCTCCAAACTGGTTGAATTTGGTAGCGTTTAAATGGAAATGTTATATCATTCTGATATTGAACCACGTATCGCGCAAAAGGTACAGTTAGGTCATAGCGCAAAGCTTTCTCAGATATTTTTGAGGTTAGTTTATTAGATTGCTTTTCGGAATATAGTTCATCATCTATTTTACTTAGATAATCACCAGAATTTAAAATTTTAAAAATCAATCGGTCACCTTCTTCACCATATTTACCCATGAGAGTTTCAGAATTCTCAAAACTAGGAGTCTCTATAGGTTGAAATCCAAAACGTTCAAAACTTCTTTTTATAGTATTAAGAATGTAACTGCGTTTTGAAACCTGTTCCGGATTAAAGTCTCTAGTCCCTTTGGGTATACCTGGTTTCTTTGCCATCAATAAATTTATTTTGCACAAATATCTTAATTTTTAAACTTACATAATAAGTTATTTACATTTTATAGTAACTTTATTCCGTTTTTATAGTCTTATAGAAAATCAGAAATTAATCCGATTAATTATGTTCTCACTCTTTCGGGAAAATGTTAGAATTGCATTTCACTCCATAAAAAGTCAACTATTAAGGGCTATATTGACCATACTTATTATCGCAATTGGTATTACAGCCTTAGTAGGTATTTTAAGTGCGGTTTCTGCACTCGAAAATACGATCTCAAGCGACTTTTCTTCTATGGGTGCGAATACATTTAATATTCAACGGTATGAATTTAATACTCAAAGACAAGGAAGTGGCGAAAAGCAAAAGATAAACCCTATAATTAGTTACAACGATATAAGAGCTTTTGTGGACAAATATGATTATCCGTTTACCAAAACATCTGTATCATTTACAGGAACTCGATCTGCCGAAGTTAAATTTGAAAATGAAAAAACTGATCCGGAAGTCAGAGTTTTAGGAATTAATGAACATTATATTCAAAATTCCGGATTGGAACTGGAAAGTGGACGAGAACTTAATTATTTTGATGTTCTAAATAATAATAATGTATGCGTTATTGGAAGTGATCTAAAGAAAGCCTTTTTTGAAGACCTCAACCCGATTGATAAAACAATTAGTGTTCGTGGAGTTAAATTCAAAGTTATAGGAGTTTTAAAATCTAAAGGAGCAACTTTTGGAAATAATTTAGATCTTCGTGTTTTAATACCAATTCAGAATGCTCGTTCTATTTTCACAAACCCAAATATAAACTATAATATTAGTATTATGGTTGAAAACAAAGATATGCTTGAAGCTGCACAGGATGAAGCTATAATTACCTTTAGAAATGTAAGAGGTTTGAGCCCAATTGAGGATAATAACTTTGGTATTGAGAGAAGTGACGACTTGATAAACCGCATTGGTAGCATTACCAGATATCTATACATTGCTGCCTGGGTTATTAGCATCATAACCATTTTTGGATCCTCCATTGCACTTATGAATATCATGTTTGTTTCGGTTACTGAACGTACTCGTGAGATTGGAGTAAGAAAAGCTATGGGAGCCAAAAGAAAGACGATTGCATTTCAGTTCTTTATTGAAACATTAATTATAGGGCAATTAGGTGGAATTTTCGGGATAATTCTTGGAGTCTTGGTGGGGCTAGGAGTTTCTGCAGCCGCTGATTTTAAATTTGCAACACCTTGGTTGGCCATGTTCAGTGCTTTTGCAATTACATTTATTGTTGCAGTAATTTCGGGATCTCTGCCAGCCATTAAAGCTTCAAAGTTAGATCCTATTGAATCATTACGATACGAATAATTACTGATTAACTAGCTTATTAAAGTATTTAAAAAGATCGCCTTTTGTAATATTAGAACCCTGTTGAATTAACTTAAATCTATCCAAATTTTTGTCTTCTGTATAGGACTTATTAGCTTGAAGAAATTCGACAGAATCATCTAATAAATTGTCACGTAACCAATTGAAGCCTTCTTTAGTTGTTAAATTGATGTCTTCTAAAGTTAATTTAACAGCAATCACGTGCATGTTCTTTTCACCTAAATGAAATAAATGCATTTGTTGAGGAGAAATATGCTCTAAATATTTAGCTTGATTTAAAACGCCTTCCCAAACCAGATCACTAAAAACATCTAATTCCTGTTCTGCAACTTCTGGTTTATTAGATTTTAAGTCTTCCCATTCAGCTGCTGTAATACTTTGAGTAGCTAAAAAATTAATAAACTCTTGATGTAGTTCTACAAATTGTTCTTTAGTTAGTCGTGTATACTTCATAAGTATTGACTTTTTTTATTATTTATTAAGTACGATTATGTGATAATATTCAAATGTATCACTCATCTCCATGTCTGATCTCATCAATTTTGCCAGACTTATCTTTTCTTAGATCAAAATTACCATAAAAGAAAAGTCTTAGTGTATGGTTAAGGTCATATACATATCCAACAGCAGATTGTTGATAGACCATCATATAACCAAAATCGAATTTCCAATTATCAGACAGTTTATGCTTGATCCCTACAGTTAGTCTATTCTGGTTAAACGTATTATAAATAACCTCTTCTCCAAAATTCAAATGAATTTCATCAGCCAACATAAATTCTGTTTTACCACCTTCTTTAAATGGAAATCCTACACTAATCAGAAACCTGAGTCTATGAATTAAGAAATCATTGTTAAGAGATTTTCCATTTATTACATTATTAAAAAAACGCTGCTCTAATCTTAGTCTAAAAAAAGCATTTAGCTTAGGAAACTTCTCAAATATGCCAAATTGTTGATAGAATCTGTTCTCATTTTGGTAGGCATCCCAACTACCGGAATTTGTTAACCATAAATGCGCGTAGCCAACAGCGGCTCTAATATTTGGCTTAATGTAATATTGTCCTCCAAACCTTAAGAAATAAAAATTTGGTTCAGATACAAAATCAGTCCTTCTAACATGAATATCATTTAAAACCGACCATTTTTCTGAAACCCGGAAAACAATATTTGTAGAGGTCCAGAATTGAGCATTTTGATTTATAGTTTTTTCCGATACTTCCTGGCCAAAGGCTGTAGTACAATTAAGGACTAATAAATAAACTAATAATGTGCGCTGGAATAGTTTCAAGAATGCCTTTTTGAGAATACAAAATTAACTAATTTATCGCATTAAAAGCTTGAATAGGTCTATCTGTGGCAAAAATGTCCACACCTTTATTCTGCCATGTTTTGTATAGCTCATCACCTCTGGCTTTCGCTTGCCTATCCAAGTTTCCTAATGTCCCTAAAATGCAAACAATATTTTCTTCATGTAATCGCTTGTACAAAGACAGGTGAGACAATCGTGTTCCTGTAAATGCCAACACGTTCTGTGTTGGAATTTTCGCCTTTATTAATCGATCAAATTCATCATTGTTTCTTGCGGAAACAGACAATAATAAGTCTGGTGCTAAATTATAAGCTGTTTTAGCTTGTTCTACATCATACGTTATTATAATGCTAATGTCTTCAGCTTTAGCCTCTCGAATAGCCTTAACAACTGTTTTTTGATCTATGCTTCGTTTTAAATCAATTGTAAGAATCACATTGTTCTCTGTACACCTTTCTAAAACCTCAGAAAATAAAGGAATTTTATAGTTGGTAATATTTCCGTAATCGTCAATTAATTTGAACTTTTCTAGTTCATTATAAGTCAGTTTACTTACCAGACCACTTCCTGTAGTTGTTCTGTCAACTGAGTTATCATGCATTAATACCAGCTTGCCATCTTTAGTTTGAGCCACATCTACTTCATACATAGCGGAAATGCTATCGTTTAAATATTGAATGGTTTCCAGACAATTTTCAGGATAATTTAAAATTCCCTTGCCTCCTCTATGGACACTAATATTTGGGAAATTACCATTTGAAACCTTAAATACTTCAATTAGCTTTGAGTTAGTTGTTGCAGATGTACTATCAATCGTGTTTGACTGTCTGCAACCCAATAAGCCTAATAATAAAATGAATAAAAGAATGCGTTTCATAAGAAGCGGAATAAAATTGTAATTTAAAAAAGGATTCAAATTAAAATAATCTTTTTTTTTAAGTAAGGTATAAATTGGAATAAATGTAGAATAAAAAAAGCCATACAATAGTATGGCTTTGGTTGTTTTTATTAACGAATCGTTAAAGAATGTTAATAATTATTTTGCTTCTGCTACAACATCAAATGTAAAGTTTCTTATTACCTCACGATGAAAACGTAAAGTCGCTTCATACTGCCCAGTGCGCTTGATTAAACCACCTGCGATAGAAATAAATTTCTTATCAATTGAAACGCCTTCTTTTTCCAATGCCTCAGCTAAATCCGCATTATTAACAGACCCAAAAAGTTTATCACCTTCTCCTGTCTTGGCAGATATTTTAATTTCCAAATTATTAAGTCCTTCTGCTGCTTTTTCAGCTTCATCAACTACTTTCTTTTCTTTGAAAGCTCTTTGTTTTAAAGTTTCAGCTAACACTTTTTTAGCTGAAATTGTTGCTAATACTGCTTGTCCTTTCGGAATTAAAAAATTTCTACCATAACCGTTCTTAACCGTTACAATGTCGTCTTTAAACCCTAAATTCTCAACGTCTTGTTTTAATATAAGTTCCATAATTATGATAATTTATTTTAATAGATCCGCAACATAAGGCATTAAAGCTAAGTGACGTGCTCTTTTTACAGCTACCGCAACTTTTCTTTGATACTTTAATGATGTACCTGTTAATCGTCTAGGTAATATTTTACCTTGCTCATTTATAAATCGCATTAAAAAATCTGGATCTTTGTAATCAACATACTTGATTCCAGACTTTTGAAACATACAATATTTTTTTGTCTTGTTCGTATCTATGTTCAACGGAGTTAAATATCTGATCTCTCCTCCGTCTTTTTTATCTTTTGCTTGTTGTTCTATGCTTGCCATAATTATGCTTTTTGTTGGTCTCTTTTTCTTCTTTTTTCAGCCCATGCAATTGCATGCTTGTCTAATGTAACCGTAAGGTAACGCATAAAACGCTCATCACGTCTAAATTCCAGTTCTAAAGAATTAATGATTTCTCCAGGTACAGTGTACTCAAATAAATGGTAAAAGCCACTTTTTTTGTTTTGGATTGGGTAAGCTAACTTCTTTAGGCCCCAATCTTCTTTGGCTATCATCTTCGCTCCTTTAGAAACAAGAAAATCTTCGTATTTCTTTACTGTTTCCTTTATCTGTGGTTCAGATAAAACGGGATTTAAGATGAAAACAGTTTCATAATGATTCATAAAAAATAATTTATTGTTAAAAATGTGTGCAAAAATAACTATTTATTTACGACTACACAATTATAAATTAACATTTTAAGTTTAGTCCGAAAAATCTCGAAAATTCATTGAACTTGAAAAAAATACGACACTTTATCGGAGTTTTTTGCGTTTTAAGGATTTTTTATGTATGTTTGTCGAAATCTTAACCTAATAAAGTAAAATGTTATGACTTTAAATTGTGTTGTTGTTGATGATTCTGCAATCCAACGTCTATCTATCGTCAAATTAATTGAGAATCATTCTTCTCTTAATTTGATAGCAGAATATAACAGTGCTCTTGAGACCAAAAACGGTCTAAACACGCACAAGGTAGACCTAATTTTTCTTGATATCGAAATGCCGGTTTTAAACGGTTTCGAATTACTTGATGTACTTAATAATAAGCCTCAAATTATTTTTGTTACAGGTAAAACGGAATATGCGTTTAAAGCATTTAATTACGATGCCACTGATTACTTACAAAAACCTATTACCAAGGAACGTTTCAATGTTGCCGTAGAGAAAGCTCTTGAGCAGCATAAATTGAAATTAGATTTCAATGAAACAGATGGTGAACATATTTTTGTAAAGAGTAATCTTAAAAAACGTAAGGTTTATATCAAAGACATTAAATGGATTGAAGCTCTCGGAGACTACGTTAAACTAGTTACAGAAGAAAACAGCTTAGTAGTACTTTCTACTATGAAAGCGTTTGAAAAAGAACTGCCAGAAGGTAAATTCTTAAGAATTCACAAATCTTATATTGTAAACCTTGATAAAGTTGATAGGTTTAACAGTAAAAATGTTGAAGTTGGATCTTATGAAATACCTCTGAGTAGAAACAAAAAGACCTTGTTGGTAGATGCCCTAAATAATATTTAATTAGAAATTATCGACATTTAAAATTACCTTAACCGAACGAAAATCTTTAACGTTCAGGAAGCTATTCTTTATCTTAAGAATAGCTTCTTTTGTTTTTATTAAAGACTGGTTAGGTGGAATTTTCACCAATATATTTTTTTGATATAAATTTCGAATTCTGGATATTGGAGGGAATTCTGGTCCCAAAACATTCTCACTAAATACATTTCTTAATGATTTTGCCATCCAGTCACTGGACTCATTGACACGATTATACTCTTTGTGTTTTAGAGTAATCTTGATCAATCTATAAATTGGAGGGTATTTATAATCATAACGTTCATTTATTTGCTCCTTATACATTCCTGAATAATCATTTGTCGTGACCTGCTGTAAAATTTTATGATACGGATTATAGGTTTGAATAAGGACTTTGCCTCGTTTTTTGGTTCTACCAGCTCTACCCGATACTTGTAGCATCATTTGAAAACTACGTTCATGAGCTCTAAAATCTGGGAAATTCAGCAAATTATCAGCATTCATGATACCAACCAGTTTTACATTTCTAAAATCCAGTCCTTTGGTTACCATTTGAGTGCCTACTAATACATCTATATTTTGCTGCTCAAACGCTGTGATTATTTTCTCATATCCATATTTTCCTCTGGTTGTATCCAGATCCATTCTACCCACTTTAGATTCAGGAAACAACTCCATTACCTCCTCTTGTATCTGTTCCGTCCCAAATCCTATACTATCAATGGTTGGACTTCCACAAGCTAAACAGTTTTGCAACATCGCCATATGATAACCACAGTAATGACAACGTAATTGATTGATCTTTTGATGATAGGTCAAACTAACATCACAATTGGGACATTGAGGCGAATGGCCGCACGTACTGCATTCTACAATTGGAGAATAACCACGTCTGTTCTGGAATAATATAATTTGATGACCTTCTGATAATGCTTTGGTCATTTCTTCAATCATTTTATCACTAAAATGACCTTTCATACGTCTTTTTCGATACGAATCTTTGATATCGACCAATTCGATTTCCGGCATTAAAATATCATTATATCGCCTGTTAATTTCAACCAGACCATATTTATTGTTTTGGGCATTAAAATAACTTTCTAAACTTGGAGTTGCCGATCCTAAAATAGTCTTTGCTTTTTGCATAGATGCTAACACAATTGCTGCATCTCGTGCATGATATCGTGGAGCCGGATCGAACTGTTTATAGGACTGATCATGTTCCTCATCTACAATTAGTAAACCAATATTATTAAAAGGTAAAAAAATAGACGATCGTGCTCCTAATATTATTTGAGCTTTATTCGAATTATGCAAAACATTGTTCCAAACTTCTACCCTTTCATTTAGTGAATATTTAGAATGAAATACAGAGATCTTTTCTCCAAAATAATTCTGCAATCTGTTTACTAATTGAGTTGTTAAAGCAATTTCCGGTAATAAATATAAAACTTGTTTACCTTGACTTAATACGTCATCTATTAATTTTGAATACACTTCGGTTTTACCAGAAGATGTTACACCATGTAATAATGTAACATTATTATTACTAAAGGATTGAATAATTTTTTCTAAAGCTTTACTTTGATGAGTGTTTAGCTTTTTTGTCGACTCCTTTTCACTGCTTGAATACTGAATCCTATCCGTTCTTATTTGGTATTCTTCCAAAACATCCTTGTCGACCAATGCTTTCAAAATTGCAGAAGAAGTTCTGCTTTGCTTAATCAATTCTTTGGCCGTAACAGGCTTTTTGGTTTTTAAAGAAATGGAAAATAAAGTCATTATAACATCTCTTTGTTTTGGTGCTCGACTTAATGTATCCAACAAAGATTCCAAATTCTTCTCAGATGAATACTGAGAATTCAGTTTAACGTATTTAACCCATTTTGGCTTATACTTTTCAAATAATTCTTCTTTAATTGAAATAGCTTCTTTATCCAACAATAGTTTAATTACAGGTAACGCATTTTTTTTATCAATTATGCTTGCTATTTCCTGGATTTTTAAAGAGGATTGATGATGTAAAGCCTCATATACCTGAAATTCATCATCTTTTAATTGTTCATCACTAATAATTTTGGATTTGTTCAAACTAACTATGGTTTCACTTTCCAAAATAAAGGCGCTTGGTAAGGCTGCACGCATGACTTCTCCTAAAGTGCACATATAATATCCAGACATCCATTCCCAAAGTTTAAGTTGGCAATCATTTACAATGGGTTCTTCATCTAAGATTTGATGAATTTCCTTAGCTTCATAAATAACAGGTGCATCACTGTGTATTTTATAGACCAATCCTGTATATATCTTTGATTTTCCAAAGGGCACAGCCACTCGAATGCCAGGATTTAAGAAGTTGGCTTCAGCTTCAGTAATGCTGTAAGTGAATTGTTTTTCAAGCGGAATAGGAAGAATAATGTCTACAAAATATTGCATTGTCTGTGAGTGCGCTATCTAATATTTCTTTTTAATTGATTTAATGAGGCATTCAGTTCAAAACCTAATAATAAGATATTGGAATTAAGCCAAATGTAAAGAAGTAGAATCAAAAGCGCTCCAATTGAGCCGTACAACTCATTATACTGGGAAAAGTTTTCGATATAAATTCCAAACAAATAGGATGTTAACATTATTAGAAACGTAGTGAAAGCAGCTCCAATTGAAAAGAATTTATGGGTCCTTCCTTCTCTAGTTCCAAAATAATACATTATGGATATGGCTAGATAGATCATTAAAACAAAAAACAGATATTTAGCCAATTGAATACCAAATTGACCTTGTTCTTTTTCAATATAGCCATAATCCTCTAGGTTCTCAATAACATAAATTTCAAAATAACCCAAAACAACCACAGTTACAACTACCAGTAGCGCTAAAAGTATTGCAATACCCAATGCAAATAAATATTGTTTTACAAAACTTCTATTAATTTTTAAATAATAGGAATTTTCAAAACCAGAAAAGATTGCATTGACGCCATTAGCCATTAAAAATATTGACAAAAGAAAAACAGAGGATAATAGCCCGGCTCTATCAGTACCTTCTATATCCTCAAAAATATTTGTAAAGAAAAAATCTGAAGTATTTGGTGGCAGAAATGACTCCAAAAAAACCATGAATTCACTTCTAAAATCCTCCACAGGAATATAAGGAATCAGAATTAGAATAAAGATCAAAAAAGGAAACATGGCTGTAAAAAAACTAAAGGCAATAGAACTGCCTCTTGTCGTAATTGCACCTTTTGCTAAACCAATCACATACATTTCTAGTAAATGATATAAGGACATACCTTCTAAACCAGGAAGCTTAATTTTTTGTAATAATCTGGCAATCAGGTTTACTATTGGTATTTTGCTAATTGCTTCTTCCGTGGATTTGGTCATATTTTCAAACCGCTTTCAAACTAAGATCCATATTGTAAACAGAATGTGTTAAAGCACCACTGGAAATATAGTCTACACCGCATAAGGCATAATCCCTTATGGTCTTTTCATTAATCCCACCTGAGCTTTCGGTCAAACATTTACCATTTATCAACCTAACTGCTTCAATGGTATCTTCAAAGTTAAAATTATCAATCAGGATTCTATAAATTCCTTCACTCTGCAAAATTTCTTCTATTTCTTTTAAATTTCTGGCTTCAACAACAATTTTTAAATCTCTTTTGGTCTCTGATAAATATCGTTTTGTTTTCTCTATTGCTTTCGTAATGCCTCCGGCAAAATCGATATGATTATCCTTAAGCATGATCATGTCATACAAAGCAAATCTATGATTCTCTCCTCCTCCTATTTTTACAGCCCATTTTTCAAGGGCTCGAATTCCAGGAGTCGTTTTTCTGGTATCTAATATTTTGGCTCCAGTACCTTCAATCAACTCTGCAAATAGCCTTGTTTTAGTGGCAATGGCACTCATTCGCTGCATCGCATTTAAAACCAATCTTTCAGCTTTTAAAATTGTCTGTACTGTTCCATTTACATAAAAGACAATATCGCCATATTTTACTTTGGAACCATCCTCAATCAAGGTTTCAACTTCAATATTCAAATCAATGTAGTTAAACACCTTTTTAGCGAATTCCACTCCTGCAATAATTCCTTCATCCTTTACCAATAATTTCGCTTTACCTTGTTCATATACTGGAATACATGCCAAAGAGCTATGGTCTCCATCGCCAACATCTTCTCTTATTGCATTGGCTATTATAAGGTCAATTTCGTTTTGGAACATTACTGGACTGATCATTGATTTTTTATTTGTAGCTAAAGTAATAATTGATAATTAAAATATTCTAAAAATGAAACTTCAAATTCTAAAAAAATGTAATTTTGAAAATGACCATAAAACTTCTTGCCATTGGCAAAACAGACAATAAGAATTTGCAACTCTTGATAGATGAGTACCAAAAAAGGCTGCAATACTACTGTAAATTCGATTTTGAAATAATTCCGGATTTAAAAAAGGCCAAAAAACTAACTGAAGATGAACAAAAGAAAAAGGAAGGAGCTCTAATTTTAAAACAATTGAAAACGTCTGATGTGCTTATTTTACTAGACGAAAACGGAGCACAAATGGACTCAGTTAGATTCTCGCTTTATCTTCAAAAGCATATGAATTCAGGTGTCAAGCGAATAATATTTGTAATAGGTGGTCCATATGGATTTAGCAACGAATTGTACCACAAAGCTCAAGGGAAACTTGCATTATCTAAAATGACCTTTTCCCATCAAATGGTACGATTATTTTTTATCGAGCAATTATATAGAGGCTTTACAATCTTAAAGAACGAGCCTTATCATCACAGATAGCTATATAACCTTTTTCGTATCCAAATACTTGATCACCTTACCGTAAATGATCAATGAAATGGCAGACGTTAAAGCGATAGCTGCAAAAACATACCAGATATAATGTGCATTGGCTGAGGCTATTTCCCATGCTGACCGACTATCAAACATCCTTGGATCCGGACAATATTTTGACAGTAACCAACCTGACAAACCAAAACCAATTATAGATGATAAGAACGAATGCAAATGACTAAAACCCAGATAAAGTCCTTCTTCTCCTTTGGGTGCCTGTAATGAGAAGAATTGCAAATATCTAGGAGAAATAAAGGATTCTGCCAAGGCCTGAAGTGCAATACCAACTACCATCATAAATGCAATAGGATGCATGGTCATAAAACCAAGGTCAACATCTCCTGCACTCAATAAATTTCCTGATGCCATGGCTAATGCAGATAGTGGCATAATGAACATGCCAACGGTCATAGAGAATAATGGTGTTTTGCTAGCCATCATTCTGGTTACAAAGGTTACGGTAAGCACTACAACTAACGGATTCACATTGGCATACCACGAAGGTGACGCACCTTCTCCTGCCATACGTAAGACATATTTTGGCATGGTTGCGTATAACTGATGCTGGACCATCCAGAATCCAGTAATAATTAATATTAATGTGATCAAGCGACCATTAGTACACACCTTAATTAAGGCTGTCCAGATCTCACCAAAAGTTTTTCCTTCGCCTTCATGCTTAGAGCTTTTATAAAAGAAGATTATCATGACTAAGGCAATGGCTGTTAAAGCCGCCGAAAAGTAATTAATATACACCAATCCCATATCACCCATTGCCATGCGCAACGGTTTTACAACTGTTTTCCCGGAAAAAGCACCAATATTAACCATCATATAAAAAATGGCGAATCCTTGTGCTCTGGTAGTATCTGTGGTTTCTTTGGCAACAGTTCCTGTAATGACCGATTTAATAAAACTACCACCTATCATGATGATGATCATGATAGGTACAATAGACCATTGGTAAGCAGAGGTTAATAAACCTGTGAATTTTATATTGTTATTGGAATAGTCTACCAACCCTGAAGATTCCAATACAGTAGGAATAACAGCCAACCCAAAATAGCCAATACTTAACATGGTAAAGGCGATTAGCAGGGAATATTTAAACCCAATTTTATCGGCTAATGCTCCTGTAAATGTTGGTAAGAGGAACAAACCACCAGAAAAGACACCGGAAATTAAACCAGCCTCAACATCTGTAAAACCGAGGATTCTCGATAAGTATAAAGTGATGACAATAAATACACCATAATAGGCACCACGTTCCAGTAATTCTACAATATTGGCCGTCCAAAATGCGCGTGAAAAACCTTTTAACCTAGCAAACATATTTTACTTTTTAGGATTGAAAAACGAGGTGGAAGGTACGGAAATTAGTTTAGATATTGGATGATTTTTATAGTGTTGATTTGGATGGATATTTAATGACCTGTAAGAGCTCTAAGTTCTCATGTTTTTACCTTGCCATTGATCCTTCTCTTCTAGTTTTTTATCAATTTTTGCGACTATTTCAAAATTCTTTAAGTTCCATTTTGGTGCAATTAATAAATGGTGAGGTGATTGGCTAATAAAGCGTTCTATAATTATATCTGGTCTTAACAAGGTTACAAACTCGCATATTAATTCTATATACTCATCAGCCGTATAAAAGCTAAGCTGTTTTGGGTTTTCCTTATACTGTTTTGCCATCATGGTATGTTTTACAACCTGTAAATGGTGCAGTTTTAAACTGTTTATTGGCCGTTTAGACAACTCAATAGCATGGTTTAAAATATCGTCTCTGCTCTCTCCTGGTAAGCCAATAATTAAATGTGCGCCTAAATGCAGGCCTCTGTTTTTGGCAAGCTCATAGGCATCAACCGTTTCATGATAGGTATGGCAACGATTTACAATTCTTAGGGTTCTATCTAACGTGCTTTCTATTCCAAACTCCAACGAAATAAAATAGCCTTTAGCTAGTTGAGATAAAAAATCAATAAGCTCCTCACTAATACAATCTGGTCGTGTGCCAATTACCAATCCAACTACTTTTGGATGTGCTATAGCTTCCTTATACAACTGTTTCACCAACTCCATATCTGCATAGGTATTGGTATAGGCTTGAAAATATGCTAAATAGCATTGTGTCTTGTATTTTTTAGAGAAGACTGATATGCCTTCATCTAATTGTTGGGTAATACTTTTGTCAGGCTTACAGTAATCTGGATTAAAAGTATTGTTATTGCAATAAGTACAACCTCCTACGCCTTTGGTTCCGTCTCTGTTTGGGCAAGTAAATCCAGTATCTAATGAGATCTTTTGAACACGCTCATTAAATCGCTTTTTAATAAAGGACGAGTAAGCGTTGTATCGTTTGTTATTGCTAAATTGCATTTGGATTGCAAAATTACTCTTTTAATACTAGATAAAAGCTAAAGAGTACCAGCTTTTAAATTATATTTGAAACATATTTTAACACAGATATGCAACTTGTATTCGCAACAAACAACCAGAATAAAATTAAGGAAGTACAAGCTTTAATTCCGAGCCATATTAAGTTGTTAAGCCTTAAAGATATTGGTTGTTTTGAGGAGGTTCCTGAAATCCAATTCACAATAAAATGTAATGCCATACAAAAGGCAGAATACATAAAGGAACACTACGGTATTGACTGTTTTGCAGATGATACTGGCCTAGAGGTTGAGGCTTTAGATGGAGAACCAGGTGTATTTTCAGCACGTTATGCTGGAGAGCAACGTGATGCTAGCGATAATATGAATAAACTCCTAAACGAGTTACAGGATAAACCCAACAGAAATGCTCAGTTTAAAACGGTTATTGCTTTACATTTAAATGATACACTTCATACATTTAAAGGAATCTGTAAAGGTGAAATAACAACTGCCAAAAAAGGCGATAGTGGTTTTGGTTACGACCCAATTTTTAAACCTAAAGGCTACAACCTGACCTTTGCAGAAATGGAACTATCTCTTAAAAACAAAATTGGGCATCGTGGTAAAGCTGTAGCCAAATTGATCAATTTCCTGAGTTCAATTTAAAAACACTACATTTGCAGCTGATTATTGAAAATCAGTTCCTCAGAGAGAGGATGTGTTACCAGAAGTTTTAAGTTTAAGTATGTCGATTCGCTTCTTATGTAACACGTACATAACGCAATTGAATACTTATAGTTAGAATGAAAACATTCCAAGAACTTGGTCTTGAGGACCATTTATTACAAGCCGTAACAGATTTAGGCTTTGAAACTCCCAGCGAAGTACAACTTAAAGCAATTCCTATTCTTTTAGAAAAGGAATCTGACCTTGTTGGTTTAGCACAAACTGGAACAGGTAAAACTGCTGCTTTTGGTTTCCCGATGTTACAAAAAATTGATATTGAAAGCAGAACCACTCAAGGATTGATACTATCTCCTACTCGTGAACTTTGCTTGCAAATTACCAACGAAATGAAATTGTATGGTAAATACTGTAAAGGCTTGAATGTGACTGCCATTTATGGTGGTGCAAGCATTACAGACCAGGCAAGACAGGTTAAAAAAGGTGCACAAATTATTGTAGCAACTCCTGGACGTATGAAAGATATGATAAGCAGACGCTTGGTTGATATCTCAAAAATACAATATGCTGTTTTAGATGAAGCTGATGAGATGCTGAACATGGGATTCTATGAAGATATTACCGATATATTATCTCATACTCCAGAGGATAAGAACACTTGGTTATTTTCTGCTACGATGCCTAAAGAGGTATCTGTAATTGCAAAAAAATTCATGCATAAACCAGTAGAAATTACTGTTGGAACAAAGAACATTGGTGCAGAAAACGTAAGCCATGAATATTATTTGGTGAATGCCAGAGACAGATATTTAGCCTTAAAGCGTTTAGCTGATGCAAATCCGGATATATTTTCAGTGATTTTTTGCAGAACCAAACGTGATACTCAAAAAGTAGCAGAACAATTATTAGATGATGGCTATAATGCAGGAGCACTGCATGGTGATTTGAGTCAGAACCAGCGGGATCTTGTCATGAAATCGTTTAGGAACAAACAGATACAAATGTTGGTGGCAACAGATGTGGCTGCACGTGGTATTGATGTAGATGATATAACACATGTGATAAATTATCAGTTGCCAGACGAGATCGAAACCTATACACATCGTTCCGGACGAACTGGAAGAGCAGGAAAACATGGTGTATCCATGGTTATTGTTTCTAAAAGTGAATTGCGTAAAATACATAGTATAGAACGCATGATTAAAAAGAAATTCGAACAAAAGGATATTCCTGATGGTATGGAGATTTGTCAGGTGCAACTAATGTCTTTGGCAGAAAAAGTTCATGATACAGAGATCAATCATGAGATCGATCCGTATTTAAATGATATTAATGCCCTGTTTGAAGATTCTGACAAAGATGAATTGATCAAGAAATTCTTTTCGGTTGAGTTTACACGTTTCTTTAACTATTATCAAAAAGCAAAAGACTTGAATGCTGAAGCACATCAAAGTAGCTCGAAAGAAGGTGTTAGCGATAGCAGATCAGCAAGGTATTTTATAAATGTTGGTAGAAAAGATGGTTATGATTGGATGAGCTTGAAGGATTTCCTTCGTGATAATCTTGGACTTGGACAGGACGATGTTTTTAAGGTAGATGTAAAAGATAGCTTTTCATTTTTTAATACTGAAAAAGAACATAAAGCTAAAATTTTAGAATTCTTTACGGATTTCAAGAGCAACGGTCGTTTTGTAAATGTTGAAGAAACAGAAAGCAGAGGAAGAGACCGAAACAGAGGTCGTGGACGACGTCGTGATGGTGGTGACCGAAAAAGACGAAGTAGCGGAGGCGATAGAAGAAGACGAGATGATGGTGGTTTTAGAAGTGACCGACAATCTGGAAGGGGTGGTTCTGACAGACGAAGTGATAGAAGAAGCTCTGATCGTTCAAGGTCCAGACGTTCCGGTGACGATTTTAGATCTGGTGATTCCGGTTCTGGAAACAAAAACTCAAGATCAAGAAGGTCTGAATCTAAATCTAGTTCATCAGGTTCGGATAGACCAAGACGATCCAGACGTTAAACCTATTTGTTAATATTTAGTCAAAAAGGCATGCTATTTGTTCAATTGAATATTAGTTTGTTATTTTTACACGACTTTGAAATTGGTTATGAAAAAAATATTGTTCCTATTTGCCTTTGTTTTGGCATGTTCTTATGGTTTTTCTCAGGAAAAAACCAGGGTGAACGGAACGGTAATCAATGGTGATACATCTACAGCTTTAGAAAATGTAAATATTGTTAATCTAAATCAAGTAATTGGAACCTCAACTAACAAAGAAGGAGAGTTTGAGATAACTGCTGCAGTAAATGATACGATTCACTTCTCTTATTTAGGATTTAAATCCATTAAAGTTAGAGTAACAAATGACTGGATAAAATTTGGGAATGCCAATATTGTACTAACCGAATTGGCTCTTGCTTTGGAAGAAGTTGTCGTACATCAGTTAAGGCTCACAGGTTATCTTGAAGTCGATATCAAACAGGTCGCCATCCAGGATAATTTCAGGTATAGCATTTCCGGATTAACAACAACTGGTTACGAAGCAGGAAGCAGATCTTCTGGTGCTGTTAATAAAGTGCTTGGAGCCATTTTTAATCCTGCAGATTTCTTATATAATGTCTTTGGCAAAAAACCAAATGAGTTGCGCAAGTTGAAAAAAATGAAGCAGGATGATGAAATTAGAAACTTGTTAGCTTCACGTTTTGACAGGGAAATGCTAATGGCGTTGCTACAGGTAGACCGAGTTGATCTGGACCAAATTGTGAGTCAGTGTAACTATTCTGCAGATTTTATACGTGTTGCCAACGATCTTCAAATTCTTGATGCAATAAGTGAGTGCTACGAGGAATACAAAGTATTGAGCAGAAACAAACGGATTTAATTCTTTTCCAAAATTTGTTTTAAGCTGGCTAAACCTTCTTCAAAATCCTTCCCAACCATTTTATCAAGATTCATAAACAGCATGAAAATACTCATAGTGAACTTGTTTTTACCTGCAAAACCCCACGTAACTACTGTTTTATCATCATCAACCGTATCTACTAAAATATGAGCGATCGACTCCGATTTCCAAGGTTTAAAAAAACGTAGTTGGGAATCTATAGATTCATTTTCTGTAATATTAATTATTTCTTGTTCACCTTCACCAACATCTTTGTTTCCTTTCCATTTTGAAATAAAACCAACTTCCCCATCAGTTCCTATTGAAGATTGCACCATGTTAGGATCTTTCTTTTTCCATGGTGACCAATCATCTTGATTTTTAACGAGTTTTAAATATTGAAAGACATCCTTAAGGTCTCTTTCAATAACTATTGTTCTGCTTACTTCGTAGTTTTTTGGAGCTATAAGTCCTAATAAAATAATAAGTAAAACTATCCCGAATAGGATATAAATGAAAGTCATAATTAGGGTTTTTAGGATTAATCAAAAATGATTCAATGGCAGATTATCTAACCAATTGGAAAAGAAGTATAATGCTATTAAATCGATATGAAGATACAATAAAAGTTTAATAATGAGAATAGTAAAAATTTAATACTCTGAATAAAATCGTTCAACTATTTCGTCATAGCTGTGAATTGTTTTTCTTATCCAGTCTATTTTCTTGTGATTTTTTTCTTCATCAGATAGCTGCCATTCAATATTGGATGTTTTCAATTTTGCTGTTATATGTTGAAGGATTATAGCAGCGGAAACTGATATATTCAAACTTTCTGTGAAACCTACCATAGGGATCTTCAGAAATCGATCGGCTTGCTCCATTACTTCTTCTGATAATCCTTCAGTTTCTCTTCCAAAAAATAAGCAAGATTTAGGTATTACATCAAAATCCTCTAGCAAACTTTCATTATTATGAGGCGTAGTAGCCACAATTTGATATCCCTTTTTCTTAAGATCTGTAATACAATCTGAAACGGATTGATACCTATTTAAATCAACCCATTTTTGGGAACCAAGTGCAATTTCTCTGTCTATTTTCTTGGTATTACGCTCCTCTATGACATTTAATTCCTGTATACCGAAAACTTCGCAACTTCTCATTACCGCACTTGTGTTGTGCAGTTGATAAACATCTTCCGTAGCAACTGTAAAATGTTTAGTGCGTTGAGCAAGTACTTCATCAAAACGTTGCCTTCGTTTTTCCGTAAGAAAAGATTCTAAATGTTCTAGAAGTTTTAGGTCAACCATATAACTTTAAAATTAGTAATTTTAGTAGATACCTTCATCATAACTAATTATAACTTTTTATACATTTATACTATGAAACATATAGTTGTACTAACAGGAGCTGGCATGAGTGCAGAAAGTGGGTTAAAAACCTTTAGAGATGCGAATGGATTATGGGAAGGTCATGATGTCATGCAAGTAGCGTCACCAGAAGGATTTGCTGCCAACCCTGAGTTGGTTTTGGAATTCTATAACCAAA
>JABDOZ010000038.1 GCA_013043005.1 Flavobacteriaceae bacterium | reverse complement strand
TGCAGAACGTAACGCGGTGAATGCACCAATACAAGGTAGTGCTGCAGACATTATTAAAATTGCTATGATCCGAATTCATGACAAACTCAGGTCAGGTAATTATAAAACTAAAATGCTGCTTCAGGTTAATGACGTATTGGTGTTTGATGTCTATAAACCGGAACTGGATATGATACAGCCAGTTATAAAGCAAGAAATGGAAAATGCAATTGAATTAAAAGTTCCATTGGTAGTCGATCTTGATACAGGCGATAACTGGCTGGAGGAACATTGAATACTATCTATTAAATAAAATTATAGGTTCATCATTTATGTAGACAAAAATAATTTTAGAAATACTAACTATGATATAAAAAACAAAAAATGCCTCCTAAAATCGACAAACGTTAATCCCATCCTGTAATCATACTCAACCTATCTTTGCTAGTGTGTCTTCCAACAATTGCTTCGTTTTACGCGTATTGGAAAAAGGTGCTGCAACCCTAATACATTCTTCAGACATCTTTGTTTTCCAGTCTTCCTTAATCGCTTTGATAACAGCTTTAGCTAAATTCTCACTAAAAACTTTTTTATCATCACTTTCAGGCACCAAATATCCAACATCATTGGTCATAAAATCCCGAGGACCACCAGAATCAGCACCAATTACAGGAACACCACAAGCCAGTGCTTCAATTAATACCATTCCAAATGGTTCTGCTTTAGATGGAAATGTGCAAACACTTGCTGCAGCAAATAGTTTGGCCAATTCTGATTGCATCAATGGACCTACAAAACATGTATTCTTGTTACCAAGATTTTCATTTAAATTCTGTAACTCAATATTGTATTCTTTTTTCTGTTTCCCCACGATCAAAGTAAGAATTTCATCTCCAAACTCCTTCTCCCAAATCCTGGAGGCACGTAAAACAGCGTCAATTCGTTTCCAACCAACAAATTGTCCAACAAAAACCACCATGTGTTTATAGTCTGTTCTCACATCATAGGTTTTTTCTTTGGTCAGACCCAGGTGTTTTAAATTGGCCTCCTTCAATACATCTTCTAATTTCATATTTGGACGAGGCACAAAACAACTGTTATAACCTGGATTTGCCAAAATAAACTTTTCCTTGTCAAATTGGGGAAATAAATCGGTGAACACTTCCATATTCTCTTCGGAAATAGCGTATGCAAGATTCGCATTTCCTGGTTTGCTACAGTCATCAAAAACACCCAATTCCGTCAATTTTTTATGAAATGTAGATGGCCATTTCCTTTCTGAGGGTGCCAATTCACGAGATTCAACCAGCGAGACTTCTTTCAATTCATTTGCCATCATTATCATGGCTGTACCATGTAAAAAGATAACAATCTTCGGAACAGAATAGCCATTTGCAGCTCTTTTTTTCATTACCCGTTTAGCTATAATACTATTAATACAGGTATGATGTGCAATAAATAGTTGGATCTCAGAACCAGGTTCAAGTGTGTTTTCAATTTCCTGCATAAAGTCATAAACAAGCTTTTCATGATCGGAAATGAATTTATTGACATATTGTTCACTTACTCCCGCCCAACGATGTCCACTTGGGTGGCTATATTCTGGTACTTCAGAGTCCATTTCGTAAATCCTAACATCCTTCCTGTCCATATCTTGATTCTTTTGACGGGCAAATCCGGAAGGAAATATGGAATAACTGGCAATCCCATCCATAGCATTAAAAATATCGTGCTGTGCCTCGTGCAATATACCCGATCCAGAGGTTGCTTCTACTTGAGACTGCCATGGATAAGAGCCAAGCTGAAATATCACATAATTCGTGGAAGGTTTGGTTTCACTTTTGGCATTATTCTCATTTTTAGAAGGCTGATACATAAAGTTCTATTTTTTATTATTAATTGTCTCTTTGTAAAGGTAAAAAGAAGGTTAGTTTATAAAATATATATTCTCCTGTCATAGACAATTTTACTAATATACAACTACATTATGAACAAATTGGCAGGACGTAGTCTATTAACATAGATTTATAACTAAGATGTATCGGGAAACCCAATTCGAAAAAAACAATCCTCTACTCAATACGGATTAAAAGTAACCTGTCGTACAAAGGCAGATCAGATTTTATTCTTGGAATATTCTTGTCCATCAAACAATCGGTAGTTTTATTTATTAAATTAGTTGCTAAACCAAACCTAGGTCAGTTAGCATTAACTGAAAAGAAACAGATGGAATTTATTCTTGCAGTTGAGTTGAAAAAAAAATATACTGTTTATGGTCATTTCTATAATCTTAAACTATCAAATTCACTATTAAAATGTCGTAGCACATTAGAAATCAGACGAAAACACACCCCAAAAGAATTGCCTGATATCATTGTAATAATGATGAATCCAGGATCTTCTGTTCCCTTGGATAAATCGTACGGACCAAGAACTTTCACAAAGGAGGAAGTCTTTAAATTTAAAACTAAGGAAATAATCGCTGCACGTCCTGACAATGCACAATACCAAATTATGAGATTAATGGAAATTAATAATTGGAATTTTGTTAGAATTCTGAACTTGTCTGATTTAAGAAATGGTAATAGCGGGAAATTTAGAAATGATTTTAAAAATGCCAGCAAACTTGATAAAACAAATCCACATTGCTTAACTCATTTTTTAAGAAAAGAAGAGTTAACCAATTCCATAAAATCAAAGAGCAATACAATTATAGCTGCCTGGGGAGATATTGCCGAGCTAAGGGACTCAGCTGAATCTATATTAAAACAAAACATTAATATTATTGGATTAAAAAAAGGTGAAACACCCAACTTCAGATATGCAAGTCCTTATCTGAAAACGCAAAAAATTGAATGGCTACTTGAAATACAAAAGGAATTAAATAAGAATAATGCGTATTATTTATGAAGGAGTTATATTCTACTAAAATATTCTATCTTTTGGCAAAGTTTTGATAAACGACTGAATAAATCTAGGAAATCATTCTACATTCAAATGATATTCAATACGGTTATTGTCAACTTAAACTATGAAATCAATTTATTTACTAATAATATGCCTCTTTCCAATAATTAGTCTTAGTCAGGCATCTGATGCAAAAGAAATTATAGCCAACTCAAATAAGCAACTTGAAGATTCTTTTAAAGAAATTAAGTTCGCGATCACCCAACTGGAAAAAATGCGAAAACAGCCGATCAATTAATATTATTCATAGCTACGTAGGTGATATCAAGAAATCTTTAAGTATAGTCATTAACAAAATCAGTTATGCTAAAAATGAGGCTAAAAACGCAAAAGAAACAGCAGCAAATATTAAATGTTTAAAAACAGCAGAAAATGCAGATGATGCCAAAAATTATATTCATGATGCTCGATCGAAAATTTCTGATGCCAGTCGCGAATTGCACAGAGCAGGCTATGAGTATGACTTTAATAAATTAAGTTTTCACATGTCAAAAAAGAAAGATTACATCAATCAGACGCTAATAAGAATGAATTATGCCCTTATAGAACTTCAGGATTCACTTGTATCTTTGGAAGATTGCAATAAAAAGTAACTTAGTAAAGGATCTACTAAAAATATGGAGCTACATCTATGGTTTAAAACCATTGCCAATTCAGTACTATTCAAAAAATCATTACATTTATAAGGCTAGATTCCTTCTCTGATAATCTTACGTATTTCAATTGCAAAGGAATCACAAATAAAACCATTGTAAATACTGGTAAAAATATAATTATCATGATATTAGTTGTCAGATTGTTTGGTTTCCTGCTGCTTTTTGCAGGATTATCTTTACTAATTAAACCCGAGATAATTTTTAATTGGATAGAAAATAATATGGAAAGCACTGTAATTTATATCAGTGCTATAATTGTGAGGTTGTTCTTTGGTGTATTATTTCTAACCATAGCCAAAAAATCAAGGTTTCCGGGAGTAATAAGAGTTTTTGGAATTCTTTTAGTAATCGCTGCACTAATCTTTTTATTTATAGGTCACGAATTATTTATTGATTTTATTCAAAGTATTATTCCTGAGTTCAGTTCTTACGCTCGCTTAATTGGTTTGATTGTTATTGCTTTTGGTGGATTCCTTATTTATGTGTTTTCGAAAAAGCCCAATAACGTGGAAAATATAATTTAAATATTGACCTTATTTCGAACGAAAACAGTACTACCAGCTTACATAAAAATTAATTATCTTACCATTTAAAATGAAAAAACAGAAGAATATGAGTATCACAAGCCATCATGATGAGCGTATTGCAAAAATGATATTTGCTTCGGTATATCCTCATTATGTCACTAAAGTTGAGAAGAAAGGTAGAAGTCAAGCTGAATTACACCAGATAATAGAATGGTTAACCGGATATGATAAAACAAAATTGAAGAAATTGATTGACGAAAAGGTTACATTTCAAGAGTTTTTTAAGAATGCTGCATTAAACCCAAATGCAAAGCTCATAACTGGTGTAATTTGCGGTTATAGAGTTGAAGAGATCGAAAATCCAACTACGCAACAGACTAGATATTTGGATAAACTCGTAGATGAGTTGGCCAGAGGTCGCAAAATGGAGAGGATTCTACGAACTACATAAAATGACATTTTATAAAAACTATGTCTTAACGACAATTTAGGATGATTATGTAGCAAAAAATTTTCATGCAAAGACTATTGAAGAAATTTCTAAATTGGGTAAACAACCTGGAATGAAACTGTTTTATAAAAAATGATTAAGTTCATTTTGAGACAGTGAAAAAAATGACAAAGTTTTTGAAATCTGCTTATTCTAGTGCTATGAAAAACTTGATCAATAACAAACCAGAAGAAATTGAAGCTTTGCCAAATAATGAACATCAACTACCTTAGTTAATTATTCGTAAAAAGAAATTCTGCCACATGTTTATAGTAAAATTCACTGAAATAAATTGAACTATAAGGAATGAATAGCAACGAGTATAAGTCATTGGAACGCCTCCTAAAAAAGCCTTAGGGTATTAATCAGTCAATAATCATGGTAAAAGGGAAAACATTAATTTTAATCGATTCAATAATTAATCTGCTCATTGGAGTAGTACTACTGGCTTACTCAGAGCCTATCATTAAGGTATTCGGGTTACCCGAGATTAACCAATATTTTTACCCTAATATGCTTGGGGCAATAATCCTTGGGATTGGATTAGCTTTATATATTGAATACAGAAGAAAAGGAAAACTTATTGGATTGGGACTTGGAGGCGCTATATGTATTAATATTCTCGGTGGAATTGTGCTATTTATTTGGCTCGTATTCGGGGATTTAAAATTACCGATCCAAGGAAAAGCCATATTATGGATTTTAGACATCTTATTATTTGGAATTAGTATACTAGAACTCTTCGCCTCTTTAAATAGAATACAAAAAAGCCCTGCATAAAAAACTATGCGATGGAACTCCCTATACCGTGGTACTTATGACAACGTAATAGTTATAACAATTCTTTTAAACTAATAAGAGAAGAAAAGCTTAAAACTAAGCCATGCCTGAAATTTGAACTAACACGATTAAGAACTTAAATTTTACACGATAAATAACACAATTGTAAAATAATAAAATGGTCAGAACTCCTGTATATTTAGGGCAATTTTTTACTATCTTAGTTGGTAATGTTTCTAAAATTGAATAGACTAATTCTTATATTGTATTTGTGTGGCTTTTGTTTACCACTTTCTGCGCAGCAATATGGATATGTGCATTATCAGACTGAATCAGGCGCTCCTTTTAACCAGGTAAATTCGGTACTTCAAGATAACGAAGGGTTTGTCTGGATAGCTAGTCAAAACGGTCTGTATAGATTTGATGGCATCAACTTCGATTTTTACAGTATTCAAACTGAGAGTCAATCAATACATCAACTGCACTCAAACAAAGACAACTTGCTGCTAGTGAACGACAAAGGAATCTACAAAATTGATGAACTTAGTGAACAACCTAAAATAAGTTCTCTCCTGGAAGGTTCTATTAATGAAACTAATGAAATGCCTTTCTACCCAAATAATTTTATCCTGTCTTCAGATCAAGGTATTTGGTTGAGCCAGTCCAATCATAGTATTGGCAAATGGCAAGATGGTGAATTTAAAACCTATCGGTTTTCTAAATCTCAAAAAGCACAAAAGCTAGCTTTATTTGAGGACTCAAAAGGAAGTATTTGGGTTTTGAGCCCAACAGATGGTCTATTCGTGTTTGAAAAAACCACAGATACTTTTAAGAAAAAACTGGATATTAAAAATGGCACTTCTTTACTTATCCACAAAGATCAGCTTGCAATAGGTAATGAAGGATTGCATGTTTATTCTTTAAAAGAAGGCCCCCTAAAACTGATTAAAACCATTTCACTAGATAATGATCTGGTCACTGCAATTCATGCAGATCAAAATGATCAGTATTTTGTAGGGACAAGAAAAGGCAACCTATTTAAAGTTAAAGATCTAAGCAGTCCACCTCAAACTATATATGGCGCAAATGAAGCACACAGGGTAGAAAAACTGGAATTTGGACATATAAATGAGATCTATATTACTACGGACAGTATAAGCAAAAACGATAAACTTTGGATAAGTTCAGAGACTGGATTGTGGTTGCTGCAACAGCGTTTTTTTAAGACGGTTGATAATTTACCGATGAACAACCCCATTGGAATCTCAATAAGCGATGAAGGTAAAGCTTGGATACCTATGAATTATCTTTATGAAATTTCTCCCTCTCAAAGCGGTTTCGAAGCTAGGATAATTCATGACAATCTACAAGTAAATTTCGTTGCAAATGATAACGCTGGAATAACCTGGGTGACGACTAATACGCCTAAAGTTGAACTACTGAAATATGTAAATAACCGGGTTGTTAGACGCTATGATTTTCATGATCGTGGTGAAGCCATTTTCTATCTGTATCCTGACAGCAAAGGAAACCTTTGGTTTAATCAAGCACCAATAAACAAACCCATTTTAGGTGTAGCACAGATCAACGCTAATGGAGACGTCAAGATCTATAATGATAAGAAGGGTTTTTCCAGCAGAGTTTTGGCCCTAAAAGAAAGTAGCAGAGGCGAAATATATGCGGTTGGTATTGGTGAGAAAAGTTATTTGTACCGTTTCGATCCTGAACAAGATCACTTCATTAATCTTAGCCCGGAACTGCCATTTACAGCAATGTTGAATTTTGAAGCCCATGACTTGACAATAGACGATCGCGGTGTTGTCTGGCTTGCTACAACTGATGGCTTACTTCGATATGATGGTGAAAAGATCGCACTTATTGAAAATGATATTTTGGGCCAGGAAGAAGTCAGAGGTGTTACACATTATTCTAATGACAATATTTGGGTTGCCACTGCGACTAAAGGATTGGTTTTTCATCAGCAAAATACATCTACATCTTTAGGTGAATCTGAAGGTTTGCCTGCAGTTATAAGTGCTTACAGATGTATTACAACAGATAAAGAGGGTCGGCTTTGGGCAGGAACTGCTGAAGGTTTGGTTTTTTCCAGAATATCGGCTTCTACCCTACCTTATTCTAACCCACCAAGAATCAGAAAGATCCTTATCAATCGTACAGAATTGACGCGGGATTATGAGATTCTCGAAATAAAAAAAAGACAACAACTTGAACTACACTTATCCAATTTGTCATTTCCGGCAAAAGATGTTCAATATCAATACAGATTGTTACCACAAGAGGACAAAGATATTTTGTTAGAGGAACAACTATGGCAATCTAACAGCAATAATAATACACTTCAATTAAGCAATATTGAATTAGGTGACTATTTACTAGAACTTAGAGCCAGACAACCTGGAGGCTACCAATGGAGTAAACCATTGGAAATTCAATTAAAAATCTTTACACCTTGGTATTCACAGAACTGGTTTATTTATGGTTCGATTGCCTTATTAATTGCATTTATAGGTTTTTATTTTAGAGTATATGCAAAACGTCGTTTTAAGAGATTACAAGAAGTATTGAAATACTCTAATGAGAAATTGGCAAAAAAGGAAGCGCAACTTAATCAAAAGATAAAAGAATTTGAGAACCAGAAAGAAGAATTGGTTAGTGCGACCTCCAATATACATACACTGGAACTGTTCATAAAAGAAATACCTAAAAAAGCATCATGGGATGATATCATAACTGCAATGGGAAAAGCAGTCACTCAGACAGCAGATGTGAATGCCTTTGAAATCGCTTTTAAAGAACGCAATGAAATTGTACACAAAGGTTATTCAGATCAAGAACGGAGTGGTTACACCTTTAGAGCCAAACCTTTCAATCCAAAAACAAGCTTAACTTGTTGGGCGATGGAAAACAATAAGGAAGTATTGATAAATGACTTCAAGAAAGAACATACAATGTACATAGAAGAAAAGGATGCCTACAGGTTTAATTCCTTGTTGTTCATTCCATTCTCATTGGAAAATGACCAACCAGTTATTTTGTGTGCATATAGTATTAGAAAAATTCATTTTGATAAGAATGACCTTGTTATGTTTAGAATATTATCCCAATTTATTTACTTCTCAATTCATGAAGAAATAACAAAACAAAAATGAAGAATAAATGGTTTCACATACTGATTTTGTTAATGCTTGTTTCTAACAATCAGACAACATTTGCCCAAAGTGATACGCTTACAGTTGGTATTTATCAAAATCCGCCATTTGTAATAAAATCTGGAGACAATGATTATGAAGGTCTGAGCATTGAGCTATGGGAAAATATCGCGAAGTCAGCTAATCTTAATTTCAAGTATGAACTACATTCCGATTTCATCAGTATTTTAAAGAAGTTGGAATATCAGGAAATAGATCTCACTATCAATCCTATGGATGTAAATGATCTGCGAGTTGATAAGTTTGACATGACACAACCATTTTCTATTTCCAGTATAGGAGTGGCTATACCATATATGAATCGATCGACTTTTGCGGTTTTCGTAAGCAATATCTTCTCGCTAGCCTTCTTAGAAATTATATTGCTGCTTATTTTAATCATTTTTGTCTTTGGCTTTTTTCTTTGGTTAGTTGAGCGAAAGCATAATAAATTTCAGTTTCGTCCAGGTTTCTTAGGACTTTTTGACGGTTTATGGTGGTCTGCTGTAACCATGACAACAGTTGGATATGGTGATAAAGCGCCTAAATCTAATCAGGGTAAAGCAATCGCTATAATTTGGATGTTTACAGCTGTAATAATTATATCAAGTTTTACTGCCGGAATTGCCTCTACTTTAACAATTTCGGGTTTACAGACAGACATTAAAAGTGCCGAAGATATCAGATTGGTTGAAAATATTAGTGCAGTTGGAGCCTCTAGCGGAGAATCTTATTTAAAACAAGAAAATATTCCTATAAGTCAGACCTATGCTTCACCAATTCTAGCTCTAAGAGCCATCGCCAAAAAAGAAAATGATGTAATTCTTTACGATAAGACTGTCTTACAGTATTACATTAACAGGCTTTCTTTAGATGAAAAGGTTAAGTTACTACCTTTCACATTAAAAGAGAATTACCAGAGTTTTATGTTACCAAAGAATCATCCATATTTTGATCCAATTAATGTAGGGTTGATGAGAGAGATACAAACGGAACACTGGTTAGGCTTACAAAGAAAATACGATATTAAGGGAAGGTAAAAAAGCAGTCATTCAAGATAAAATAAGAATATTCCGCAAATCAGTTACCATTTAGGTCGCTAGAATAAATAACCAATCACATGACCATTTCTCGATTTTTAAAAAACTTAAAAATAGCTGTCACTGGAAAAGAACAGGAGTTTACATCAGGAAGTATTAGGCGTGCTGTTTTCATGCTTTCCGTACCTATGATTCTTGAAATGATGATGGAAAGTGTTTTTGCTGTGGTAGATATTTACTTCGTGTCTAAAGTGAGTATTAATGCTGTAGCTACTATTGGCCTAACTGAATCTGTTATTACATTGGTGTATGCTGTGGCAATTGGATTGAGTATGGCAGCGACTGCTGTTGTAGCAAGACGTGTAGGTGAGAAAGACCTCAATGGAGCATCACGGGCTTCAGTACAGGCCATATTTCTTGGAATTGCAGTTGCTGTAGTAGTAAGTGTAATAGGGTTGCTGTATCCTAAGGAGATTCTGGGACTTATGGGAGCTGAACCAGATCTGATTGAAGAAGGATATGGCTATACTAAAGTATTGCTGGGAGGTAACGTAACCATCATGCTGCTTTTTCTTATCAATGCCATCTTTCGTGGTGCTGGCGATGCCTCTGTTGCCATGTGGGCCCTGGTATTATCAAACGGATTGAATATCATCCTCGATCCTATTTTTATATTCGGTTTGGGACCAATTCCTGCATTTGGTGTACAGGGAGCTGCCATAGCGACAACGATAGGAAGAGGTATGGCAGTATTGTTTCAATTAGTTATTTTATTCTACGGATGGAGCCGCATTAAGATTGCATATAAAGATCTGGTACTAAGAACAAAAATCATGTTCAACCTTGTTAGAGTATCCTTAGGTGGAATTGGTCAATTTCTAATTGGAACTTCCAGCTGGATATTCCTGATGAGAATTATGAGTGAATTTGGCAGTGAGGTTCTTGCCGGTTATACCATTGCCATAAGAGTTATGATGTTTACACTTATGCCTGCGTGGGGAATGAGTAATGCAGCCGCGACTTTGGTAGGCCAAAATCTGGGAGCGAAAAAGCCTCAAAGAGCCGAGAATTCTGTT
This sequence comes from Flavobacteriaceae bacterium, assembly GCA_013043005.1. Lineage (GTDB taxonomy): Bacteria > Bacteroidota > Bacteroidia > Flavobacteriales > Flavobacteriaceae > Site-B1. Next base: position 15,915 of record JABDOZ010000038.1, on the reverse strand, counting down.
TGGAAAACAGGTAAATATACAGCTATTTTCATGGGTATTGTATCTGTGATCTATCTGTTATTCGCAAAATCTATCATAAGTTTATTTACTAACGATGATAACGTAATCTCTAATGGAGCACTTTGCTTGCAGGTTATTGCTGCAGGCTATATATTTTACGCTTATGGAATGGTCATTATTCAGTCATTTAATGGCTCCGGAGATACAAGAACCCCAACATATATTAATTTTTTCTGCTTTTGGTTGTTCCAATTACCTTTTGCTTATCTGGCAGCCATTGTATTTGATTTTGGACCAAAAGGTGTATTTGTGGCTATTACACTGGCCGAAGTCTGCATAGCAATAGTTGCAATTATATTCTTCAGAAAAGGGAAGTGGAAAGAGATGAAAGTATAGAATAAATTACTTTTATAATGAATCAAAGAATTTTATGGATTGTTCTCCATTTTATTTCGAAATTAAACAATGATACCCAATAGTAATTGCGTCTTTCTTGAATAGTTCATTAACCCGAAATATCTACCTCCTATTAAATTATAAAAATTATCATCAATGGTATTTGGTTATAAAATTTATAATCGTAAATTTGCAAACTCTTTTGAAGAGATAGATGTTTAATCAGAAAAAATTAATAAGTTGGATACATTAAGCTACAAGACAGTTTCAGCGAATAAAGCTACTGTGAATAAAGAGTGGGTTTTGGTTGATGCTGAAGGACAGCCATTAGGTCGATTAGCTTCTAAAGTTGCAAAGCTTTTAAGAGGCAAACACAAACCTAATTTCACACCACATGTTGATTGTGGTGACAATGTGATTGTAATTAATGCGGAAAAAATCAGTCTATCAGGAAATAAATGGACTGATAAATCATACATTCGCCATACTGGTTATCCTGGTGGACAACGAAGTTTGTCGGCTAGAGAATTATTTGATAAGAATCCAGCAAGAATATTAGAAAAATCAGTAAAAGGTATGTTACCAAAGAATAAATTGGGTGCAGATCTTTTTCGTAATTTAAACGTTGTCGTTGGTTCTGAACACTCTCACGAAGCTCAAAAGCCTAAAACAATTAATTTAAACGAATTTAAATAGATGGAAGTTATTCACAAAATTGGCCGAAGAAAGTCTGCAGTAGCGCGTGTTTACCTCTCTAAGGGTAAAGGGAAAATTACTGTTAACAATAAAGATTTGAATACTTATTTTCCAACCGCAATTTTGCAGTACAAAGTTAATCAACCTTTGTCTATGACTAATAATGAGAAAAGCTTTGATGTAAGCGTGAATGTTATTGGGGGTGGTATAACAGGGCAGGCAGAAGCTGTTCGTTTAGCATTAGCTCGTGCAATGTGCGAATTAGACGATGATAATAGAAACATATTAAAACCAGAAGGATTGTTAACCAGAGACCCAAGAATGGTTGAGCGAAAAAAATTCGGTCAGAAGAAAGCTCGTAAGAAATTCCAGTTCTCTAAACGTTAAAATCCAAAACTTGATTCTGAATCTGCTCATCGGATTCAGAAATTATAAAAAATAGCTGAAATAAATTCAGCACTATATAAACCAGTTATTGTTATCTATGGCCTATTGGTCAAGATTTAGTTTAGCATCTAAATGATTAAGACCTTTTATAAAGCTACTTAATCATTGCTAATCAACAGAACGTAAACTATTACAAAAATGGGAAAAGACCAAGTAAAAGAATTACTTGAAGCAGGTGTACACTTCGGTCACCTTACACGTAAGTGGAATCCAAACATGGCCCCTTACATTTATATGGAGCGTAACGGTATCCATATTATCAACCTTTACAAAACGGCAGCTAAAATTGAAGAAGCTTCTACAGCTTTAGGTAAAATTGCTGCATCAGGAAGAAAGATTTTATTCGTAGCAACTAAAAAACAGGCTAAAGACATTGTAGCTGAGAAGGCTGGAAGTGTAAACATGCCATATATTACAGAAAGATGGCCAGGTGGAATGCTTACCAACTTTGTGACAATTAGAAAAGCTGTTAAAAAAATGGCTTCAATTGACCGTATGAAGAAAGATGGTACTTTTTTGACTTTATCTAAGAAAGAACGTTTGCAAGTTGATCGTTTAAGAGCAAAGTTAGAAAAGAACTTAGGCTCTATTGCAGATATGACCCGATTACCTGGTGCACTATTTGTGGTAGATATAAAACGTGAGCATATAGCAATAAAAGAAGCGCAAAAATTAAATATTCCAATATTTGCCATGGTTGATACAAACTCAGATCCAAGGCAAGTGGATTACGTAATTCCATCAAATGATGATGCTTCGAAATCTATTAACAAAATACTTACGGAAGTCACAGACGCGGTTGCTGCAGGGTTAGCAGAAAGAAAAGCAGAAAGAGACAATGCAGAAGGAGCTCCAAAAGAAGTTGCGACTCCACCTGTGGATGCTAAAAAAGAAGAAGAATAAATTAATAAGTTTAAAAACAAATTTCAAGTCGTTTAATTCTTTCTTTTCAGAAAACGTTAGAACGACTTTTTTTATAATAGCAAAGATTATATATCATGGTAAAAGTAACAGCGCAAGAAGTAAATAAATTAAGACAAGCAACCGGAGCAGGAATGATGGATTGTAAAAAAGCTTTAGTAGAAGCTGAGGGTGATTTTGACAAAGCAATCGATATTTTACGTAAAAAAGGTCAAAAAGTAGCGGCTAGTAGAGCAGATCGTGATTCAAGTGAAGGTTCTGCTATTGCAAAAGTTAATGATTCTAACACTGTGGGAGTAGCAATTGTATTAGGTTGTGAAACCGATTTTGTTGGAAAAAACGATAACTTTATTGCCCTAGCAGGTCAGTTTGCTGAAATTGCACTAAACTGCAATACGATGGAAGATTTTCTGGAAGCTGATTTTGGTGGAATAACCGTTTCAGAGAAATTAATTGAGCAGACAGGTGTAATAGGTGAAAAATTAAGTTTAAAAGTTTTTGAAAGACTTGAAGCACCTTACATTGGGTCTTATACACACGTTGGTAAAATTGCTGCTTTAGTAGGACTGGACAAAGTTGTAGATAAAGCAGATGTTTTAACCAAAGATCTTGCCATGCAGGTAGCTTCTATGGGAGCTACAACTCTATCATACAAAGATTTTGATCCGGCTTTTGTTGCTTCTGAAACTGAAGCTCGTATTGCCGTTATTGAAAAAGAAAACATTGAATTAGGACGTTTAGGTAAAACGCTTAAAAATGTTCCAAAATATATTTCTATGTCTCAGTTAACACCAGAAGTATTGGCTGCAGCCGAAGAGGAAGCAAAATCACAATTAAAAGCGGAAGGAAAGCCAGAACACATTTGGGATAAAATCCTTCCGGGAAAAATGGATCGTTTCATTTCTGATAATACCACTTTAGATCACGAACAATGTTTATTAGATCAAAACTTTATCAAAAATGAAAAACAAAGTGTTGCAGATTATGTTAAATCATATGGTGACGTATCTGTTAGTGGATTTAAACGAGTAACCCTTGGATAGTATCTAAATAAGATATTTTTAACAAAGCTTCGATATTTTCGAAGCTTTTTTTATGCCTGGAATCCACTTTTTAAAACTACAACTTTCACTATATTTGTGAAACTCTTCAAAAATTAACATGAAATGAGCATTAGTATAATTTCTTATTTAACTGAATTATTGAATTGCGAATTTCATCTTACAAATAAAAACAACATAAATTAGCTGATGAAATACAAAAGAATTCTTTTAAAATTATCTGGTGAAGCCCTGTTGGGAAAAAGACAATATGGAATTGATCCGCAGAGGTTGGCTGAATATGCTAAGGATATTAAAGAAGTTACTGATAGAGGTGTTGAGGTCGCAATAGTCATTGGAGGTGGTAATATTTTTAGAGGTGTTTCAGCAGCTAGTAACGGAATGGACAGAGTGCAGGCTGATCACATGGGAATGTTAGCAACAGTAATCAATGGTTTGGCATTGCAAAGCGCATTAGAAGATGCAGATATACCAACCAGGTTACAAAGTGCTATAAAAATAAATGAAGTAGCGGAACCTTTTATTAGAAGAAAAGCCATGAGGCATTTAGAAAAAGGACGAGTAGTTATATTTGGTGGCGGAACTGGGAACCCTTATTTCACAACGGATTCAGCGGCAGTTTTGCGAGCTATAGAAATAGAAGCAGATGTTATTTTAAAAGGAACGCGTGTTGATGGAATATATAACACGGACCCGGAGAAAGATACCAGTGCTATAAAATTCGATCATATTTCTTTTGATGAAGTATTAAGAAAAGGGCTGAAAGTTATGGATACAACAGCTTTTACACTAAGCCAGGAAAATGAACTACCAATAATAGTTTTTGATATGAACAAAAAGGGAAATCTTTTAAAGGTAATATCAGGAGAAAATATTGGCACAAAAGTTAACTTGTAATCAGGATTTTTATTAATTTAATGGAGCAAATTTTAAGTATTTGGCGCAGTTTTTGAACATTTTAAAGAAATTTAAAAAATGGAAGAAATTAAATTTATATTAGAAACAACTAAAGAAGAAATGGAAAATTCCATTTTGCATTTAGAAAAACAATTCGTAAACATTAGAGCTGGTAAAGCATCGCCGTCAATGTTAGGAAGTGTAATGGTAGATTATTACGGATCTCTTACACCCTTAAATCAAGTTTCTAATGTTAATACTCCTGATGGTCGTACTATTTCTGTTCAACCATGGGAGAAAGGAATGCTTCAGGAAATTGAGCGAGCCATTATGGCTGCAAATATAGGATTTAACCCTATGAATAATGGTGAAAGCATAATCATCAATGTACCTCCATTAACAGAGGAGCGCAGAGCTCAATTGGCTAAACAGGCCAAATCAGAAGCCGAGGATTCCAAAATTGGTGTTCGAAATCATAGAAAAGAAGCGCTTCATGAATTAAAAAAACTTGATGATATTTCTGAAGATGCTTCATCAAATGCGGAAATAGATATTCAGGAATTAACGGATAAATACATCAAAAAAATTGATGATATCTTTGAAGTAAAAGAAAAAGAGATAATGACAGTATAAATGAAAAGCGACTTAACAGTCGCTTTTTTTATATTCTATTGTTTTCCTTGCATTTAAATATTAATATTAAAAATTAGTAAGCACATATTTTCTACCTTTGCGCATTCTAAAAAAGTAAATGAACAAACTATTTTCTGTTGGATTCTGGGAAGGTGTTGCAAGAATTATTCTTCGTAATAGAATCATTATACTTATTGTTATTTTAGGGCTTACGGTTTTTTTAGCTAATCAGTGGCAATATATGCGCTTTACATATACCGAAGCAAATCTGCTACCGGATGATCATCCTATTAATATTGAATACAACGAATTTCTCGACAAATTTGGAGAAGAAGGTAACTTAATAGTACTTGGAGTAAAGGATACAACCTTTTTTTGGGTTCAAAAACTAAATTCCTGGAATAAGCTATCAGAAAAATTAAAATCATACGAAGAGGTAGAAACAGTTGTATCCATAGGAGATCTGCAAAAGTTAATTAGGGACGACAAAAAAGAAAGGTTCAAATTAGAGCCATTTATAAAAGACTCTATTTCATCAATTAGTCAAATTAATGAGTTAAAAGATCAATTGTTTAATAAATATCCTTTTTATGATAATTTCTTGTTCAACAAAGAAACGAAAACTGTAAGAACTGCAATATATATCAAGAAAAGTATTGTCAATACATCGGCAAGAAAAGATTTTATATTCAATGACTTTATTCCGCTTATAGAGGAGTTTGAAACACAGACTAATTTAGATGTCCGTATTTCGGGAATGCCTTATATAAGAACATTGAACTCACAAAATATAATTGATGAAATTGGAAAATTCATTACTGCTGCTTTATTGGTTACATCTCTAATATTTTTCTTTTTCTTCAGATCGTTCAGAGCGACTTTTATCTCAATGATCGTCGTGCTAATTGGTGTTATGTGGACATTTGGTATTCTGGGGTTACTTGAGTATGAAATAACTGTTCTAACTGCTTTAATCCCTCCACTAATAATTGTAATTGGCATACCAAATTGTATTTTTTTAATTAATAAATATCAAAATGAAGTAAAGAAACATGGTAACAAAGCAAAGTCACTTCAACGTGTTATTACTAAAGTAGGCAATGCCACCTTAATGACTAATGTAACAACAGCTTCAGGGTTTGCTACATTTATTATTACTCAAAGCAAGTTACTTGAAGAGTTTGGTATTGTAGCATCATTAAGTATTCTTGCTATTTTCCTGCTTTGTCTATTTATAATTCCTATAATCTACAGCTTTATGCCACCACCAAAAGACAGGCATTTAGAGCATTTAAACAAACGATGGATTGGTGGTTTTGTAGATTGGATGGAGCACATGGTGAAATATAAAAAGATTACAATATATGTTACTGCTCTCCTCCTATTGATTTTAAGTTTTATTGGTATTTATCAAATAAGAATCTCTGGGAGTTTAATTGAGGATATGCCACAAAAGACAGAATTTTTTGGTGATATTCGGTTTTTTGAAGAGGAATTCAATGGTGTGATGCCGTTAGAATTTATGGTAGATACCAAGCGTAAAAAAGGAGTTATGAAGTTAGCGACTTTAAAACGTATGAATCAACTTGAAGAGTTAATAGATGAAACTTCAGAATTATCTAAACCAATTTCTGTTGTGAGTCTTGTTAAATATTCCAAGCAAGCTTATTATAATGGTAATCCAAAATTCTACCAGTTACCTACAAGTCAGGAAAAAAACTTCATTTTATCTTATGCAAGAAATTCATCATCAGAGGTTGATTTGCTTAAGAATTTTGTAGACAGTACTGGTCAATTTGCGCGCATTACAACATTCATGAAAGACATTGGCACCGACAGGATTGAACGAATTGAAGAGAACTTACAAAATAAGATCCGTAAAGTGTTTCCGGAAGATAGGTATAATGTTACTATGACAGGTAAAGCCAGAGTGTTCCAAAAAGGAACAAGATATCTTGTGAAAAATTTAATAATGTCCTTATCTCTTGCAATCTTTCTTATTTCATTGTTTATGGCCTATATGTTTAGATCATTTAGAATGATAATTGTATCCTTAATTCCTAATTTGTTACCACTGTTAGTAACTGCAGGGCTTATGGGCTATCTAGGTGTTCCTATTAAACCTTCAACTATATTGGTTTTTAGCATTGCATTTGGTATTTCTGTTGATGACACCATACACTTTCTAGCTAAATACAGACAAGAGTTACAGGCAAACCACTGGAGAATTAGAAAATCTGTGTTCGCTGCTTTACGGGAAACAGGAGTTAGTATGTTTTATACTTCAATTGTATTGTTTTTTGGGTTTTCTGTATTCATCATTTCAAATTTTGGAGGCACAGTTGCTCTTGGCGGTCTAGTTTCTATTACACTCTTATTTGCCATGTTGGCTAATCTACTTCTATTACCATCGCTCTTACTTTCACTTGAAAGAAATATTGCGAACAAAGAAGTTTTAAAAGAGCCTAGCATTAATATAATTCCAGAAGTAGAGCAGGAAAATTAGAATTATAAGGTCTTATCTTTCCTCTTGATTTATCAACTCATCGATAAAACCTTTTTTTATAGGTTCTCTTTTTATTAAAAAATTATATTTGCACTTTAATTTATCAGTTATGAAATTAAGCACGGTTTCAGAATTATTAGCAAAAGTTCCTTCTCTGAAAGAGATTGAAATAAAAGGTTGGGTTAGAACATTTAGAGCAAATAGATTTATTGCATTAAATGATGGTTCAACTATCAATAATATTCAGTGTGTAGTGGATTTTGAAAAGATGGACGAATCATTCTTGAAAAGGATTACCACTGGAGCCGCTATCCATATAAAAGGTGAGTTAGTAGAGAGTTTAGGTAGAGGCCAAAAGGTGGAAATTAAAGTAAATACCATAAATATTTTAGGGGATTGTGATCCTGACGAATTCCCGATTCAGCCAAAAAAACATACATTCGAATTTTTAAGAGAAAATGCTCATTTACGCACCAGAACAAATACTTTTAGTGCTGTAATGAGGATACGCTCTACATTATCTTTTGCTATTCATAAATATTTTGTTGATAATGGTTTCTATCATATGCATGCACCTATTATCACTGGTAGTGATGCAGAAGGTGCAGGAGAAATGTTTCGTGTTTCTTCTTTAAACCCTGAAAATTTACCAAAATCTGAAGATGGCAGCATTGATTATTCACAAGATTTCTTTGGTAAGGAAACCAATTTAACCGTTTCGGGACAATTAGAAGCAGAAACATACGCTATGTCTCTTGGCAAGGTATATACTTTTGGTCCTACGTTTCGAGCAGAAAATTCTAACACGTCTAGACACCTTGCAGAATTCTGGATGATTGAACCTGAAGTGGCATTTATGGATCTTGCTGGAAATATGGATTTAGCCGAAGACTTTTTGAAAAATGTCTTGAAATATACATTGGAGAAAAATCGCGAGGATTTAGAGTTTTTAGATAAACGGTTTTTGGATGAAGAAAAAAGGAAACCTCAAATTGAAAGAAGCGAAATGAGTTTAATTGAGAAGTTAAACTTTGTTATAAATAATAATTTTAAGAGAGTAAGTTATACTGAAGCTATAGAAATTTTACGTCAAAGCAAACCTAATAAAAAGAAAAAGTTCAAGTACCTTATTGAAAACTGGGGATCGGATCTACAAAGTGAACATGAGCGTTTCTTAGTTGAAAAACATTTTAAATGTCCGGTAATTCTATTTGATTATCCAGCCACAATAAAGGCCTTTTACATGCGGTTAAATGAAGATGGTAAAACGGTTAGAGCTATGGATATCCTGTTTCCGGGTATTGGTGAAATTGTTGGAGGATCACAACGTGAAGAGCGCTTGGAAGTGTTAAAAGAAAAGATGGCGAAACTTGATATCCCTGAAGAAGAACTATGGTGGTATTTAGACTTGAGAAAATATGGCACCGCGGTCCATTCCGGGTTTGGATTAGGTTTTGAAAGATTGATCATGTTTGCAACAGGAATGGGCAATATAAGAGATGTAATTCCATATCCCAGAACGCCGCAAAATGCAGAATTTTAACTATATTAAGTTGAATAAACTTTGAAAATATGCTTAAACAGCATTTACAATTTAAATTATCTCAAAAATTATCGCCTCAGCAAATTCAATTAATGAAATTGATTCAGCTGCCTACCCAAGCTTTTGAACAAAGATTAAAGCAAGAGCTTGAAGAAAATCCTGCTTTAGAAAGTGGTAAAGAAAAATCTGATGAATTTGAGGACAACTTTGATAATTCTATTGATGATTTTCAGGAAAACGAATCGATAAGCGCTGATGATATAAATGTAGATGATTACTTAAGTGATGATGAAGTTCCAAGCTATAGAACACAAACGAGTAATTACAGTTCTGACGACGAAGAGAAAAATGTACCATATGCCTCGGGAACTTCCTTTAACCAGTATTTAAAAAGCCAGTTGAGTACATTTCGTCTAAATGAACAGGAGCAGGAAATTGCCAAATTCTTAGTTGGAAGTGTTGATGAAAGTGGATACATACGTCGATCTCTTTCTGATATTATGGATGACCTGGCATTTACACAAAACATTTACACTACTGAAGAAAAGATTCAAGAAATTTTAAAATTAGTCCATCAATTAGATCCTGCGGGTGTGGGTGCTAGAGACTTACAAGAGTGTTTAAAAATTCAATTGAAAAGAAAAAACCAAACTCATGATATCAAGCTAGCTTCCCAAATTGTTGACAAGGCCTTTGAACAATTCACGAAAAAGCATTACAAAAAGTTAATGCAAAAATTCGATATTTCAGAAGAACAACTTAAGGAAGCAATTGAACAAATTGAACATTTAAATCCAAAACCAGGAGGGTCCTATTCTGGGAATACAAGAATTATTGAACAAGTAGTTCCGGATTTTTCTATTAAAATAGTTGATGGTGAATTAGAATTAACCCTTAATGGCAGAAATGCTCCAGAATTGCATGTTTCTGGAGAATACAGCAATATGCTAAAAGGGTATAAGGAAAGTAAGGATAAATCAAAATCTCAAAAAGATGCGGTTCTTTTTATAAAGCAAAAACTAGATGCCGCTAAATGGTTTATTGACGCTATAAAGCAACGTCAGCAAACCTTATTTGTAACCATGAGTGCAATCATGCATTACCAAAAAGAATACTTCTTAACTGGTGATGAGCGAAAATTAAAACCAATGATCTTAAAGGACATTGCAGATGAAATAGAAATGGATGTTTCAACTGTTTCCAGAGTAGCTAATAGCAAATACGTTGATACACCGTATGGGACTAAACTCATTAAAGTATTTTTTAGTGAAGCAATGAAAAATGTTCAAGGAGAGGATGTTTCGACACGTGAGATAAAAAATATATTGGAGACTGTTATTGAAGAAGAGAATAAAAAGAAACCTCTTACAGACGAGAAATTAGCATCTTTACTTAAACAAAAAGGGTATCCAATAGCAAGGCGTACCGTTGCAAAATATAGAGAACAACTCGATATTCCTGTTGCAAGATTACGCAAAAAGATATAATAGTGAATTACATTCTAAGGATTATTTCGTTCATATTTCATCCTTTGTTAATGCCCTTGTTAGCTGTAACCTTTTACTTTTCCAAAGCACCCAGGTATATTCCAGATCCTATTATTAAAGGGAAAATACTTTCATTATTTATTTTAACAATACTCCTACCTATTTTACTATTTTACTTGCTAAAAAGTATCAGGTTGACAGAATCCATATATCTCGAAAATGTTAAACATCGTATCATTCCTTTAATTCTGAATTGCTTCATTACTATTTTAATTTTAATTAAAATAGTATCTCCTAATGAATTTTTAGAATTATATTTCTTTTTTGTTGGTGTTTTACTTTCTACAATAACATGCTTAATTCTTGCCTTGATTAGTTTTAAAGCAAGTATTCATATGATTGCATCTGGTGGTGTACTCATGTTTTTTATTGCTTTAAGCATACATTTTAGCATCAATATAAGCGGATCAATAGCAATAATGTGTTTGATTGTTGGTGCCATTGCAACTTCTCGACTACACCTAAAAGCTCATACACAAAATGAGTTATTAATTGGTCTTTTAATCGGGGTTATTCCTCAATTAATCCTATTAAATTATTGGTTATAAAATATAGAAAATAAGACCAATTTTAATGGCATTCATATCCATAGATTCATTGTTCAACAAAGCATTAGCGTCAAAGATTGGATTTAAAGCATAATACAGATAAAAATTCCAGGTGTTATAACCAACACTTAAAGTTAAACCATATTGAAGATCATTAAAGTCGTTAATATTTTTATACTTTTCATTTTGTGGCTCACCCTTGTACTTTGAAGAATTAGCAGCAACATAACTAGTTTTAAATCCTGTGTAAATCCGCCAAAACTTATACTCAGTAGCTGAAGAGGATCGCCATCTGAATTCAAATGGAATTTCCACTAAATGTTGTGAAAATTTATTTTTAGAAAATGCTATGTCATCATCAATATTACTGTATACATAGATACTATTACTTCCTTTTGATATCAATAAGTTTTGATTAAATGAGTTCCATGAATAACCAATCCCAAAACCTAAAGCCAAATTTCTTCGTTTGTTAATTGGCATGTCCCTAATGAAACCTAAATGAAACCCACTTGAAAACCCATTTTGAGCTATTCCAGAAGGCAAATTTCCCAATAGATTATAAGTTACACCAGCATAAAATTGATCTTCTCTATATAAGGAATCAGGTTCGACAATGGAAACATCATCTTGCGCAATCAATAGTTGATTTGCCATCAAAAAAAATAAAGTTGCAAGTAATTTTTTCATGAATTAAATTCTATGTTAAATATAACTTTTATTGAATAAAATTTGTTGTACAAAAAAAGCATTTCTGATAGAAATGCTTTTTTTTATAAAGATTATTTTAAGAGCTATTCCGTTTTTCTTACATTAGTTATGTACATAATTTTCAGTGCGTTTATTTCTCTAAGTTTTTGTTTAACGTCTGAAATCAAACCTGCGTTTGTATTTTTATCAACTTTTAAAGCAACAACCAATCTATCCTGTAATTCAGGTCTTAATCCAGCTCTAGCTTCTTGTACAGCAGACTGTACGTTCTCTATAGACGCATACTTGTCATTTATCTGCAATCTAGCCTCCGTACCAAAATTCTTATACTGCGCACTTGGCTTTCCTGCATAAATAAACATAGATCTATCTTTCTCAAGTTTTTCAACCTGATCTGCAGACGGTAATCTATTTTCAATCATCAGGCTAGTATCTCTCATTACAGTAGCAACCATAAAAAAGAATAATAACATAAACACTATATCTGGTAAAGATGCTGTTGAAACGGGTGGTAATTCCCCTGCTTTTTTCTTACTAAATTTTCCCATTCTTTCTTTGAGTTATAATTAATTACTCTTCGGTTCTGCTTCAGATAATTTAAGAGGAAACAAATCTTTAATAACGTCAATTCTTTCCTTTAACTTGTCTACATCTCCTTGATAATAAACATCGTCTTTATCTGCCATCATTTTTGTAAATGTGGTATTGTAAAGTCGTTTAGCTTCCCTGTTTCTCAAAACATTGTACGCTGCAACGAGTTCATTCTGAACTTCAATGTATTTACCGTATGAGGTTTCCCTATCATGCTGTAACGTGATAATAGCCTTGTCAGGGTGATCTGAAGAAGACGGATTCCTTGCACCTTGACAATAATCACAATTATTTCCACTGGCGTCTGTACTCCCACCATTATCTAAAAAATCTATAGCAGCTTGTCTGAGATCCTTTACTTCCATCTGTTCTTCTTCAACAAGTAATTGATCATTTTTATTTAGAAGTACTGTAAATAAATTTTTTTGTTTAATAATAACAGGATCATCAGATGGTGGTTCTATTTGCGGCAAACTCCTTAAGATACCTTTATCTTTTTCTACGGTAGTAGTTACCAAGAAAAATATCAAGAGTAAGAAAGCAATATCTGCCATAGACCCTGCATTTACTTCTGGTGCTGATCTCTTTGCCATAACTATTTTACTACTTTTTTAATTGCAGATAAAGCCATTACAGCAATAGCTAAAATAGCCAAAGCATAAAATGTATATAATCCAGCTCCTACATTCTTAGAAGTTGTTTCAGTAACATCCAGTCCTTTATCTATAAATGGTTGTAAATCTAAATTTGTGCCTGAAGCCATTAAATAAGATACTATAATTATTCCAAAAAATACTCCAAGGGATAATAGTGTTTTTTTAATGTTTCCAGCAAATAATCCTTTAATGACATAGAATAACACAAGCACTAATGTTATAGTAAAAATAACATATGCTACACGCATCATATTATCTATCATACTACCATCTTGACTTAAGCTTTCTGTGTCTCCTGTAGCAACTAATAATCCAAAAATTATACCAATAACAGCCAGAATTAAAGCTACAATACTAAATAATTTATGTATACGCATAATCTATTCGTGTTAACTATTATTTATGTGTTTTATTTAATATCAACATATCAACTAAAGATATAGAAGCGTCTTCCATATCATTAACAATAGCGTCAATTTTAGCAATAATATAGTTATAGAAAATTTGAAGAATAATTGCCACAATTAAACCAAATACCGTAGTTAAAAGTGCAACTTTAATACCTCCTGCAACTAAAGAAGGGTTCATATCTCCTGCAGCCTCAATTTTATCAAAAGCTCCAATCATACCGATTACAGTTCCCATGAAACCAAGCATCGGTGCAATTGCGATAAATAAAGAAATCCAGGAAACATTCTTTTCAAGTTGTCCCATTTGTACACCTCCATAAGCCACAACAGCTTTCTCAGCAGCATCTAATCCTTCAGTTTCAATCCTATCCAATCCTTGATAGAAAATGGATGCAACAGGGCCTCTAGTGTTTCTGCAAAGTTCTTTTGCAGCGTCCACTCCACCAGATTTCAAAGCTTCCTCTACACTTGAAGTTAACTTTTTAGTGTTAGTTGAAGACAGGTTTAAAAAGATAATCCTTTCAATAGCAATTGCTAATCCAAGAATTAAACATAATAATACAATTCCCATAAACGCTGGACCACCTTGCATAAAACGTTTTTTAAGTTCTTGGTGGAATCCTGCAGACTCATCTGCCGCTGCATCTTCTTGAATTGTTGTTACAACTGTGTTAGCAATTGTTGTAGTGTTAGCATTTGTTGCATTTACACTTCCGAATGCCATAATTGTTACTACGGCTAGAATAGAAAATAATCTTTTCATCGTTCTTGATCTTAATTTTATTAGTTAATGTGTTAAAGATATAAAAAAAATGCAATTAAACTTAAAAAATTATGCAGAGAGGAAGGGATTCGAACCCTCGATACGCTTTTGGCGTATACACACTTTCCAGGCGTGCGCCTTCGACCACTCGGCCACCTCTCTGTAATATTATCTTAAAATAAATTACAGGAGTTCAAATAACAAAAAAAACTTCAAACCATAAAATTTTTTACACTGAAATTAAGTTATTTCTCCACGCAAAGAAGATTCAAATATAGTTTTCAATGCTTTATTGGTGACATTAGCCCCTAATAAATACATTAATTTTGTCACGGCCGCCTCAGTAGTAATATCCTTTCCAGAAATAACTCCTAACTTTTCTAACTCTTTACTTGACTCATATTTACCTTGCAAAACACTTCCTCCTGAACATTGTGTAACATTAATAATAGCGACGCCTCTTTCAATTGCTGATTTCAAAATTTGTAAAAAAGAAATTGATGATGGTGTGTTTCCAGCTCCAAACGTTTCTAAAATAACACCTTTCAAATTAGGTGAAGAGAATATAGTTTCAATTACTTTTTCTGAAATTCCTGGGAAGAGTTTAATAAGAGCTATATCTGTACACATTGTTTTATGCACTGCAAGCTTCCTTCTTAAATTCGGTTTTAGTAAAAACTGTTTATTAACTTTTAAATGTACTCCTGATTCTACTAATTCGGGATAATTTAAAGAAGCAAATGCTTCAAAATGCTCTGCATTAATTTTGGTGGTTCTATTAGCGCGATACAATTTATATTCAAAATATAGGCAGACCTCTCTGATAATTGGAGCATCATTTTTCATCAGGGATGCAATTTGAATAGATGTAATTAGATTCTCTTTTGCATCCGTCCTTAAATCTCCTATTGGCAACTGCGAACCAGTAAATACAACTGGTTTATTTAAGTTTTCTAACATAAAACTCAATGCAGAAGCTGTGTAACTCATAGTGTCACTTCCATGCAAAACCACAAAGCCATCATTTTCATTATATTTTTTTTCTATGATATCTGCTATTTGAACCCAATAATCTGGATTCATTTCACTTGAATCTATTGGGTTTATAAAAGAAATTGTTGTGATACTGCAGTCCAATAATTTTAATTCTGGAATTTTCTCTAAAAGATTGTTAAAATCAAAAGCTTTTAAACTTCCAGTTTCCGGATCTTTCATCATACCAATAGTCCCGCCAGTATAGATTAGTAAAATTTTTGCATTTCTGGATTCTATCATATTGAAAAAATTTCTTTACTATTTTCTGTTGTGATTCTTGCTATCACCTCCTGTGGTTTATTATAGATTTCAGAAACTTTATTTAATACATTCAGGATATAAGCACTTTCGTTTCTTTTTCCTCTAAAGGGTGTTGGTGCCAAATATGGAGAATCCGTTTCCAAAACAATGTGTTTTAAATCTATTTGGTTTAAGAACTGATCAATCTTTCCATTTTTAAAAGTTACTACACCTCCAATTCCAAGCTTCATGTTGTATGAAATCGCTTTCCTTGCCTGCTCTAATGTTCCAGTAAAGCAATGAAATATTCCAAA
>JABDOZ010000037.1 GCA_013043005.1 Flavobacteriaceae bacterium | reverse complement strand
TTTGTACAAGAAACAAGCTCTTCTTTTACCTATATAGTTATTGAAAGAGAATGTGAAGATGATCTGGACTGTAGTGCACAAGAAATCAGTGAGAACCTAAAGGAATGCGTTTGGTATTCCGGATCTGATCTTACAGGCACAAATCTGAATGGCCCATATATGTTCATTGAGGATGGTACCGTTAAAGTTACTGGTCCTAATGGAGATTTATTGAGTGGAACCTGGGAAGTTGTATTGACTGATGAAGGAACATTCTTAGTACTTAATATACCAGACGCCTATAACGTGCTATCATTACAATGGGAAATAGTTGAATGTGATGATGACAGATTAGAAATGATTAATGCTGACAACACCCTTGTATTAGAGCAAGATTGCAGTGATCCTTTTGAATGCTACTTTGATGCGGAAATAGTGATTTGTGATGATGACACTATCGATGGATTTGCAACTTTTGATCTTAATTATGTATATCCTAATTGTGTTGAAGATAACGTAGAAGTCTCTTTCTATAAACTAGAAGCAGATGCCGAATCTCAAACAAATCCGCTACCTATTGAATATACTAATATAACGAACCCTCAAACAATTTTTGCTAGAGTTCAATTAGCAGGAACTAATATGTTTGAAGTTTTTGAAGTGTATCTATATGTTGAAGATTGCAATACTTCAGGATGCTCAGAAGAACAGGTGGATGCTTATTTGATGGAATGCCACTGGGAAGCTTCTGCTTACAATGGAGACGATCAATTGGTAGGATATGACATCTATTTCAAACCAAATCAGGATTTACTAGTTGAAGGTGATGGAGTTTCCTACTTCGGTACTTGGTCTACTGCAGGAAATCCGGCAAATGGCGTATTTGTTACTATAACTCAATTAGAAGGACCGGTTCAGGATTTAAATGGACAATGGTTTGTAGCAGAATGTACAGAAGCACAATTTGTTTTAACAACAAATGAAGTTGAGATGGTGTTAGATCGCGATTGTTCTACTTCAAATGAATGTAATGAAGATAACATTAACTCATTCCTTTTAGAATGTAAATGGAATGTAGTAAGCTATAATGGTAGTGATGATTTGATCATTTTCGATTTTGATTTTAATAATAATGGGACTGTTTTAATCTCGGGAGATGGTCAAACAATCACAGCCATGTGGTCTACTTCTACAACTGGTGACGGAGTTTGGATTGAATTCAGTGAATTAAATACTGGAAACATCCAAGCCTTAACTGGAAACTGGTTGATAACAGAATGTGAGGAAGAAAGACTTAAATTGCAAAAGGATAATGACTTTGTTATTATCGAACGAACTTGTAGTTAAAAAAATTAATTAATAGGCTAAAATTTAAGTTATGAAAAGATCATTTAAACTATCCATTGTCCTTATGCTAACTATATCATTAATGTCTATGCAGTGTTCAGAAGACGATGAAAATAGCCCTATTGACAATACTGCTGAAATTCAAAATATTGTTAATACAGCGGAATCAGGAAATTGGGTTGTGACTTATTTCTTCGATGCAGACAGTGACGAAACCAGTGATTATGCAGGATATGAATTTACTTTCGGCGCAAATGGAGTCCTGACGGCTTCTAATGGAACAAATTCGTATACCGGAATCTGGTCTGTTACAGATGATAGTAGTAGTGATGATAGTAGTAGCAATGATGACATAGATTTCAATATAATGTTTGTTTCTCCACCAGATTTTGAGGAATTAAGTGATGATTGGGATATTGTTTCCTATTCATCAACTAAAATAGAATTAATTGATGATAGTGGTGGAAACGAAGGAACCGATTATTTAACATTTGAAAAATAACAAATTTTAGGTTGGTTAGTGTTAAAAAAAGGAAAGCCATAATTGTTTGATATAAATATTTAGCTTCAAATTTTCCTTAATTTTTAAAGGTTGTTTATAAAAATAAGCAACCTTTTTTTTGTTATAATTATCAAAATCATACTTTTAAATACATATCAAATTCATATTTTTGCAACTCTTAAAAATAATGATAGTTTATGTTCAATAATTTAAGTGAAAAGTTAGATAAAGCTTTACATGTTTTAAAAGGTCATGGCAGTATTACCGAGGTTAATGTTGCTGAGACCTTAAAAGAAGTTCGTAGAGCATTGTTGGATGCGGATGTCAATTTTAAAATAGCTAAAGAATTTACCAATAGAGTCAAGGTTAAAGCATTAGGTCAAAATGTATTAACCACGCTGAACCCGGGTCAATTAATGGTTAAGATCGTTAAAGACGAATTAACCGAATTGATGGGTGGTGATGCTGAGGGTATTAATTTATCGGCAACACCAAGTATCATTTTAATGTCTGGTCTTCAAGGTTCTGGTAAAACAACTTTTTCAGGAAAATTAGCTCATTATTTAAAAACTAAAAAAACGAAGAAACCACTGTTAGTGGCTTGTGATGTGTATCGTCCGGCTGCAATAGACCAGCTGCATGTTGTTGGTGATCAAATTAAGGTGGACGTATTTAGCGATAAGGATAATAAGGATCCTGTTGCCATTGCACAAGCTGGGATAGAACATGCCAAAGAAAACGGTCATAATATAGTAATCATAGATACCGCAGGTCGTTTAGCCATTGATGAGGTTATGATGACTGAAATATCAAACATCCATAAAGCCATTCAGCCTCAGGAAACCCTGTTTGTGGTAGACTCCATGACGGGTCAGGATGCAGTGAATACTGCAAAGACATTTAATGAAGTTCTGGATTTTGATGGTGTTATTTTAACCAAATTAGATGGTGATACAAGAGGTGGTGCAGCCATTTCTATTAAGTCTGTTGTCAATAAACCAATAAAGTTCATTGGTACGGGAGAAAAAATGGATGCCATTGATGTGTTCTATCCGTCTCGTATGGCAGATCGTATCCTTGGGATGGGAGATGTGGTTTCTTTAGTTGAGAGAGCTCAGGAACAATTTGATGAAGAAGAGGCTAGAAAACTTCAAAAGAAAATTGCTAAAAACCAGTTTGGTTTTGATGATTTTTTAAAACAGATTCATCAGGTCAAGAAAATGGGAAGCATGAAAGATCTTGTTGGCATGATTCCCGGAGCAGGAAAAATGATGAAAAATATTGATATGGATGATGACGCCTTCAAGCATATTGAAGCTATAATACATTCTATGACTCCAAAAGAGCGTTCCAATCCTTCTATTTTAAATGCAACACGAAAGAAAAGAATAGGTAAGGGCTCCGGAACTTCGGTTCAGGAAGTCAACCAATTGTTAAAGCAATTCAACCAAATGAGTAAAATGATGAAGATGATGCAAGGAGGCGGTGGTAAGAAAATGATGCAAATGATGCAAAACATGAAATAATTATAATCTATTCAAAATAATATTCCCATGACGATTCTTGACGGTAAAAAAATTAGCAACCAAATCAAAGATGAAATTGCTGAAGAGGTAAAAAAAATAATAGATGATGGAGAAAAAGTCCCTCATTTAGCTGCAGTAATTGTCGGAAATGATGGTGCCAGTTTAACCTATGTTGGAAGTAAGGTAAGAGCTTGTGAACGTGTTGGATTTGAGTCGACTATGGTTAGAATGTCAAATACAACAAGCGAGGTTGAACTGTTGGATAAAATTGAGGAATTAAACGAGGACGATAATATTGATGGATTTATTGTTCAATTGCCTTTACCACCTCAAATTAATACTCAAAAGGTTTTACTGGCTGTTGATCCGGACAAAGATGTAGACGGTTTCCACCCGATGAATTTCGGGAAAATGGCTTTGGATATGAGTACATTTATTCCTGCTACTCCTTTTGGAATCTTAGAACTTATAGAGCGTTATGGTGTAGAAACCCAAGGTAAGCATACAGTAGTAATCGGTCGTTCTCACATAGTTGGTAGACCAATGAGCATACTAATGGGAAGGAAAGCGTTTCCGGGAAACTCTACTGTAACGGTTACTCACAGTCGCACCAAAAATATTGAGGAAATTACCAGGCAAGCTGATATAATTATTTCTGCACTTGGAGTGCCAAATTTTTTAAAAGCAGATATGGTAAAGGATGATGTAGTAATAATTGATGTTGGAATTACCAGAGTTCCGGATGAAACAAGAGAAAGAGGTTATAGAATCACTGGTGATGTAGATTTTGAAAATGTTAGTAAAAAGGCAAGTTTCATAACTCCGGTTCCAGGAGGAGTTGGACCTATGACAATTGCTATGTTGCTTAAAAATACACTTCTTGCACGTGAACGCCATTTACGACAAGCGTAAAATACTTATATTGCATTTATGCTACTGCAATATTTTCTTAAAAATAGAGTCGAAATTGGCAGTTTACAACAACTAACTCCAATTTTAATTGCAGTAATTTTTTCATTTTTTTTATTTAGGTATTCAAAAAAGAATTTAAACAGAAAAGAACAAGAGGGAGTTCTGCATAGTCTTGCAATATTTATCTCACTAACGGTAATAAGTTTTCATATTTATAAAATAAGTCAGGGTGGATATAGTTTACAAACCGACCTGCCTTTGTATTTATGCAGTTTACTGGGATTGATAATTCCTGTTTTTTCATTCTACAAAAGAAACTGGATGTACGAGATCTTGCTTTTCTGGATCATAGCAGGAACCACTCAAGCAATAATTACACCTGATATTCATAATGGTTTTCCTAGTTTTGAGTTTTTTAGATATTGGGTAGTGCACTTGGGATTGGTGGTTGTCATTTTATATGCAACAATTGTTTTAAATTTCAAACCAACAATAAAAAGTGTACTTAAATCCTTTCTGGCGCTCCAGGTTTACGTTGTATTTATGGTTGTAGTGAACTTTGTTTTAGATGCGAATTATTTTTACTTGAATAAAAAACCGGAATCGGCTTCTTTATTAGATTATTTTGGGGAATGGCCCTTATACATTGTTGTGGCGCAGCTTATTTTAGTACCTTTTTTTATTGTAATTTATTTTGGATTCAATTTAATTCAGAAAAGACTAAACTGATATAGCTTTTTTGGTTGGGGGATTATTATTATCTTTTTCAAAATAAATTTTTTATGAAACCAGCTTACATTTTTATTGTTTTAAGTTTAATATTATTGTGGAATTGTAATTCAAAGTTTTCTGAGACGACTTCAAATATAAAGGTTAATGTGTCCATTTCAGATTCTATTGACTCTAAACCGTTAGATGGTAGATTACTATTAATTTTTGCGGATAGTAGCGATGCTGAACCCAGATTTAAAGTGGGTGAAGGGCTCAATGCTCAACCCGTTTTTGGAATGAATGTAGAGGGGTTTACTTCTGATAATGATATGACTTTTGATAATGAAGTTTTTGGATTTCCTTATGAAAGCTTATCAGAAATAAAACCAGGCAATTACTATGTTCAAGCTTTATTACATATATATGAGACATTCAATTTATCTACAGGTCATGTTGTGAAATTGCCTATGGATAATGGTGAAGGTCAGCAGTGGAAAAGTTCTCCTGGAAATTTATATAGCACACCTATACAAATAGAAGTAACATCTGATGGTATTAAGAATTTTGATATTGTTTTAGATAAGGTCATTCCCGAAATTGAAGAACCGAAAGACACGGAATGGATAAAGCATATTAAGATGAAGTCAGAATTGCTTTCTAAATTTTGGGGACGGGATATTTACCTTGGCGCTCATGTACTGCTGCCTAAGGGCTTTAATGAGCACCCAGAAGCTAAGTATCCATTAATGGTGTTCCAAGGACATTTTCCATCCGATTTTGGTGGTTTTAGAACCACCCCTCCAGATCCTAATTTGGAACCAGATTATTCCAGTAGATTCGATGTTAAAGGTTATAATATAATACAACAACAGGAGGCTTACAATTTTTATAAACAATGGAATGAACCTGATTTCCCGCGATTTTTAATTATTGAAATTCAGCATCCAACCCCATATTATGACGATTCTTATGCTGTAAATTCTGCTAGCCAGGGACCTTATGGTGATGCTTTGACCTATGAATTAATCCCATATATAGAGAGACAATTCCGAGGGCAAGGGAAGGGTTGGTCTCGATTTTTATATGGTGGTTCAACCGGAGGTTGGGAGGCTCTAGCCGTACAAGTAAAATATCCAGATGAATATAATGGATGCTTTGCCGCCTGCCCAGATCCTATTGATTTTAGGGCTTATATGCTTACTAATATTTATGAAGATGAAAATGCATACTACTCTGAAAGTAATCACAAAATGACAGAGGTTCCTGGTCATCGGGATTATTTGGGGAATGTAAGTTCCACTGTGAAGGATGGAAACCATTTAGAACTGGTATTAGGCGATAAGTCACGCTCTGGAGGTCAATATGATATTTGGGAAGCTACGTATTCGCCTCAAGGTAATGATGGTTACCCTCAACGATTATGGGACAAATATACTGGGGACATTGATCACAAAGTTGCCGAATATTGGAAAGAGAATTATGACTTAAGCTATATTTTAGAACGAGATTGGGATAAATTAGGAGAAAAACTTAAAGGAAAAATTCATATTTATTGTGGAGACATGGATAATTATTATTTAAATAATGCTGTATACATGATGGAAGAATTTTTAGAAAGCACAACTGATCCTTATTATGATGGTGAAGTTGATTATGGTGATAGAGCAGAGCACTGTTGGAATGGTGATCATGAAAACCCCAACCATATTTCTCGACTACGCTATAACAGCATGTATGTTCCCAAAATAATGAAACGAATTATGGAATCTGCTCCTGTTGGAGCCGATTTGACAAGTTGGCGGTACAGATAATCACTTATTTAGCAAACAATTGATTAATATCCTTAAAGGCCTTAAATTCCAAGGCATTACCAGAAGGATCATAAAAAAACATTGTTGCTTGTTCACCAACTAATCCCTCAAACCTAATGTAAGGCTCTATAATAAATTCAATGCCTTTATTTTTTAATTTACGTGCAAAATTTTGAAAGATTTCCCAGTCCAAAACAACACCAAAATGAGGTACCGGAACAGATTTTCCATCTACAGGATTAGTGTGCAAATCTTCGCCAGATTTAGGTTTATAGTGAATAACCAATTGATGTCCAAAAAAATTGAAATCAACCCATTGGTCACTACTTCTGCCTTCTTCACACCCTAATATTTCTCTATAAAAAGTGCGGCAAGACTCTAAATTCCAAACTGCAATAGCTAAATGAAATGGAGATAGTTTTGTCATGATAATATCCAATTTTACTTTTAAAATTAAGGATTAGTCCGCAATTTTATTCCAAATATCTAAGTATATTTTCCAGTCACCATCTATTTTTTTCCATACAATTACATATTTACCTTTCCAGGAGACCTCCTTTTTCTCCTTGGTCAAGGTTTTACCTTCATAGATTCCGTAATCGTAAGCTATGTTATCTTCTATATGAATTTCAGAAGGTGTTACTTTATGGTATAATGTCCTAATTTCATCAGGTAAAGTCCAATATTTTGTAAGGCCGGATTTACCCGATATGATTTCTTTGTTATTCGGGAATATCTTACCATCATCTGTATAAAAATTAACTAAAGAAGTATAATCTGCATCCATGAATGCCTGTGAGAATGCTTTTATGTTTTCTTTTATAATTTCTAAATCAGATTTATTGTCTTCAACCTTTATACAAGAAATTTTCCAGGTTGGATACACAATAGATTCTGATTTGTTAACCCATTCTCCAATCCATTTATATCCTGATTCAGACATATCATAAAATGTCAATCTGTAGGAACCTTCCATTCCATTTGGAGCTGTTTGATCTTTGTATAATACTATTTTATCACCTTTTTTATTGCCTTCCCAAGTTGAAAGGGAATTAGTTGGGAATGGGGACGAATAATAATGAACGTACCATCTGCTACTGTCTGCATTAAATTGTCGAATGCTTCCTGAATGTTTGCCATCTGATTTATTGGTTATATCTTGAACTCCCATTCCGTTCATTATATATTTAAAGGTCCAAGTCATGTCAATGGCTTCGTTCCAGGTTCCATCTGGATTTCTGTTTTCAGATTTGCAGTTGCATTTTCCAATCATAGGAGCAAAGTCTTCGGTCTCTTTTGGTGCTTCAGGGTTTAGTTGTCCAAAAGGAAATTCATCATTTGGTTCGTAGTCGTATTGTGCAAAAATTGATACGGAAAATAAAAGTAGAAATGATAATGTAATGTGTCTCATAATTATAACTTTTGCTTCAAGTTAATTATGATTGGTTAAAAACAACAGTGTGTTAAGAATAAATTAACGTCTGTTTTTTCTGATTGAACCTCGATTTGGATTACTCGTTTTAGTAGAATCTGCTAATAATTTATTCAATTCTTTTAGTTCTTTAGAAGTGAATTCACGATACTTGCCAACCGGAATATCCAGCTTTATATTCATTATTCTAACTCTTTTGAGTGACCTGACTTCGTAGTTCAAATATTCGCACATTCTTCGAATTTGTCTGTTTAATCCTTGCGTAAGTATAATCCTAAAGGTTTTGGAATTAATTTTATGTACTTTACATTTTTTAGTGGTTTCGTTAAGCTCCTTCAAACGAATACCATTTCGCATGCGATCAAGAAAAGTCTGTGAAATTGGCTTGTTGACTGTAACTAGGTATTCCTTCTCATGGTTGTTGCTGGCACGAAGAATTTTATTGACGATGTCACCATCATCTGTTAAAAAAATCAATCCTTCACTGGGTTTGTCTAATCTACCAATAGGGAAAATACGTTTCGGATAATTAATAAAATCGATAATGTTATCTTTCTCAACACGTGTATCAGTGGTACAAACAATACCAATAGGTTTGTTAAAAGCCAAATAAACCGGTTTGTCTTTTTTAGCTTTAATCAATTCACCATCAACAGCAACCACATCACTAAGTGAAACCTTAGTGCCCATCTCAGGTACAAAGCCATTAATGGTCACACGTCCAGCTTCAATAAGTCTGTCTGCTTCTCTGCGTGAGCAATATCCGACTTCGCTTAAATATTTATTGAGCCTGGTAAGGTTTTCTTCCATGAAGCAAAAGTACGATAAAGCTTAATTATTAATAAAATCGATAATATGGTCGTAAACTTCTTTATTATTTAAAGAATGCCCAAACCCTGAAGTGCTAATTAATAGACTGTTTTTAAAATTCTTATGAATTAATTCGGCATCCCTGTACGAAATAATCCTATCCTTTTTATCATGTATAATCAATCCCTCCACTCCATTTAATGATTTTGCAAATTTAGCGGTGGAAAAAGCACTAGGTGGTGCTCCAAATGTATCTTCAATTAACTTATCCAGTGATTTGACTACACTTTCATTATAGCTTAATAGATCGGTGTAGCTTTTTAAAATTGTTTTGAACTCCGATGGAGCTCCAAGTAACACCAATTTTTTTAAATTTTTGGATTGATATTTATTCTGATAAAAAACCGAAGCCATGCCACCAACGGAATGTCCTATAATGATCTCTGGTTCATACTTATTGCAAACCACATTAATGTACTCTGAATATAATATTGCGTTGAATTCTTTACTCTCTGATTTTCCATGTGCGGGAGCATCCAGAGCCACAATGTTGTATTTTTCGTTTTGAAGCAAAGCGATTAATTTACGCCATCTGGAAGCATTGCTTTCCCAGCCATGTGATAACAAAACTGTGTTGTTATTTCCGGGCCAATGATAGGTCATTATAGAAAACCCATTGTAATTAAGCGGAATTCTTTTAGATGTATTTAAAAAATGCTCCTGGTATTTGTTGACCAATCCCTTTCTGGGAGTTGCAAACAGTGATAGGGCTTTTGCAGCTGCATAATTTGATGAAATAATGCTCGACGCGTTTAACAATGCTCCAACTGTTTTTGGAACTGCTTTACTAAGGAATTTCTTCATGAATCTTCTCTATTTACTTTTTGCATAGAAAATGCCGGTAAACAAATGGCTAAATATTCACATGGCTCTGTAAAAGGATTAGAATATTGCACCCTTACATTTTTTTCAATTTTTATAGACTGTCCAGCTTGTAACACTATAATGTCATCATCAATAATGAATTGTTTCTTGCCTTTGATTATGAAGGTGTACTCATCGAATTCAGGTGTTTGAAATGGCTCGCTCCAACCAGCTGGAACAACCATATGAGCAATACTCAATTCTGAATTTCCATCGCTTGCCAATCCAAAATGTTCTTCGATAAGTTTTCCATCATTTGTTGGTACAATAAATGGAAATTTCTGTAGGGAATATTTTTTTTCTTTCAATTCAGCCTGGATATTTGTTTGATTTTACTGTGATTTTCAATAGAATTAAGGTGATGTAATATAATTAAATTGTCTTAAATCCATAAGACAATTGCCATAATAAATGTACTAGTTCTGAAATACAAAAACCATCAGATCTACCAATAAAAAATCAGTTTTGGTTATAAAAGAATAGCTATAAGTTAAATCAACTAGAATTTTTCTATAATAACCCTGAAAAATTTAATTCCTTATAAATGTAATGCTTATGCTAGCTGGCTCAAAGGAGCCATCCCCATCAAAATCATATTCTCCAGAATCGCCTCCACCATTCAGAGTAAATTGATTTTCACTTAGAGTTGCCCCATATGTATCCCAATCTCCTGGATATTTATCCCATTCGATTGCGAAATAGAATTCTCCTTCCCATTTTTCCCAGAACATATCTCCTGACACAGAGTATGAACTGCGATCAATAGGATCAATTGTCATACTAAATCTTCCGTTGCTTTGAACCGTCATGGTAAAGGTTCCTCCATCTCCCACAACATCTATTGATGTTATGTTCCCGACAAAACTAGCAGTGGTTGCATTCCAATTTCCAGCTAGTTCACTAATGTTAAATGGACCTTGTTTAGTTATTTCTTCTTCATCTTCTCCATTGCCACAAGAGAAGATCAAAAATATCCCCAGAATGCCAGTAACTAATAATAATTTTGATAAAGTTTTCATTGTTTAACTAAGTTATTAAAAAATATGTAGTAAAGATTGACTTAATTAAAGGTATCTCTACAACTTAAATCCTACAATGATATTCGTCAGCAAAGGAGAGAAATAAACAAAATGTTATTCAGTACAGAAGGTTCTTTAAGAAATAAACCATCAGTTGTAGGAATCCAAATGATGATTACTTCACAGTATTATTCTTCATTATTTATTTTAGTGGTTTCCGTTTTATCATACCACCTTTAATATCTTTAACTAATCCCATAATTACAAAGGCATTTTTATCTACTTTATCAATTTCAGTATGCAGTCTTGCTAATTCCAATCGTGTAACAACTGTGTAGATAATATCTTTTTCTGTACTTACTCCTCTTTTTCCATATCCACCTTTTCCCGAATAAATTGTACAAGCTCTTCTAAGTTTATCAATTATCATAGTGCGCAACTCTTCATGATTTTCTGAGATTATAGTAACACCTACATACTCTTCTACACCGTCAACTACAAAGTCAACAGTTCTTCCCGCTGCCAAATAGGTTAACATGGCATAAAGTGCTGTTTCTATAGATAAAACATAAGCTCCAAAAGAGAAAATAAAAATATTGATCAACAAGAGAACATCACCAACTGTAATAGAAAGTTTTCTGCTTAAAAATATGGCAAGAACCTCAGTGCCATCAATAACGCTGCCTCCTCGCATTGCCATTCCAATACCTAAACCTAAAAAGAAACCACCAAAAACAGCAATTAATAATTTATCTTCTGTAATTGTTGGATATTCAACGTAATGAACAACAATAGCTAAAAAGGCTATTGAAACTATACTGCGTATGGCAAACTTTAAGTTTAAGGTTTTGGAAGCAAGTATCAAAAAGGGCAGATTGACAAGTATTAATAAATAGCCTAATTCTATATTGGTTATATTCTCTAGTAATAAAGAAATACCAGTGGCACCTCCATCAATAAATCTGTTGGGTAACAAAAAACCTTTCAATCCAAAACCAGCTGAAAACACACCAATAATTATAAAAATATATTCTTTTAATGCATGTGTGATTTCTACACTTAGATTATTAACGACTGGTTCAATTTGCTTTTTGGTTACAGGAGAATCTGGTCGCTTCGATTTCAATTTTTTTCGAGCGATGTCTACAAGTAATTTAGATACAATTGGATTCATGTTCTTGAAACTAAGGAATTAATTCCAATTAAGCATAAAATATTTGATTTTTGCATCATCTGGTATTTGTGAGGCTTCAATTGTTAGTTTCATATCAAACCTTAAGTTGGCGGGTAATTCCTTTTTATCAATTGTAAAGTAAGCATTGATCTCGTTTACATTAATGTTAATAGAATTGATTAAATTATCTATCCTATTGATTTTATACGCGTTTTGAATATCTTTAAAAGTACTTAAATTAGAAATGTTTTTGGCTGTTTTATATCTTGGATCCAGAATTCTGATATTGTCAATAACAGCTGTTGAATCTAAAGCCTCAGTTGGCGTTAATACCAAAAGGTGATTCCCATCTTTGTCGTAAATGTCTATGTTATTAATATTGCCAGTAAACTCATCACCTCCAACAAATCTAACGATAGAATCGTTAATGAAAATGGAATCTAACTGTCTAACCTGTGTAGAATCGGTTAAAAGCCCTATGTTATGTTTCTGAATCAAAAAAGGATCTTGTTTTTTTGCGCAAGTTGAAAAAAATAAGACAATTACAATAGCAAGGGATAGTTTTTTCATTTTAAGGATCAAAATTGAATTTTGAATGATTTATTAGTTTGTTTGTTACAATTTTTTCAATACATTAAAAACACCTCTTATGAACGTAGCACTTGTCAATACTTTGATAATAGGATTTTGTCTGGTACTTCTCCTTCTTGTAGCTGATCTTGATGTTTTTTTACGCTTCTTTTCTTTAGCTATTCTCTCGTCCTCTTTTGCTTTAACAGCTTCTGCTTTTTTAATTTTTTCATTAAGCATTTCATAAGCACTTTCTCGGTCTACATCATCATTATATTTTAATGCCAATTTGGAATCGTCCAACAAAATTTGTAATTCCTGTTTAGTCAAAACATCCATTCTGCTCATAGGAGCTCGCATCATAGTCGCCGCTAGAGGGGTTGGTCGTCCTTTTTCATCTAATGCAGAAACTAATGCTTCACCAATACCTAAAGAGGTCAATACGTCAACAGTATCATAATACTCTGTATCCGGATAGTTTTGTGCTGTTAATTTTATAGCTTTTCTGTCCTTTGCAGTAAAAGCTCTTAAAGCATGTTGAATTTTTAACCCCAACTGACTTAGAACAGCCTCAGGAACATCTGTTGGATTCTGAGTTACAAAATATAATCCTATCCCTTTACTACGTATCAATTTTACAATACTTTCAATTTGATTTAACAAGGCTTTCGATGCTTCGTTAAAAATTAAATGAGCTTCATCAATGAATATGACCAATTCCGGTTTTCCCGAATCTCCTTGTTCCGGGAATGTTTCATAGATCTCAGCAAGTAAACTCAACATGAATGTAGAAAATAATTTAGGACGGTCTTGTATATCCGTCAATCTGATAATGTTTATGTAACCTCGTCCATCTCTTGTCGTTCTAACCAAATCTTCAACCTCAAAACTTTTTTCACCGAAGAATAATTCACCTCCTTGTTGTTCAATTTCAACAACTTTTCTCAAAATAGCTCCAGTGGACGCTGTTGAAATACGACCATAGGCTTGTTCAAATTCTTTTTTACCTTCCTGGGTGCAGTACTGTAATATTTTCTTGAAATCCTTTAGATCTAAAAGTGGTAGTTTGTTATCATCACAGTATTTAAAAATGACTGAAACAACTCCGGATTGTGCATTTGAAAGATCTAAAATTCTTGAGAGTAAAACAGGTCCAAATTCAATTACAGTTGCTCTCAGTCTTACACCATCTTGTTCAGAAATTGACATGATCTCAACCGGAAAACCTTTTGCCTCAAAAGGTAAACCAATCTTCTCCATCCGTTCGTCAATTTTAGGATGCCCAGGGCTTGGTTGTGCCAATCCGCTGAGATCTCCTTTTATATCCATTAGCAATACTGGAATTCCTTTGTCACTTAAATTTTCGGCTAAGACTTGAAGCGTCTTGGTTTTTCCTGTTCCTGTCGCACCAGCGATTAATCCATGCCTGTTCATGGTCTTTAAAGGAACCTTTACAAACGCATCTTTAATGGTTTCTTCGTCCAATATGGCAGATCCTAAGGTTATAAAATCACCTTTTGTTTTGTTTCCATCTGTTATATGTTTAAAGAATTCGTCCTGTCTACTCATAATACTCCTATATTTTTGATAAAAATAGACAAATAACAGATGAAATTCCAAAATCCAAAAAACAAATTCTAGATCTAATGAAAATCTCATAAAAACTTCGCCCTTCTCTCTTCTGTCTTCCGACTAATTAAGTATCTTTGTTGCCCATGAAAAATGATGTAAAAGAATTAGTAGATAAGGGATTAATGTTGCCGTTAATGGAGGAATTCTATACGATTCAGGGTGAGGGATACCATAAGGGCACAGCTGCTTATTTCATAAGAATTGGTGGTTGTGATGTTGGTTGTCATTGGTGTGATGTTAAGGAAAGCTGGAATCCGGATTTACATCCTCCTACAGAAACAGCCAAAATAGTTAAAAATGCCAAAAAATATAGTGATACGATTGTAGTTACAGGTGGTGAACCATTGACCTGGGATATGACAGAATTAACCTTTCAGTTAAAAAAAGAAGGACTACAGGTTCATATAGAGACTTCAGGCGCATATAATTTGACTGGAACATGGGATTGGATATGTCTGTCGCCTAAAAAACAAAAATTACCAAAGCAAGACCTTTACAATAAAGCAAATGAACTTAAGGTTATCGTTTATAATAAAGATGACTTTAGGTTTGCCGAAGAACAGGCCTCAGAAGTAAATAACGAATGCATCTTATATTTACAGCCAGAATGGAGTAAACGTGAAAAAGTGATGCCAGAGATAGTTGACTATGTCATGAAGCATCCAAAATGGAAGGTATCCTTGCAGACTCACAAATATTTAAATATTCCTTAGAATTTTAGATTTAAAGATAATTGACGTTTATCGATATTAATAATTTTGAATTAATATCGAATATTGTTTTATAGTTATATATTGTAAGCATTACGGTATTTTATCTTTCTAAATTGAAAGGGTATTTGCATTTTTGGCTATTCAACTAAAATTAAAAAGAAATTATGTGCGGAATAGTATGTGCTTTTGATCTAAAGCAGAAATCAGAAGATTTAAGACCACAAGTTTTGGCAATGTCTAAAAAGATTCGTCATCGTGGTCCGGACTGGAGTGGAATTTATAGTGATGATAAGGCCATTTTGGCTCACGAACGCTTGGCTATTGTAGATCCTGCTTCAGGAAAACAACCTCTGTATAGTGAGGACAAGAAATTAATATTAGCAGCTAATGGTGAAATTTATAATCATAGAGAATTACGTAAGCAGTTTGAAGGCAAATATAACTTTCAGACTGAAAGCGATTGTGAGATCATATTGGCCCTTTATCAAAAAAAAGGAGTTGATTTTATTGATGATATGAATGGAATCTTTGGCTTTGCAATTTATGACGTTGACAAAGATGAATACTTTGTAGCCAGAGACCACATGGGAATTATTCCATTGTATATTGGTTGGGATAAACATGGCACTTTTTATGTGGCTTCAGAATTGAAGGCTTTAGAAGGAGTTTGTACAAAGATTGAATTGTTCCCACCTGGACACTATCTGTCGAGCAAAGATGGAGAATTCGTCAGGTGGTATAAAAGAGATTGGTTCGAATATGAAGCTGTAAAAGATAATGAAACCAGTATTAAAGAAATTAAAGATGCTCTGGACGCTGCAGTTCACAGACAATTGATGAGTGATGTTCCTTATGGAGTTTTACTTTCAGGTGGCTTGGATTCATCAGTGACATCTGCAGTGGCAAAAAAATATGCTCAATTGCGTGTTGAATCTGATGATACACAAGCGGCATGGTATCCTCAATTACATTCCTTTTCAGTTGGGCTGGAAGGATCTCCTGACTTGGCAGCCGCTCAGGTTGTTGCAGATCATATAGGAACAGTCCATCACGAAATAAAGTTTACAATACAGGAAGGTTTGGATGCGATAAGAGATGTAATATACAATCTTGAAACCTATGACATAACAACTATTAGAGCCAGTACACCAATGTATCTAATGGCAAGAGTTATTAAGTCTATGGGAATTAAAATGGTATTATCAGGAGAAGGTGCAGACGAATTGTTTGGAGGGTATTTATATTTCCATAAAGCACCTAATTCTGAAGAGTTTCATGATGAAACCGTTCGTAAATTAAAGAAACTGCATATGTACGATTGTTTGAGAGCTAACAAAAGTCTGGCATCTTGGGGAATTGAAGGACGCGTACCTTTTTTAGATAAAGAATTTATGGATGTGGCAATGCGAATTAATCCGCAAGACAAAATGATCAATGGGGAACGAATGGAAAAATGGGTGGTTCGTAAAGCATTTGAGGATATGTTACCCGAAAGCGTTGCCTGGAGACAGAAGGAACAATTTAGTGATGGAGTTGGTTATAGCTGGATAGATACTTTAAAAGAAATTGTTGAAAAGGAAGTTACAGATGAGCAAATGGCTAATGCACATTTTAGATTCCCAATACAAACTCCACAGAATAAAGAAGAGTTCTACTATCGTTCTATTTTCACTGAGCATTTCCCGAGCGATGCCGCTGCATTAAGTGTGCCTCAGGAAGCATCTGTGGCATGCAGCACAAAGATTGCTTTGGAATGGGATGAGGCATTCAAGAACATGAATGACCCTTCGGGCAGAGCCGTGGCTAATGTTCATGATGATGCTTACTAGAATTGGTTATAATATAAAAGAAGCTGCTTTAAATCGAAGCAGCTTCTTTTTTTTTGTTATTTAATAATAATCTTCTTATTCAAAATTCCCTTATCGGAACTTATTGAAATGAAGTAAATGCCATCAGCGAAATTCGAAATATCTATTGTATTTATTGAATTGTCAATGTCAATTGATTTGATGGTTTTACCATAAATATCCATGAATGAAATAGATTCAATATTAAGTTGTTCGGATTCTACGGTTATATAATCACTTGCAGGTACTGGATAGATTTTTGTCAATCGCAATAATTCATCCTCAACTCCAAGCGCTTCCGTAACAAGAAATTCGATTACTTCATATAAAGACCAAACGCCATTTTCATCTCTTACTCGAATATGTAGATAATGATAATCTTCCGTTAATCCAGTTGTTGGAATTGCAATAGTTTCATCAACAGTAAATCCGCTGGATATGCTAAACTCTGTTCCCATTCCTACACCTGGATCCGTATCAATAAAGTATTCAGCTTTGTTGATCGGAGTTTGAACAGGGTTGGTAAATGTATGAACCAAAAAGGTTTGTTTAAAGAATAATGACCATCTGTTATCTACATCCTTCGTCCTGATGTAAAGGGTATGAATACCATCAGTTAGAGGTGCATCGATAAGTATTGATATTGTTTCGTTTATATCAAATCCGGGTGTTATGGCTATTTCGGTGCCATCATCTGTTCCTGGATCTGTATCAAAGAAATATTCTGCTGCAACAATTTGTGTTGGTGTTGTTGTATCTATAAAATCATGCACTAAAAATGTTTGGTAAAAGAATAAGGACCAAACATCATTAATATCTTTTGTCCTTACAAATAATTTATGAATACCGAGGGGTAATCCAGTCGTGTTAATTGAGAAAGTTTCGTTAACATCAAAACCTTGGGTCACCGGAATATCTATACCCAATTCAGTCCCTGGATCACTGTTAATGAAGTATTCAGCCTTTGTGATCTGCGAATGTCCAATGTTGATTAAGCAGCAGAATAATATAGTGTATATGAGTTTCATTATATTATTTTTTAATTATTGTTTTTTGCCTGCAGTAAATGTTACATTGATATTTTGTCCTAATGGTACTGATGAGTTAGAAATAACCAAACTTGTCATATATGGATAATCGTCTGGACGACCATCAACATCAAAATTAAAATTGGCTCCAAAGACGCCTAGATCTGTTCCGTCACTTCCTGCATTTGCTGCTGAACCAGATACATTGTAATCGTTATTGTAGTAATCATCAATGTTTGCCCAATCGAAGGAGAATCCAGGATTAGTGTCGTCTAAATTGTTGCTTCCAGGTAATGCCGTTACGGGATAACCCACAGGATTTTCAGTTAGACAATAATTGAAATCTATTGCTGAGTTATATAGATTAACCGATTGAGTGGTTCCTTCTAGAATAAAAATGTTATTGTTAACAATAGGATTTGCACATATATAAGCAAAATTACCATTTGCAAGGATTACAAGATTGTTCAAGAAACTATCAGTATTGTCGGCATTATGAAGCGCATAGGATGTATTATCAAAAATATTATTCTTAATGATCCATCCCTCACCATAAGGTTGTACATAGGATGTTACGAAGATATTCCCTTCAACAATCCAATCTTGAATAGCGGTATTGTTAGCACAAATAACATAAGAATTAATTTTATTGTTTTTAATTAATATATCGGTTATATCAATTACAGGATTGGAAGTTTTTATTTGATTCACACTTAAACCACTTATTGTAGTATTATCACAATCTCCAGATAAAGTGATGTTGCCAACATTGGCTACTTCACCAAACTTAGAAATTGCAGGATTGTGACCCAAACCTACCAAATGCAATGTTTTGTTTACTGAGATATTTCCGTAAGCTGTGGCTGATGGGTGTATTTGTATCGTATCACCAACAGTAGCGCTAGTTACTGCTACAGATAAATCAGTGTAATCGGCTCCCGAATTAGCCCTGTTGTCTACTGTAATCACTTTAGGTTGTGACTGAACAGTGAAGGTCATAAAAATAATAGACAGTAAAAGTAAAAGTGTCTTCATAGCTTAATGGTTTAAATTTGATTAATAACTTATTATTATGTTCAAGCCTTTATAAGCTTGGATTTTCTATTTATTTAACTAAAAAAATCATAAACTTATGACAACCATTTGTAGAAGATTTCATGGTTATACACTTGAAGCCCTGTAATTATAGATTTGGAATCTAAATTTAGGATTCAAAAATTTGTAAAGTACACTTTTAAAGACCTTAAATTAAAATAATAAAATAGTATTTGAAATGATATTGGTCAGTTTTCTTAAGGAATATTTGTAATGAATAAATTTCATGATAAAGACTTTTAACAATGAGACCATTTTCAGGCTATATATTTAAATTTAAGACTTCGAAATCTCGCGTTTGAGAGCTTTTTTTGTTTTAGTATATTTAAAAGGCAAAAAAAATAGTCAAAATCTAATTTAAGGCACTTTTTAGCTCATTTAACAGACTTTCACATAATTAACAATTGTTAATAAATATCTTGTTTAGCATCTAAAAACCGAAAATATCACCTTCCCATTTCGTATATTTGTTTGTATTAGAAAATGATACTTTATGTGTCATTTTTTTGTATGAATTAAACTCAAAATAAATTAAATAAGGATAATAATTATGAGTGACGAAATAAAGAAAGATCAATATTCAGAAGATAGTATTCAGGCATTGGAAGGAATGGAGCATGTACGAATGCGTCCATCTATGTATATAGGTGATGTCGGTACAAGAGGATTACATCATTTAGTTTATGAAGTAATAGATAATTCAATTGATGAAGCTTTGGCTGGACATTGTGATCAAATAGATGTTATAATTAATGAGGACAATTCTATAACTACTAGAGATAATGGTCGTGGTATTCCGGTTGGTATCCATAAAAAAGAAGGAGTTTCCGCATTAGAAGTTGTAATGACTAAAATTGGTGCAGGAGGAAAATTCGATAAAGACTCTTATAAAGTTTCAGGTGGTTTGCACGGAGTTGGTGTTAGTTGTGTTAATGCCTTGTCAGAACACTTAAAAGCTACAGTTTACAGAGAAGGAAAAGTTTGGGAACAAGAATATGAGCGAGGTAAATCATTATACCCGGTAAAAGTTGTTGGAGAATCTAATGAAAGGGGAACGGTTGTTACATTTAGAGCGGATCCGGTTATTTTTACCCAAACAGAAATTGAATATAATTATGATACTTTAGCAAGTAGATTGCGTGAGTTGGCTTTCTTAAACAAAGGAATTACAATAACACTTTTAGATAAACGTCATAAGACAGATGAAGGAGAATTTGACGGAGAAACTTTCTATTCGGAAAAAGGATTAACAGAATTCGTACAATTTCTTGACGGTAACAGAGAACCGTTGATGAGGGATGTTATTGCGTTTGAAGGTGAAAAGAATGGCGTTCCTGTTGAGGTCGCTATGATCTATAACACATCGTATGCAGAAAATTTACATTCATATGTCAATAATATCAATACACATGAAGGTGGAACTCACTTAACAGGATTCAGACGTGGTTTAACACATACTCTTAAGAAATATGCAGATTCTTCAGGAATGACAGATAAGTTAAAGTTCGATATTGCCGGTGATGATTTCAGGGAAGGATTAACCGCAATAATTTCTGTAAAAGTTCAGGAACCACAGTTTGAAGGACAGACCAAGACCAAATTAGGAAACCGAGAAGTATCTTCTTCGGTAAGTCAGGCCGTTTCAGAAATGTTGACTGATTATCTGGAAGAACATCCCGATGATGCCAAGATCATTGTACAGAAGGTCATATTGGCTGCTCAAGCCAGACATGCTGCCCAAAAGGCTCGTGAAATGGTACAGAGAAAAACCGTTATGAGTTTGGGTGGTTTGCCAGGTAAATTAAGTGACTGTTCAGAAGAGGATCCTGCAAAATGCGAGGTGTTCTTGGTTGAGGGAGATTCTGCAGGTGGAACAGCAAAACAAGGAAGAGATCGTGAATTTCAAGCTATTTTACCATTGAGAGGTAAGATCCTGAATGTTGAAAAAGCCATGCAGCATAAAGTGTTTGAGAACGAAGAGATCAAGAATATCTTTACGGCGCTTGGAGTAACAATAGGAACCGAGGAGGATAGCAAAGCACTTAACTTATCTAAGTTAAGATATCATAAAGTAGTTATCATGTGTGATGCCGATATTGATGGTAGTCATATTGCCACGCTTATTTTAACATTCTTCTTTAGATATATGAAGGAATTGATTGAGAACGGTCATATCTATATTGCAACTCCACCATTGTATCTTATTAAGAAGGGAGCAAAAAAGCAATATGCCTGGAGTGATAAGGAGCGTGATGAAATAGTTGAAAGTATGGGAGGAGCCAGTATACAACGTTATAAAGGTCTGGGAGAAATGAATGCCGAACAACTTTGGGACACAACCATGAATCCGGAATTCAGAACTCTTAGAAAAGTACAAATTGACAATGGCTCTGAAGCAGATAGAATATTCTCCATGCTAATGGGAGACGATGTTCCACCTAGAAGAGAATTTATAGAGAAAAATGCGGTTTATGCGAATATTGACGCATAAACTAAAGTATTTCTTATTTTTTTATTCAGCGATAGCATATGCTCAATTTGATGATGTGAGTGCTATTGCTGGAGATTTGGTTTATTTAGCCGATAAATATGTATCACCTGCTGCAGATGCTTCGGTTTATCAATTTTCTGGAGGATGGTATACAAGTGCTAAGAAAAAGGATCTTTGGGATTTGGAGGTTTCTCTGCAAGGGAAC
The DNA here is from genome assembly GCA_013043005.1 of Flavobacteriaceae bacterium. GTDB lineage: Bacteria > Bacteroidota > Bacteroidia > Flavobacteriales > Flavobacteriaceae > Site-B1. The sequence continues at coordinate 3,949 of JABDOZ010000037.1, read as the reverse complement.
TTTTTATTTATTCCCAACAATTCAAAAAGCTTTTTAATAGACCAGGCTAATCTTCAAAATTTATCAATCAAGGGAACTGAAACAACTGCTCTAACACCTACAGCTTTAGGTGGCAAAAACATTGTTGTTTTAGAAGGTATATTAGGTGACGATACGTTCGAATTTGACTCCCCTCAAGGTATTGATGAATCTTATATTAAACATGCTCAAATCCAGGCTAGTTTGGGTCTGTGGAAAGGAACAACTTTAGTTAGTAGATTCTCACCAAAGATCCAGATCAATAAAACCTACTACCAAGTTTTGGGTTTTGGTCTTCAACATAATTTATCACAATGGATTCCAAGCCTCAATGATTCTTCTTTTAGTCTCGCAGGATTGGTTACCTATTCTTTTTATACAGTTGGTGATAAATTTACTCCTGTTAGTCTTCCTATAGGCGAGTTAAGTTCTGTGATAGTAGATGGCCAATCTTTTATGTTTAATGTTGTTGCATCAAAGCAAATTGATAGGTTTAATTTCTCCTCTGCAGTTGGAATTACTTCAAGTAAATTTGATTATAAAGTTGGTGGGAAAGGTTCTCTGGTAATAAACACCCTGAATCAGGCACTAGGTACTTTAAATGAAAGTATATCTAATTTTAAAGCAGATCTTGGAATTGATTACAGAATCGATGATTTTTCAATTAATACCATGCTTACTTTCGGAAAGTATACCAATCTTATTTTTGGGTTAAATTATAATTTATAGTCTTACAAGGTAATACCTCTGTTCATTTTTAGTTTTATTAATTATTTCCAGTTGAATGGGGCGGTTTTTACATTGGTGGTGGAACAGGAGGGTTTTCAAGCGGTGTAGGAGTGCAAAGCTCAACAATTATTGCAGGATTTAGTGGTGGGCTGGTTTTTAGATTAGGAAACTGATTAATATTTAATTATACGATATAGTATTTAGTTTTATTATTGGAATATCAATAGGCATTTCATCGATTAAACGTATATATTTACCGATTAAATAACTTTTTGATAATTTTTTTGTAATTTTGAAGTTTAACCTACATTTCAAATTATGAAAAATCTACTGCTCCTTTTGTCATTCTTGATTATGGCAAATTCTATCAAATCACAAGAATTAGAAAGTATTTTAATTGCTGCTGATGATGCCAGTAAAATTACTGAAAGTTATATCAATCCCGTCATTAAAGGATTGTTATATGATATGAATGCTGGCTGGTACACAACAGCAAAAACTCACAAAAAATTTGGATTTGATATCACGATCAATGCTAATCTTGCTATAGTTCCTAGCGCAGATCAGTTTTTCGACTTTAATCAATCAGAATATCAATATCTGGAACCGAAAAATGGCGAAACAACTTTGCCGACAATTATGAGTGAAGAGGATTCTGAAACAACAATAGATGTTAGTGTTCCAATTGGAAGTGATTTATACAAGGTCGGAAGTTTTGAAATGCCAGGTGGAATAGCAGATGATTTACCATTAAATGCGGTTCCTGCTCCAATGGTACAGGCAGGATTGGGACTTCCATTTAAGACGGATCTTAAAGTAAGAATGGTTCCAACCTTAAACTATGATGATCAGGTGGAGGCCAGTTTACTTGGATTAGGCTTGCAACATGACCTCACTCAATATTTGGGGCCAATTGATAAATTACCGTTAAGCGTATCCATTCTAGGAGCGTTTACAAATATGAAAGTCACTTACTTAATTGAAGACGATTCTAATGCAGATGATGTAAGTGTAACAAATGGTGAAGCTGAATTTAAAATGGATGCATATACAATACAGGCCCTGGCATCATTAGATTTTAAAATCATAACTATATATGGTGGTATTGGATATAATAGTGGGAAAGCAACTGCCAAGCTGAAAGGTGATTATGAATTGGAATATGAAATTCAGGATAGTTCTGGAAATGTAGTCACTACTTCTACCGAAACGGTTAGTGATCCTATTAATTTAGATTTTAATACCAATGGTGTTAGAGCGAGTTTAGGAACAAGAATAAATATTGCTTTCTTTAAAATATTCGGTGAATATACCATACAAGAATATAACACGATTACAGCAGGTATAGCTTTTAGTTTTAGATAATTTAAGAACTTTAGTAAAATGGAAACGCATATGATAAAAATCATATGCTTTTTTTATTTCAAAGCGATTATTATTAGTAATTTTGCACCAATTAAACAACACTAAAAAAATCATAAAATGAAAGTAACAGTAGTAGGTGCGGGAGCCGTTGGTGCAAGTTGCGCAGAATACATAGCAATTAAAGATTTTGCTTCAGAGGTAGTATTATTAGACATTAAAGAAGGATATGCAGAAGGTAAGGCAATGGACCTAATGCAATGTGCGTCTTTGAATGGTTTCGACACAAAAATAACAGGAACAACTGGAGATTATTCTAAAACAGCAAAAAGTGATATTTGTGTCATTACATCTGGAATTCCTCGTAAACCTGGAATGACACGTGAAGAATTAATTGGAATCAATGCAGGAATTGTTAAAGATGTATCAGAAAATTTAATAAAACATTCACCTGATACAATCCTTATTGTTGTTAGTAACCCGATGGATACTATGACGTACTTAGCTCATAAATCAACAGGTTTACCAAAAAACAAAATCATAGGAATGGGAGGCGCTTTAGATTCTGCTCGTTTTAAATACAGATTAGCAGAGGCCTTAGATGCACCTATAAGTGATGTAGACGGAATGGTGCTAGGAATGCACAGTGATACTGGAATGATTCCTTTAACTTCTCATGCTACCAGAAACAGTATAAAAGTATCTGAATTTTTGTCAGATGACAGATTAGTGCAAGTTGCTGAAGACACTAAAGTTGGTGGTGCAACTCTAACTAAATTATTAGGAACTTCTGCCTGGTATGCTCCAGGAGCTGCTGTATCTGCAATGGTTCAGGCAATTGCATGTGATCTTAAGAAAATTTTCCCATGTTCTACCTTGTTAGATGGAGAATATGGATTAAACGATCTTTGCATTGGTGTTCCGGTAATTATAGGCAGAAACGGAATTGAAGAAATCGTTAAATTAGATTTAAGCGACTCTGAAAAAGCACATATGGCAAAAAGCGCTGAAGCGGTAAAAGTTGTTAATGGTCTATTATAATAATAAAGATTAATTATTTACATCGATTATATATAAAGACTGTAGAAATACAGTCTTTATTTTTTTATATTTGGCGGATGAAACGAACATTATAAATTTAAATATATTTTATAGCAGTTATTAAAGATTTATAATGTGAGAACGAAGTGGTTACACACGTTCTCAATTTTATAATTAAATTATTTTAAAAGAATTTTAAAATGTAGTCGTGTGAAATTGAAATGGTACATAGGTGCTTTAATAATTATCCTCACTTTTTTAGGTGTAGGGCAACATCAAATTTCTGTCCCTAATCAACAAATTGTATTACAATTTGCTGATGATGCATCATCTGATGAAACTCAAAATGCTGTTGCCATTGTAAAAAAACAATTACAGGATGTTGGTGCAGACAATATTATTGTTTCTGATGGTAAGGATGGAAGATTGAATATTTCATATTACAGCAATTTAAAAGTTGCTAGAATAAAAAATATTCTTTCAGAAGAAACTCAATTAGATTTAGGTATTGTTGAAGAACAGTATGAAAATGATTCTAAATTACCATTTGATGAAAATCAAAACACGTATAATTTTGATGTGTATGAAATCCAAAAAGAATCTAATTCAGATTGGGATTTTAACGGAACAAATATTTTAGAATTAAAGTCTGAAGCAAATGGATTTTCGAAACCTAAAGTTTACACAACAATAAATGGAATTGATTTTAAGGAAACCTATTCTAAAGTTACATATAATACGCATTACGCAAATGCAAATGCAATTGATAATAATTTAGGTAAGATTCCAGAGGTTCGTG
>JABDOZ010000036.1 GCA_013043005.1 Flavobacteriaceae bacterium | reverse complement strand
TATTTGCTATGCTTTTGTTGGTGAGATTTAGGGTCTAAATATCAACAGACATTGGCAAATATTAATTAATTAATCCATTGAACTAAAAACTATATCTTTTAGTACATATCAAACATAAAACATAATTTTTAAATCATCGTTAAACGATACTTATAAATCGATGAAATGCACTTTTTTTTAACATAATTTGACCAAATATTTGTTTTTATCGATGAAATGCACATTTCTTTAACAGTTTTTTCGTGCTGTTTTTGCTTAATAAAGGCAATATTTTTGTCAGAATTAATGTTACATTTACAAAAAATAAGCATCAAATTTGCAGATAATATATAAATCTTCAATCTATGAAACTTAAAATTTCTTTTCTTTTTCTTATTACTTGTTTATCTAGTTTTTCACAAGAAGAAACATTTACAGAATCTAATGTAAATATCAATATCCATGTAGACGGCACTTTATTAGTTCCAGTTGAAGTAAGAAAGCCAAATCTGGTAATTATTATTCCAGGTTCCGGACCAACGAATAGAGATGGAAACCAGAATTTTATTAAAAATAACTCTTTAAAAAAGTTAGCCGAAGGACTAACAAACAATGGAATTGCAACATTTAGATATGATAAGCGTGTTGTGAAACAAATAAGGGATGGGAATGTGGATGAAAATACCATGTTTGATGATTTTGTAACCGATGCTAAAACTGTTTTGGAGTACTTTAAAAGCAAAAAAGAATTCAAACGAATTTATATGTTGGGCCATAGTCAAGGTAGTTTGGTAGGAATGCTGGCTGCAAAGGAACAAGCTGATGGATTTATATCTATAGCTGGATTAGGTAAAACTGTTGATTTGGTAATCACAGAACAAATTTCAAATACGGCTCCCATGTTTATTGAGGATACCAAAAAAGTTTTTAAAAGTTTAAAAGAAGGTATTACAACAGAAGACTACCCTCCTGCTCTCGCATCACTTTTTAAAATGGAGTTACAACCCTTTATAATGAATTGGATGCAATACGATCCGAAAGCCATCATAAAAGATTTAAAAATTCCTGTATTAATAATAAACGGTACCAAGGATATTCAAGTACCTGTTAATTATGCAAGCCTGTTAAAAGAAGGCAACCCAAGTTCTGAATTGGTTATCATTGAAAAAATGAACCACGTATTAGTTCCCATTGAGGGTGACAATTTAGAGAACACCAAAGCTTATAACGAACCCCATCGGGAATTATCAAAAGAGTTGGTACCTGCAATTATTTCATTTATAAAATAATATTGTACCACATTTTATCATACAAAAAAAGCATCTCTCTCGAGATGCTTTTTTAACTAACCAACCAACGTAATTGCTACTCCTAAAACTAAGGTAATCACTCCTTAACTATTATCTGCATAGACAATTACAATTAATATAAAGCAATCATCATGCCAAAATATTTTTCATGAAATATTTGGAAATTAAAAAATTACTATATATCTTTATGATATCATTTTAATATCATTTTAAATTATATATCATGAAAGAAGAAAAAATTATTGTTCCTATTAATGGCTATATTATGTTAGTCGTAGTTTTAGCTCTTATATTTGGGATTGCTTACTTTACTATTACAACAGTTCAGCCCGAATATTTACTGTTTTTACCATTAGTAATTCTAATGTTAATAGGTTTTATCATGGTACAGCCAAATAATTCCCGAGTCCTGTTGCTTTTTGGTAAATACATAGGTACAGTGAAGAAAAATGGGTTTTATTGGGTTAATCCTTTTTATACTAAAAAGAAGATTTCTCTACGTGCCAGTAATTTTGATAGTGAACGACTAAAAGTTAACGATAAATTAGGTAATCCAGTTATGATTAGTACTATTCTGGTTTGGAGAGTATATAACACGTATAAAGCTGCATTTGATGTTGATAATTTTGAAAATTTTGTACGAGTACAAACGGATGCAGCAGTTAGAAAATTAGCCAGTATGTATCCCTATGATAATTTTGCCGATGAAGGTCATCAAGAAGATATTACACTTCGTTCCAGTGTAAACGAAGTAAGTGAGGCATTAGAAAAAGAAATTGAAGAGCGCTTAAAGATTGCTGGTATAGAAGTATTAGAAGCTAGAATTGGTTATTTGGCGTATGCACAGGAAATAGCCAACGCTATGTTGAAGCGCCAACAAGCAACTGCTATAGTAGCAGCCAGACATAAAATTGTTGAAGGTGCAGTAAGCATGGTTGAAATGGCTTTGGAAGAATTAGGTAAAAAAGAGATAGTCGATCTTGACGAAGAACGAAAAGCTGCTATGGTAAGTAACTTAATGGTTATTCTCTGTGGTGATAAAGATGCAGCTCCTGTATTAAATACAGGGACGTTAAATCAATAGAATGAATAAAAATCAAATATATAGCATAGCAATTGGAACCGCCATGGGTTCAAGTATTGGTGTAACTATAGGAGCAATTATATCTCAAGTAGCACTTGGAACAGCTTACGGTTCTATTATTGGAAGTATAATTGGAGTTGTAATAGCATTGGTATTTCTTAAAGAACACCCAGAAAAGTAAATGAATTAATTAAACTTAATTATGAAAGAATATAGAGTACTTAAACCAAAATTAGGATGGAAAGATACGGCCAAAAAAATGGAGGAATTTCTTAATATGAATGCAAAAGAAGGTTGGAGTTTACATAGTATTAATACACACCAACATGGAATTTTAAATGTAGTATTCGAAAGAGAAAAATACAGATAAGAAATACAAGAAATTGTATTAAAATTTGATTATGGCAAAAAAGAAAGCATTTGCATTACGTATAAATGAAGATATGTTAAAAGCAATCGAGAAATGGGCTGCTGATGAATTCAGGAGTACTAATGGGCAAATTGAGTGGATGCTCATGCAATATTTAAAACAAGCCAAAAGAAATCCCAAAAAAAAAGAAGACTAAATAAAAAGCGACTCTAAAAAAGTCGCTTTTTTAATGCTTTAAATTTTGGTACTTTGCGGTTTCAAAATTTGACTATGAATAACGCACCTCTTTTTACCAACGATACCATTGTCTTCGGTCTACTCATGTTAGCTTTAGGATTGATATTTTATACCGAATCTATTAAAACAGGATTTTGGCCTAAATTCTACAAAATAGTTCCAGGATTATTTGTGGCTTATATGGTTCCAGCTGTATTCACTACCATTGGATTAATAGCTCCAGAGTGGGAAACTACAAATGAAAAAGGGGAAATTATTGAACATAGTACAAATTTATATTACGTATCCAGTCGTTATTTGTTACCAGCTGCATTAGTTTTAATGACCTTGAGCATCGACTTAAAAGCCGTTTTTAATTTAGGTTGGAAAGCTTTGATTATGTTCTTTACCGGAACTATTGGAATTTTAATTGGAGGACCAATAGCAATTCTAATTATCTCATCTTTCTCTCCTGAAACAGTAGGAGGTGTTGGGCCTGATGCAGTCTGGAGAGGCTTATCAACACTTGCAGGGAGCTGGATAGGTGGAGGAGCAAATCAAACCGCAATGCTGGAAATATATGGTTATAACCAAAAACTATATGGAGGAATGGTATTTGTAGACATTGTCGTTGCCAATATCTGGATGGCTATAATATTAATAGGCATTGGAAAATCCAAGAAAATTGACAGTTGGTTAGGAGCAGATACCACAGCTATTGAAGAATTAAAAGAAAAGGTTACCGCCTTCTCTGAACAGGTAAAACGAAATCCATCCTTAACTGATCTAATGATAATTGCAGGGATAGCTTTTGGAACAGTAAGTTTCGCTCATTTATGCTCAGGATTTATAGCTCCAATTTTTAATGATTTAGTTGCTGCAATTGAAAATCCGACTACAAGAAATATCTTCACATTTTTAGGATCTAAATTCTTCTGGTTAATTAGTCTTTCTACGATTGTAGCGATTTTATTGTCATTTACAAAGGCAAAGAATTACGAAGGAGCTGGTGCCAGTAAATTTGGAAGTGTTTTTATCTATATTTTGGTTGCATCTATAGGAATGAAAATGGATCTAACCTTAATTTTTGATAACCTTGGTTTAATAGGAATTGGAGTTGTATGGATGAGTATTCACGCAGGCTTATTAATTCTAGTTGCAAAACTTGTAAAAGCTCCTTATTTCTTTTTAGCAGTTGGAAGTCAAGCGAACGTAGGTGGAGCAGCTTCTGCACCAATAGTAGCATCTGCTTTTCATCCTTCTTTAGCTACCGTAGGTGTTCTTTTGGCCGTTTTTGGGTATGCCATTGGTACTATTGCTGCTATCGCTTGCACAATTTTAATGCAAATGGCAGCAGCAAGTTAGTTTTTAATTGAAATTTATAAGATATTTACACTCTTAAAAAATTGAACTATTCAATGAAAAAAATGTCAATTCTTCTGTTACTGTTATTAGCCTTTTCATGTGGAAAAAAAGAGCATGATCTAACGGTAACAGGAACTGTTAAAGGTTTGAAAAAAGGAACTATATATTTACAAAGAGTCAGTGATACAACTTTAATTGCTTTGGATTCGGTAACTATATTAGGTGATTCAAACTTTGAATTACACAGTGAACTCGTAACTCCGGAAATGTATTACTTATATCTCGATAAAAATGACAACACAGAAAACAGGCTTTCATTTTTTGCAGATAAGGGTACAACAGAAGTGAATACGACTCTCAAGAATTTTGTTATTGATGCCAAAATAAATGGTTCTGATCAGCAAGAGGTTTTGACTGAGTATAACAAAATGATCAAACAATTTAATAATAAGTCTCTTGATCTGATAAAAGCTAATTTTGAAGCCCAGAAAGCCCAAAATGATGTTTTGGCTGATTCCTTAAGAGGAGTTATGGATAGATATAATAAAAGTCGATTTAAATACGCACTAAATTTTACTATGAATCATTTAGATAGTGAGGCTACTCCATATATCGTGTTATCTGATCTTTATAATGCTAACATTAAAGCTTTGGACACCATTTATAACAATTTAGATGATAAAGTTTTAAACTCTAAATACGGATTAGAACTTAAAAAATTTATAGAAGACGTCAAATTAAAAGAAACGACCGAATAAAAAAATGTTTCACTTAAGTGAAGCATTTTTGCTATAATTTATTTATTTTATCAATTAAGGCACGACCCTTTTTTTCTAATTCTTGATTTATGGATTTAAAATGTGCTTTTTTGTTTTCTACAGATCTATCGTTTACCTTTACAATCAAATCATCAAATACATTTATAGCTTCATCTATGATGGTTTCACTTTTTTTGGTATCCTTACCAGGATTACTCAATTCCCAAACATAAACCGCTTCAATTATATCACCTAAAACATAATTTATATCTTTTTTCAAGTCTCTTTTGTTTGCCATAATTTGTTAATTTATTTGTAGATAAAATTAAGATTTTTAAATATAAACTTCTAGTAATTTAGCACTATTTGAATTTATAGAATAGTTTTTGATCGATGCAGGTAATAAAAGCGTTTCTCCTTTTCTGATCATTTCAGAATAATCTTCTGTCTTAATAGATGCCGATCCATCAACACATATGTAGACCACAAACGAATCGTGATCATTTGTTTTATTTATGTCTTTATTTACTTCGATATAATTAGTAGTAAAATAAGGACAAGTAACCATTCTGTTAGAAACATTGTCCTTTTTACTATATTTAACTTTATAGTTATCTGCCAGATCAAAATTAATTGCGTCTAATGCCAAATCATTATGCAACTCCCTAGTTTTACCTTCTTTATCTACTCTGTCCCAATCGTAAACCCGGTAAGTAATATCGCTGGTTTGCTGTATTTCTGCAAGAAATACTCCAGCACCAATGGCATGCACACGTCCAACTTCAATAAAATACGTATCACCTTCTTTGACCTTTTCAAAATTAAGAACATTAGGGAGGCTCTTGTTATTCAAATGGTGAAGATATTTATCCTTATTCATTTCCTGATTAAAGTCTACAATTAAATTGGCATCCTTATCTGCCTGCATGACGTACCACATTTCAGTTTTCCCAAAAGAATTATGGCGCTTAGCAGCCAATGCATCATTAGGATGTAATTGAATTGAAAGATCGTGTTTGGCATCAATAAACTTTATTAATAATGGGAATCTATTTTGAAATGTATTGTGATTTTTCATTCCAACTAAATCACCTTTAAATTGCCGTTGGAGATCTTTTAAAGAAGTTCCTTCTAGTTTTCCATTACAAACAATTGAAGTTGTGCCTTCAACATCACTTATTTCCCAACTTTCACCTATTGAATTTGAATTGGTTTTCTTTTTCAGGAAAGACTGTAATTTGGTTCCACCCCAGATTCGTTCTTTCAGGATTGGTTTAAATTTTAATGGGTATAATTGGTCTGTCATAGACTACTCTCCTGAATATTTTACAAAATTTCTTGGTGTTTCGTAAAGCACAACTTCCAAATCTAAATGACTACTTAATTTTGGTTTTAGCTTATTATAAATGACTACTACTATGTTTTCTGCTGTAGGATTCAATTCTTTAAACTCTGGCACTTCAATATTCAAATTTTTATGATCAAAAGTATCTTCTACTTCAAATTTTATGATATCTTTTAAAATCTTCATATCAATGACATAACCAGTTTCTTGATCTATTTCACCTGTAACGCTTACAATTAACTCATAATTGTGACCATGAAAGTTAGGGTTGTTGCATAATCCAAAAATTTCCTCATTCTTTTCGTGACTCCAATCCTTTCTATAAAGTCTATGTGCTGCATTAAAATGTGCTTTCCTACTTACTGTTACCTTCATTCTTTCTTACATTAATGTGGTCATAAAATTTATCAAATATAATTTTAAACCATTCCGTATATACATCAGGTTGTATTTTAATATCTTCTTTTATTGATTCTAAAGGCATCCATTTCCAGGATGCTACTTCACTCTTATTTATATTAGGTATTGCATTAAAATTACCAATCATAATATGGTCGTATTCATGTTCTGTTAAACCATTGTCAAAAGGTGCTTTGTAAATAAAAGAAGTCGCTTCTGTCAATTCAGTTATAAATCCCATTTCTTCCTGTAGTCGTCTTTTACCTGCTTCTAAATTGGATTCACTATTTCGTTGATGACTGCAACAAGTATTTGTCCATAAACCTGGAGAATGATACTTATTTAATGCACGTTGTTGGAGCATTAATTCGTTTTTATCGTTAAAAATAAAAACTGAAAAAGCCCTGTGAAGAACTGCCTTTTCATGAGCTTCTAATTTTGGCATCAGCCCAATTTGCTCGTCTTTTTCATTAACCAGAATAACTTTTTCTTCATTCATAGCTTGATCAATATTGCACAAATTTAACAATTTAGGATGACTCTACTGTTAACAAAAACAAAACGCCCTCAAATTGAGAGCGTTTTAATTCTTATTTTTTAAGTTATTAATTTTCTATCACTATAAACTCACTTCTTCTGTTAAGTTGATGCTGTTCTTTTGAACACTTAACATCATTTCTACACTTGTTAACAAGCTGAGTTTCTCCATATCCTCTGCCACTCAATCTGCTTGGACTAATTCCTTTTTTAACCAAATACGCTCTAGTCGATTTATTTCTTCGTTGTGAAAGAGCTATATTATAATCATCTGGAGCTCGACTATCTGTATGAGATCTTACATCAATTTTAATTGATGGGTATTCATTCATGTAATCAATGACCTTTTCCAGTTCCACTCTGGCATCTGCTCGAATAAATGATTTGTCAAAATCAAAATAAATTGGATTTATATTTAAATCTTTAGATAAATCTCGTCCTACTGCGATCAATTCTGTCTTAGGTTCTAGTTCAAGATTTATTCTAACTAGTGATTTCTCTTTATCAATAGTAAAAGATTCTGTATCCTGAGTGAAGGATTCTTTAGTTCCAATTGCAATATAAGATTCAACATTGCAATCTAGAACTAAACTGAACTCACCATTAGCATCAGATTTTAGTTCTTTTATTGATTCGGATGCAATATTATTGATTACAATACTTGCATTAGGAATAAAATCTCCGGTTTTCTTATTAGTGACTATCCCATTAAGCTCAAATTCACAAGGAATTTCTATAGGTTTAATCTGAATTAATTTATAAATATCATCACTTCCAACTCCTCCATCTCTATTTGACGTAAAGTATCCATTAGCAGTTTCGTCATCAATTATAAATGCAAAATCATCTTTTGTACTGTTAATAGGTTTTCCAATATTGAATATATTATCTTTTCCAGGACTTTTTAAATCTTTACACACAAATACATCTAAGCCGCCAAGACCTAAATGTCCGTCTGATGCAAAATATAAATCACCATTTTTACTTACAAAAGGAAAAGTATCTCGGCCTTCAGTATTAATTTGAGGTCCTAAATTAATTGGCTCACTAAATGAACCATCAGAATTAAGATCAACAACATAAATATCACTTAATCCATTAGTTCCCGGCATATCAGACGCAAAATATAATTTTGAATTATCTTGAGACAGCGCAGGGTGAGCTGTAGAGTATTCAGTGCTATTAAATGGCAATTCTGTGATATCAGTCCAATAATTTCCGCTTTTGTAAGCTCTATACAACTTTAACCTAATTATTCCAGTTTTATCCTTTTGGTAACCTTTATTAAAACTATTTCGAGTAAAATACATTGTACCACCGTCATTGGTAATAGCAACACTTGATTCATTATATTTTTTATTAAAATCTCCATCAAGTTTAACAGCTTCTACTAAGTTACCTTCATCGGATATTCTAGCGTTATATAATTGTAAAAAAGGTAATCCTGTCCACCTATGTGTAATTTTTCTGGCAACACCAGTATCACGAGCAGATGAAAAAATAACTCCTCTATCATTATCAAAACCTGCTGCAAAATCAGATTGAGAAGAATTTATACTCACTGTTTTTATACTATATCGATTCGATAAGGCTTCAATTTTTTCTAAATAATCCGGGTCATATTTTAGCGACATTGCTCTGGAATCATCTGCATTTAAATCTGCCAAACGTTCAAGCCAAAGATCCGCCTTAGAATATTCTCCTAGAGTTTTTAAAGCCTGAGAATATCTGAAATAATATTCACCTTTAACCTTAGGAAGATCAAAATCCATTAATTGTTTGTACCAAAGAGCAGCGTTTTCCATATCTGCATTATGGTAATAGCTATCAGCCAAATTTGCATAAATCTCAGAAGATTTTTCGTCATTCTCAATAGCTTTTAAATATGTTTTAATTGAGTTATCATACGCATACCTTTCAAAAAACTTATTACCTTTTTCTACTAATTTACTTTGCGAGATAATTGCATTACTCGTTAGCAATAAAACACTAAATGTTAATATAATTTTTATAAATCTCATACTATAGGTTTATCAATTTTAAAAGAATCGAGGAGAAATAATTCCGCCTCTGCTCGATCTTAATTCGTATCTTAAAATAATCTCATGAGAGCCACTGTTGTAATTATTTAATTCTGTGGTTTCCCAATCATAGGCATAGCCAATCATCAATCCTTCTGATATTTGAAAGCTTATAAGTCCGCTTAATGCCGCATCCCAGCGATAAGCAAGTCCTAATGTTAATTTATCATTGAGTAATAAATTACCAGATAAATCTGCTTGAAGCGGAGCACCTTGAACTGCCTTTAATAAAACAGCTGGTTTTAATTTTAAGTCAGCACTCAAATCAAATACATAACCTGCGATCAAATAGTGATTAACTCTATCTTTAGCGAGGTAGGAAACAGAGTTTACATCATTGTCATAGTATTTAGTTCTTAACAATGTTGGAGCTGAATATCCAAGATAGAACCTATCAGTATGATAATAAATTCCAAAGCCTACGTTAGGAGAAAATTTATTATCTACATTATTTGACAGATCAAAGTCATCGTCAGTTGGATTTTCTGGATTGGTTTTCCTAAAATCAATATTTAATAAATGAGCTCCTGCTTTTATTCCAAAGGCCAGTTGACCAGTATCTGAAGTGTTTATCGTATATGAAAAATCGATATCCAAATAGGTTTCATCCTGAATCCAAATCTGATCTCTCACCAATGAAACACCTAACCCTAATTTATTATTTCGCAAAGGTGTATGGCCTGAGAAAGTCATAGTTTTAGGAGCTCCCTCAAGACCTACCCATTGAGTTCTATATAAACCAGTCATACTAAATACATCTCTAGAACCTGCATATCCAGGATTCACACTAATTGTATTATACATATATTGAGTGTACTGTGCATCTTGTTGCCCAAAACTTGTTGAATTGAACATTACAAAAAGTATAATTAAAATAAATATTTTTTTCATCATAAAAATTTATTTAATCTGGGAGTTTTTATACTCACAGATTTTTTAAAATGTATATTATCTGTTTATGTATAATGGTCCTGCTTTACTTTTTACTTCATTACTACTAACATATGTTAAAACATAGTAGTAAACTCCTGATGGTAACTTTTCTTCTTTTGTTATTGTAACTCGTCCATTAGAAGTTCCATCAAAGAATGGTCCTAAATGATAGGCATCGTTTTCAAAAACCAACACTCCCCATCTATTATATATCTTAAGGTTGTTATCAGGGAAGTTTTGAAGTCCTGCTATTGTGAAAACATCATTAATTCCATCACCATCATCTGGTGAAATGGCATCATAAATAATAATTTCTTCATCTTCAGGTATCAACAATATCACAGTAGGGTCATCAGTTGGATCACCATTAGTGTTGTCTTCTCCATCAGGCGTTTCTGTAAACTCATCACCTGCATCGGAAACATCAGAAACATCATCACCATTCAAATCAAATCCTGAAGCTATGGCAGAGTTTTCAATATAACCCAAGCTAACATCTTCTATAGTAATAATATGAGTTAATGTTGCTGTTCCAATTTCTCCTGGAAGTAAATCACTTGGCGAGATCAATACTCCAGATGCATTTAAAAATGCGTCATCAAGAGTAATATTATACACTGTGACATTACCAGTATTTTCTAAAGTAAATGTATATGTAACAACATCTCCAATAGATCCACCAGCACCTCCTACAACTGCAGTTTTTGTTAACGTAATTTCCGGTTTTTGACTCAACAGAACAACAGTAGGGTCATCTGTTGGATCACCATTTGTGTTGTCTGCTCCATCAGGCGTTTCTGTAAACTCATCACCTGCATCGGAAACATCAGAAACATCACCTGACCCATTAGGACTATCTCCAATTGCATTAGCACTATTATCTATATATCCTAAATCCATATCATTTTGAGTAACAATGTATGTTGCCGTTGCTATTCCAATTTCATTTGGTGCTAATGTACTTGGTGTCACAATTAATCCAAATGAATTCGTAAGAATATCATCTATGATCAAATTAGTAATTGTTACATTTCCTGTGTTCTCAACGGAAAAAGTATAAGTAATAATGGCTCCTACGTCACTTGAATTAGAAATACTGGCCGTTTTAGTTAGTGTAATGTCTGGCGTCTGGGTCAAGCCCGTAACCGTCGGATCGTCCGGATCACCATCACCGTCCGGATCCACATCCGTAGGATCGGTCGGATCATCCGAATCATCACTCACCGGATTGCCATTGGTGTCATCACCGGTGGCTACCGCCGTATTGGTCACATTACCAGCATCGATATCCGCCTGCGTGATCACATAGGTCGCACTGAAGGTCGTCGAATCACTCGCGCCTACCGCTAAACTTGCCAGTGGTCCGCCTGCTACCGTTGCCGTCGCATCCGTCACTACTATATTGCTGAGGGTCACATTGCCCGTATTGCTTACTACAAAACTATACGTGATCGTATCGCCTAAGCCGCCTACTACACTATCACCATTGGTGTCTGCCAA
>JABDOZ010000034.1 GCA_013043005.1 Flavobacteriaceae bacterium | reverse complement strand
TGCAGATAAATAATTGGAATGAGTTAAAAAAAATGAGGAATAAAGAAGTTGTTCTTTTACATCAGTTAAATGAAGAGTTCAAAGCTAATCTAGAGCAGCTAGACAACAAAATGATAATGAGGAATGCCGTCATAAAGTCATCAAAATTTCTATTGAACGCCATAGATAACAATTCAATACCATCCCGGGATTCTATTGTGAAGCATCTGAAGACAACGCTTTATACGCCTACGTTTAACTCAAACACGGATAACTACTTTACATCCAGGGATATCAACCTTATTCAGAATGATTCCTTAAAGAATTTATTATCGAAGTGGCCAACGAAAGTAGATGAACTCAATGAAGAAGAGATTCTATTGGTGAATCATAGAGAAAATCACTACATGCCATTTTTAGCAAACCATATTCAAATAAGGGACTTGTATCATAATGTGGAACTTGATATCGACATGAAAGATCTTATTTACCCTAAAAGAGGAAAACCATTAGATCTAATAATTGGTGAATCTAAGCAGCCGAAAACCTATGAGGTATTATTGCAGAATGAAGAACTCGAAGAGTATTTGAGCTATACTATTTTATTTAATAATATCTCACAAACACAGTCGGTTCCTCTAAAGGATCATATTAATATCATTCTAGATCAAATTCAAAAAAGCTTAGAACATTATCAATGATCAAATTCTTCCGTCATATCCGAAAATCATTGCTTATGGAAAACAAAACGTCAAAGTACTTTAAATACGCCATAGGCGAGATCCTTTTAGTGGTTATCGGGATACTGATCGCTCTGCAGATCAATAACTGGAATGAAAACAGAAAGGCCAATATAGAAGAACAAAATTTATTTCGAAATCTGAAAGTTGATTTTGAATTTCGATTAACTGAACTCAAGGAATTTAATAAAGCCAGGGAAGAAACCACAGCAGCCCTTTTAGATATCAACTCCATTATTGCCGATAAGGATAATAGACCAAATGATTCAATTATGGATCGTAAGATTTCAAAATTATTAAATGGCTTTAAGTTTAATGAAGAGTTCAAAATGCTGGATGTGGTTTTTAATACTGGATTAATAAATGATAT
This sequence comes from Flavobacteriaceae bacterium, assembly GCA_013043005.1. Lineage (GTDB taxonomy): Bacteria > Bacteroidota > Bacteroidia > Flavobacteriales > Flavobacteriaceae > Site-B1. The sequence goes on along the minus strand of JABDOZ010000034.1, from coordinate 1,915 downwards.
AACCAACGAAAAATTAAAACGTCAACTCGTTGATTGGCCTCAAAGGGTGGAAGAAATGTTAGAAGAACAAAGAATGCATAATAGTTTTATAGACAATGACTTACGGCCATTTCTGTCGAAATATATCTCTTTAAGAGATGTATATGAAAAATTTGATTTTCGTCAATATAATCTGCCAAAGGGTGATCCGGTAACATTAAAGAAAAACTACCCTGCCCTATTATCTGATCCTATTTTCGAAAATCATTTGGTAGTATCTCAAATACTTATCAGGGTAAATTATATCGATACCCAGGCATTGATTTCTGCTGCTGAGGAAATTATTGGTTTATTAAATATTGAATTGCGATCAGATGATTAAATTCTTCAGAAAAATACGTTTCAACCTTATGAAAACTGGAAACACTTCCAAATACCTGAAATATGCCATCGGTGAAATCCTATTGGTGGTCATCGGGATACTGATCGCGCTGCAAATCAACAATTGGAATGAGAACAGGAAGGCCGCGATCATAGGTAAACAATTTTTATATGGAATCAAAGAGGATCTTAAAAAGGATCTTGTCCGGATTGACAGTATAGTAGATATGAATACGGTGTCTATAAGCCTGATAACAAGTATAGATTCTGTGTACCACAGGAAGAAGTATTTTTATGCTGAGGATAACAAGAATTTGTTCGTCCAACCGGACACAGTAAATTTTCAGCATGTATTCTACAGAGACATGTCGTTTCGTTCAATAAAAGGGACTTATAAATCTCTTATTGCAGATGGGAAATCCGGATTGATCAGGAACAAGACTCTCTTTCAGGCTATTCAACAGATCTATGACGAAAATCAGGAACGACTCTCGAGTACCTATGAGGCCATTAAGGGTATCGAGCAGAAAATCAGTTGGGCATATGGTTATGAAAAATTCAATTGGACGTATTCCGATTTGAAGAATGCCAAAGAGGAAAAGATCTTTTCAGATCTGGTCAATTTCACAGAACAGAAATACTGGCATGCATTGAACTTGCTAAGGACAAAGAAAAATAGTGAGAAAGTCATTCAAATGATAGAAAAAGAACTGTCTGATGATTAAATTCTTCCGTCACTATATTCAAAATGACAATTCATTCCCCTCTTGGGAGGGGATAAAGGGGTGGGTCATATCATGAGAAAAATTATTCTTTATAACCCAGCTTTGGTACCCATTGCGAAAAAACTTCGTAAAAACATGACCTTTGGTGAAATTGCGCTGAGGAGAGAAATAAACAAGAAAAAGTTGGGTGTAAAATTCAGCAGGCAAATACCTATCGACAATTTCATCGTGGATTTTTACTGTAAAGAGATTCAACTAGCCATCGAGGTAGATGGCTCAATTCATTTTGAAGAAGAACAGATGAAAAAAGATGTTTTAAGACAAAAGCGATTAGAATCGCTTGGGGTAAAAATTATCAGGTTTAGTGATACAGACGTTAAAAATAATTTGAGCTGGGTCTTGAATGAGATTAAACAAACAATATTAGAACTTAAACCCACCCCTAACCCCTCCCAGGAGGGGAAAGAATTAGGTTGAAATTCCCTCCCAGGAGGGGAAAGAGTTAGGTTGAAATTCCCTCTCAGAAGGGGAAAAGAAAATAGTATGATTAAATTCTTTCGTCAAATACGTTATAAACTTATGAGTACTGGAAACACTTCCAAATATTTAAAATACGCCGTTGGAGAAATTTTATTAGTGGTTATCGGGATACTGATCGCCTTGCAGATCAATAATTGGAACGAAGGAAGGAAAGATAGGGTAGGGGAACAAACCATTCTCGTTCAACTTGAAAAGGAATACCATGAAAATCTTCAGCAGCTGGAAGGTAAAATGCAATTAAGGAAAAAAATAGTTCAGTCAGGGCTTACCTTATTGAATTATATGAGTGC
>JABDOZ010000032.1 GCA_013043005.1 Flavobacteriaceae bacterium | reverse complement strand
TGCAGCAATGTGTTTTTTCAATTTTGGCAAGTCTTCAAGACAATGAGAACACGAACTGCTCCAGAACAACACAATGTATCTTTTATGAGATTCTAATTCAGAAACTTTTATTTCTTCTTTTTCATCCAGGTCATTCAATATCTCTAAAGAAAAATCAGGTGCCTGAGCATTAATGGATGTGTTTTTATAGACTATCAATTCTTCTGCTAATTCCTTATCTATCAATTCTTTGGCAATAGGCAACAAATACTCAACAGCAACATAGTTTGCCATCGTTTCATTCTCTATATCAGCAAACTGATTCCAGAGGGTTTTTAGTAAAGTTTTTTGATAGTGTGCATCAGTTTTTTCGATTGCGACTGCAATATCATCTACATTGGATTTAAATGCATCTATATTATCTGGATCAGAGCTCATTCCGAATACATAACCCAACGTGCGCTGAATTAAGAATTCTGAACTTTGAAGAATAGGATCGTTAAAATCGATATGCTTTAGGTAATTAGCCTTAAGGTTTTTTGAATACGTTCTTACATCTAAATAATCCTCAGGAATATAGGAGGCATTAGCTTTAATAAAATGTGATGCAATCGTGCCTTTTGAAGCTTCTTCAAAACTGGTTTGGGCTTCCTTTAAAGTGCCAAAAATATTCTTAAATGATTTTTTGTCCTGCTTGCTTTGAGAATAAAAATTATTGATAGTTTGGTTGACCATCATCATACTCTTTGTATACGAGGTCATTAGTTTATTCTCTTTGGATTTTATGAATTCCACACCTTTTTCATCGCTAAAAGCTAATTCAATATCTTCTTCTGCATTATAAATGACATCAAAATTGTACTCCTCCTGAGGCATGGCATAAACGATTCTGTACACACCTTTGCTAATTGTTGAATCCAAATCAAATTCAAAATATCCTTTTTCATCGATTTCAGCATTATTCACATAAATGGAAGTAGTTGGTGTTACGTTATATAATAGGATCCATTTGTAGTCTTCTGGTGGAGAAAAAGTACCTTTAATAGTATGTTGTGCTATTAAAATGCCAGGAAGGAAAGCGAATAAAAAAAGTAGTTTTTTAATCATTCTGATTGTTTTCTTTTAATAGACAAACCTTATGCCAAAATGGGCTGCATCGACATTAAAGCTTGATTTATAGAATTTACGTTTTCAAAAGTAAGCAATAATCGTAAACCGCTCCTGGTTTGTTTTTCCTTCATTTTACATGTATTAGGATGACTTTGAACGTAATTCAGAACCTTTGTGAAATTATCACTTTGATAGAACGCACTTTGCTGATCGCCTATAAAGTATCCAATTAGCCTATTGTGCTTCATAACAATTTTTTCCAGACCTAATTTGGTTCCGATCCACTTGATTTTCACACTGTTTAAAAGGTCTTCAACCTGGATTGGCAACTCACCAAATCTGTCGATGATTTCTGATGTAAATTTCTTGAGTTTTTCTTCGGTTTTAAGATTGTTCAATTGTGTATACAAGTTCAATCGTTCTGAAATATTATTTACATAATCATCCGGGAAGAGTAACTCAAAATCAGTATCAATTGTGATGTCTTTCACATATTCTTTTGGTTTTGAAGTATCTTCTTTATACAGGTCTTTAAACTCTTTTTCCTTGAGTTCTTCAATGGCCTCATTTAATATTTTCTGATAGGTTTCAAATCCAATTTCGTTGATGAATCCACTTTGCTCGCCTCCAAGTAAATCGCCTGCGCCGCGAATCTCGAGATCTTTCATGGCTATATTGAAACCGCTACCCAGTTCGGTAAATTGCTCCAGAGCTGTAATACGTTTTCTGGCATCAGGAGTCATAGCAGAATATTCTGGAGTGATAAAATAACAAAAGGCCTTTTTATTACTTCTGCCAACTCTTCCGCGCATTTGATGCAAATCGCTTAACCCAAAATTATTGGCATTGTTGATGAAAATGGTATTAGCGTTTGGTACATCTAATCCACTTTCTACAATGGTTGTACTGACTAAAACATCAAACTCACCATTCATAAATGCCAGCATGAGTTGCTCCAGTTTTCTGCCTTGCATTTGCCCATGGCCAATACCAATTTTAGCATCAGGTACCAAACGCTTAATCAAGCCAGCAACTTCATTGATGTTTTCTATCCTATTATGGATAAAGAATACTTGCCCGCCACGTTGAATTTCATAACTAATCGCATCGCGAATGGTTTCTTCATTAAATCGGATGACATGGCTTTCTATTGGATAGCGATTTGGTGGAGGCGTTGTGATAACCGACAAATCTCTGGCAGCCATCAAACTAAACTGCAGTGTTCGCGGAATAGGCGTTGCGGTTAATGTCAATACATCGACATTCTCTTTTATGGTTTTGAGTTTTTCTTTTACTGCGACACCAAATTTTTGTTCTTCATCAACGATCAACAGTCCTAAATCCCTGAATTTTACATTCGGATTGACCAACTGATGCGTGCCAATAACAATATCGATATTACCTTTTTCCAGTCCTTCCAAAATCAGTCGTTTTTGTTTGGCTGACCGAAAACGGTTCATATAATCGATGGTTACAGGAAAATCCTTTAAACGTTCAGTAAAAGTTTTATGATGCTGAAAAGCCAGAATGGTTGTAGGTACTAATACAGCAACCTGCTTACCATTATCAATTGCTTTAAATGCAGCACGAATGGCAACTTCCGTCTTTCCAAAACCTACGTCTCCACAGACAAGTCTGTCCATAGGTTGTTCGCTCTCCATATCTCGTTTAATATCATTTGTAGCCATAGTTTGATCCGGAGTGTCTTCAAAAATAAAAGAAGATTCCAATTCCAATTGCAAATAACTATCAGGATTGTATTGAAATCCTTTTTCCAATTTGCGTTTGGCGTAGAGTTTTATCAGGTTAAAGGCAATTTCCTTAACTCTTGACTTGGTTTTCTGCTTAAGATTTTTCCACGCTTTACTTCCAAGTTTATAAATCTTTGGAGGTTTTCCATCTTTTCCGGTGTACTTGGTAATTTTATGTAAGGAGTGAATGCTCAGGTACAGGATATCACGTTCACCATATATCAATTTTATTGCTTCCTGTTTTTTACCTTCTACATCAATTTTCTGTAAACCACCAAACTTCCCTATGCCATGGTCAATGTGTGTGACATAATCTCCAATAACAAGGTTTGTTAATTCCTTAAGAGTAATGGCTTGCTTTTTAGCATAGCCACTTTTAAGGTGGAATTTGTGGTAACGTTCAAAAATTTGGTGATCTGTAAAGCAGGCAATTTTGAGGTCGTGATCTATAAACCCCTGATGCAAGGACAGGGTTATGGTTTTGTATTGACTGACCTCGAGATGTGAGTCTTCAAAAATATCATGAAATCGTTTGGCTTGTTGCTCGCTAACGCATGTAATGTAATTGGTATAACCTTTTTCGTGATTGTCATTAAGGTTATCGATCAATAAATTGAATTGCTTGTTGAAAGCCGGTTGAGGTGAGGTATTGAATTCGATTATTTCGTCATTGCGAGGAGTTTGCGACGTGGCAATCTCATCATCTGAGACAGTTGGCTTCTCCCTATAGTTATCGGGGTTCGCAATGACGTTATTTTGAAAATAAGAAGTAGTTCCAAACTCAACCAGAGTAAAATCTAACAGCTGTTTTTTGAGCAGTTCTGAATTACAAAACGATTCAATTGGTGTACTGTGTTTTATGTCCTTAGATAAAATTTCAAAAGCTTCTTCAGCCTTGGAAAACAATTTATCTATCCTTGAAAATAACAATTCAGAATTTTTGATAAACACAACCGTTTTAAAAGCAATATACTTGAGAAAACTCTCGCGTTTTTCATCTAAAAATTTGTTTTCTACATTAGGAATTATGCTGATTTTTTTTACTAGATCTGTAGAAAGTTGGGTTTCCACATCAAAGGTTCTTATACTATCTACTTCATCACCAAAAAACTCAATTCTGTAAGGTTGATCATGGCTGAATGAAAACACATCTACGATTCCACCGCGAACCGAAAATTCTCCCGGTTCTGTAACAAAATCTACACGCTTGAATTGATATTCAAACAATACTTCATTTATAAAATCGAGGGATAATTCATCACTAACCGAAATTTTTAAGGTGTTTTTCTCCAGTTCTCTTTTGGTAACCACTTTTTCAAACAAAGCATCAGGGTAAGTAACGATCACGGCAGGTTTTCTTCGTGAATTGATTCGGTTTAAAACTTCTGCACGAAGCAACACATTAGCATTGTCTGTTTCTTCAATTTGATAGGGTCTTCTGTAACTACCGGGATAAAAAAGAACATCTTTATCACTTAGCAGTTGCTCGAGGTCATTCAGGTAATAAGCAGCTTCTTCTTTGTCATTAAAAATCAGTAAAAACGGTTTTTCTGTTTGTTTGAATATATTGGAAAAAACAAAAGAAAATGACGAGCCTACAAGTCCTTTTAAATGTGTTTTGATGTCCTTACGATTATCAGAATGAGCAATAGAATTTTGCAGTTTTTGCAGTTGCAAAGACCGTAAATAAGTTTGCGAGATCAAAGATTTACTCAACTAAAAATATTTTGTGCAAATATAGAATTTTTGTTGATTCAATTATTGATAAAAAGGTTTATTAAAGTTATCTTTGGTAATAGAATAAAATGATAAAATATGGCTATTTCAGACCTGTTCGACAGAGAATTTAGAAAACGTAATAAGGATCATTTTGCATCCATTGTAAGAGTAGCAATGAGTGATGATATCATTTCTGAAAGTGAACAAAATTTTTTAGACAGATTGGCCGACAGGCTTAATATTAGTTCAGATGATTATAGAGTAATCCTAAAAAGTTACGAATCTCACCCAATTAATGCTCCAAATTCTTATGATCAGAGATTAGAAAGATTATATGATTTAGCTAGAATGGTTTGGGCAGATAAAATACGTGGTAAGAATGAAGTGAAATTATTAAGAAGGTTTTGTGTGGCTTTGGGATTCCATGCGGTGAATGTAAAGTATATTACAAAAAAAGCCTTAGAACTGGTTAGACAGGATGCTGACCTGGAAGAGTTTGTTTATGGAATAAAAAACATGAATCAATAAAAAAAGTGATCTTTAGCTCGCTTTTTCTGCTAATAGGTTATTCATCTTTTTTATAAGTTCTTTCTCATTAAATGGTTTGGCCACATAATCGTTCATTCCTATTCTCAAACATATTTCCTTTTCTAAAGGAGACACATTAGCTGTAAGAGCAATTATTGGGATATCTCTATATTCCTCCAATTCAGATTGTCTTATAAAACGTGTTGTTTCGTAACCATCCATCTTTGGCATTTTAAGATCCATTAAAATCAAATCATATGAATTTTGATTTAATCTTTCAATCACCTGATCTCCATTGCTAACTATATCGACATAGTAATCGCCATAATCCGCTAAAATTTTCATTAATAATAACAAGTTACTTTCGAGATCATCAGCAACTAATATATTGAATTTGTGTTCTTCTTTATGAGTTTTAGGCTTATATTCTAAGGCATCGTCATCTTTCTGATTCGCTGAAAATTCAAAATTCAAAATGAATTTAAAAGTTGTTCCTTTATTAATTTTACTTTCAACATTTAAAGAGCCATTCATTAAATTAATCAAACTCTTAACTATAGATAATCCTAATCCAGTGCCTCCATAGGTGTTAACATCATGTGTTTGAATAAAACTTTCGAAAATCGAACCTATTTTATCCTCTTGAATTCCTATTCCAGTATCTTCTATTTCAAACTCAACCTTTAGGTTTTTACTTTTTCTTTCCAGTAACTTAACATTAAGGCTTATATTTCCTCGATCTGTGAATTTAACAGCATTATCTAGTATGTTAGTTAAGATTTGAGTTAGTCTGATTTTATCACCAACTATATATTTAGGTATATTTTTATCTATTTTAATAGAAAATTCAATATTCTTTGTCTTGGTTTTTATCGTATAGGTATCCTTAATTAATTCCATAACCTTGAAAAAATCGAAACGGTCATATTGTATTTTCAGCCTCCCCATCTCAATTTTAGAGATATCCAGAATATCATCAATTAAATTTCGTAAATGTTCTCCAGACTGTTTGATTATATCCAAATAATGTAACTGGGATTCATTCAGGTTTGATCTCTGTAATATGGTAGAAAAACCCATTATTGAATTTAAAGGTGTTCTTAACTCATGACTGGTATTAGCTAAAAATTTATTCTTAAATTCTTCTCGTTCCTTGAGAATTTGGGATTGAATAAGTGATTCATTCTTTTCTTGTGATAAGGTGTTAGAAATTTGATAATGGGCAGTAAAATCAATCATGGAAAAAATGATGCTATCTTTTTGAACGTTGATAATCAGATCAAAAATTCCGGAGATTGCTCCTAATTCTAAGTTCACACAAGAAATGGTAAATTCACTCCCTGGTTTTTCTTCGAAATGATACTGAATGCTTTCAAAAAATGGATGCACGTCATGTATAGAGTCACCTTTTTTAATGTTGAATAAGTTATTGTCAGAATCCAGAATAACACCATCTTTGGATACTTCAATAAACTGTATCTTATCTTTTATGTACTGCTGTTTTAGTTTTTCTATCATCAGTAATTTTAGCTTTGAAGATCTTGAGCTAAATCCTGAAACATAAGATTTACATTTTCTCCCGATTTTGCACTGGTCAGATAGTCGTAATTAATTTCTTTAAGAGCCAAAACATCAACCAAAGATTTTTTACCAACCAAATCTAATTTATTACCAATGACCTTAATTTTTGCGTTCGGATAATTTTCTTTTAAAAACTCAATTTCTTCATTAATATCAATAAATGTATCGATCCTGGTCGCATCAAACACATAAATGAAACCATTAGATCCCAATAAATACGATAATCGGGTATTTTTTACCGATGTATTACCTTCTACATCCCAAATAATTAGCGATATTTTTTTTGTGCTTTTTAATTCTACTTCTTTTTTCTGAATTTGTACGCCTAATGTTACTTTATAATCTTCCGAAAATGTGTCATCGATAAAACGCCTCATTAAGGAGGTTTTACCAACACCAAATTGGCCAAGCAATACTATTTTTTTTGGTCTAGTCATTTTTAAAATATGTTTCTAGTTCTTTTGAAAGATCTTGATCCTTAACATGATCTTTGGCTACGTGTTCAGAGAAATCCAACAATTTATTTTCCATATTATTCTTATAAGCCTGATTATAAGCACCAGATATTACAACTGCAATATAGTAATTGTGAAAGTTCTGGATATGAATATTGTACAATTCGTATTCAATAGATTCCAGATCCTGATTTCCTGCACTAAATGCGTCTTCAACAAAACTTTTAATTGCAGTAAGCATACCGGAAATTAGATCTTTATCAATGGTTTCTTTTTTACTATAGCTTCCGGAAAGAATTCCTGAGTTTTTTTCTATAATAAAAATTTGTTCAATTTCAGGCTTTGCCAAATCGGAAAGTATAATTTCTTCTTCTTTAACTCCTGTAAAAAACGATTTAAACTTTCGTTTCCAAGTTTTTGCCGAGAATCTACTTTGAACCTGAGAATTGATTCGTTCTGCAAGCATTTTCAATTCATTCTGAATATACTTTTTAACCATCTTACCCAATATTGGGTACAATGCTTCAACTACAGCATCCTGTGAATTCTTGATTTCTTCTTTTAAAGTTTTAGTAATTGTTGGACCTAATGTATTTGGAATTTCTTCTACAAAATCTTGTAATTTATCATCTATTATTGGGTCAACTTTTTCAGATAGATTTTTCTTTTTATGAATTACTGAATTTAAAGATTCAATTTTTTTAGTAATAGTCTGGGCAAAAACTCTATCTTCTGTAAGAAGAATTTCTTTTAAGAGTTTAAGCTTATCTTTTTGTTCCATTACTTTTTAAATATCAATAAAGAAAAAATAAGGATCACTTGGCAGCTATTTTCTCTCCTAAAGAAATAAGAAGGTCACTTAGAAGCTTTCTGTCAACTTTTTGTTCGTCTAATTTATCAGCTTTATCTTCTAAGGCATTTTCAAGATCAGTTATGCGAATATTAACGTCTGTGCTCAAATTGTCAATACTGCTCATTAGTTCTTCTCGAGCCTCATCAATATATGTTTTGAGTTCTTTTCGTTTGGTATCAATCTCTTTTTTTAAGGTGTCAAATTCTGAATTATACTCTGCAATATTTTCACCAAAAATTAAATTTTTGATCACTTCAATTTTTGAAGCTGAATCAGAAGCGTTCGTTTGATGAGAATCCTTTTTAGTTTTTGACATTGTGAGTTGATTTTGCTATCTATTAATATTGGCAAAAATATAAAAAATAGTATTAGTAATGTGATTTTAAGATAATTACTGGTCGTTTTTCATAAAGTCTTCGGCTTTTTTCACCATTTTTTTGCTTCCACATATAAAAGGAACTCTTTGATGTAATTCTGTTGGCTTTATATCTAATATTCTGGTGAATCCGTCACTAGCCATTCCTTTGGCTTGTTCAGCAATAAAGGCCATTGGACTGCATTCGTATAATAATCGTAATTTTCCTTTTGGATTCTTGGAAGTTTCTGGGTAGATGTAAATGCCTCCTTTAATCATATTCCTGTGAAAGTCTGAAACAAGAGAACCTATATATCTGGACGTGTAAGGTCTATCATCCTGCTCCTCTTGACAATATTTTATATAATTTTTTACACCTTGGGGAAAATGAATATAATTCCCTTCATTGACAGAATAAATATTACCATTTTCAGGGAATTGCATATCTGGATGAGATAGATAAAAAACGCCTAAGGCAGGGTTTAAAGTAAAACCGTTAACGCCATGCCCTGTTGTGTAGACAAACATAGTTGAGGTCCCGTAAATAATATATCCTGCTGCAACCTGCTCACTTCCTTTCTGTAAAAAATCTTCTATTGTAACAGGAGTGCCAACCGGAGTCACACGTCTGAATACCGAGAAAATAGTTCCTACGGAAACATTTACATCTATATTGGAAGAACCGTCCAGAGGATCAGTCAAAATAATATACTTATTCTGGTGATTTTCATCCTGACTGTTAATTGTAATAAAATCATCTTCCTCTTCACTCCCTAAGCCGCAAATAATATTTCTTTTTGTAAGAGCGTTAATAAATACCTCATTAGCGTACACATCCAGTTTTTGTTGATCTTCCCCTTGTATGTTGGTATCTCCTGCAGCCCCAATAATATCTACTAAACCTGCTTTGTTTACTTCATGATTAACAACTTTTGCGGCTAGTCTGATGGAGTTGAATAGCTTGGATAATTCGCCAGAGGAATATTTAAAAGAGTCTTGGTTTTTGATAATAAATTCACCTAATGTTAGATTTTTATGAGACATGGTTAAGATTGAATGATTTAAAATACAAATATCGTGTTTTTTGAGTAACTAAAACGTTTGCGAAGTGATAAAGTCATATAAAATATATAAGATTAAACTATATTTGAATTTATTTTTTGAAAATGAACTTGATAATTCGACCAGCAAGAAAAATCGATATGCCTGAAGTGCTAAGTTTGATAAAAGAATTGGCTGTTTTTGAAAAAGAACCTGATGCGGTAAAGCTTACTAATGATGAATTAATAAGGGACGGATTTAAAGAGAATCCGGAATTTGTATGTCTTGTTGCAGAAATGGACAACAAAATTGTTGGAATGGCTTTGGCCTATAAGCGCTATTCTACCTGGACCGGGAAAGTTTTACATCTGGAAGACTTGATTGTAAAAAGGGAAAGTAGAGGTATGCAAATTGGAACTAAACTCCTTGATGAAATAGTCAAATATGGTTATAATACAGGCGTTAAGCGTATAAGTTGGGAGGTGTTGGATTGGAATCAACCGGCAATAGAATTTTACAATAAAAAAGGTGCTAAAATAAAGGAAGACTGGAGAGTAGTTCATTTAGATAAAAAAGCTATTAATAAATACATATCTAAACTATAATATGAGAGTATTTAAATTTGGAGGTGCATCTATCAAGGATGCTGATGGAGTAAAAAACTTACTATCAGTACTGGAAAAAAAGGGATACGAGGACACCCTTATTGTAGTTTCTGCAATGGGTAAAACAACCAATGCAATAGAACTTGTTTTAAACAACTATTTTCATAACAAGTCGGAATTACAAAGTTCAATACAGGAAATTAAAAAGTATCACAATGGAATCTTGTTAGATCTGTTTGAAGATGAAGGTCACAAGGTTTTTGGAAAAATATCAGAATTATTTAATGAATTGGACCATTTCTTTAAGATCAATAAATCACCAGATTATAATTTTGTCTATGATCAGGTCATTGGTTATGGTGAACTTGTTTCAACAACAATAATAAGCAATTACCTTGAAGAACAAGGCTTTAAAAACAATTGGATTGATGTAAGAGAATTTATTAAAACAGATAATTATTATAGGAGAGCAAATGTTGACTGGAATGCTACCCAATCTAACATTTCAAAAAATATAAATAAGTATGTTCTAAATATTACACAAGGATTTTTAGGGAGTGATGCCAATAATTTCACTACTACCCTGGGAAGAGAAGGCAGTGATTATACAGCAGCTATTTTTGCTTTTTGTCTGAATGCCGAAAGTGTTACAATTTGGAAAGATGTGCCAGGCGTATTAAATGCGGACCCACGATATTTTGAAAACGCTCAATTACTCAACAAAATATCTTACAGAGAAGCCATTGAATTGGCATTCTATGGAGCGTCTGTAATCCACCCAAAGACTTTACAGCCATTACAGCGCAAGGAAATTCCATTACATGTGAAATCGTTTTTAGACCCGCAAAAAGCCGGAACTGTTGTTGGAAGAGAAATTGGAATTGATCCTGAAGTACCTTGTTATATATTAAAACAAAATCAAGTCTTGTTATCACTTTCTACTTTAGATTTTTCATACATAATGGAAGAGAATATAAGTGAAATATTCAATTTACTGCATTTGTATAAAATGAAGGTAGATGTCATACAGAATTCTGCCATAAGTTTTTCAGTGTGCTTTGATAATACATACAACAATTTAGAAAAACTCCTTCATCATTTAAAGGCAAAATTTAAAGTATCTTGCGATGAAAATGTTTCGTTATACACGATAAGGCATTTTGATGACGAGTCAATAAAACAGCTGGAATCAAATAAAACTGTTTTATTAAAACAAATATTGAGTGAAACCGTTCAGATTGTGACGAAGTAAAGGATTCATTAAATTTGTAAACCAACAACCTGGAACCAACAATGGGATTAGTAACTGCAAAAGAAGTTTCAAAAGCAATTAACCTGGATAAATATGGTTTTTTTGGAACTTTTTTAGGTTGGGTTTTGATGAAGCTCTTAAATATTTCTACACTTAACAGAATCTATAACAGAAATAAGCACTTAAATAATCTGGAATTCTTGAATAGTATATTAAAAGAGTTTCAAATTAAATTTGAGATTCCGGAAGAAGATCTGGAAAGACTTCCTAAGGAAGGAGCATACATCACAATTTCTAACCACCCTCTGGGAGGAATTGATGGAATATTGTTATTAAAATTAATGCTTGAACAGCGATCTGATTTTAAGATCATTGGAAACTTTTTATTGCACAGAATTGAACCGTTAAGGACCTTTATAATGCCAGTGAACCCATTTGAGGACAAAAAGGATGTAAAGTCTAGTGTTGCAGGATTTAAAAATTCAATACTTCATTTGCGTGAAGGACATCCTTTGGGAGTATTTCCGGCAGGAGAGGTCTCTACTTATAAAGATGGTAAATTAGTAGTTGATAAGCCATGGGAAGAAGCAGCAATGAAGCTTATAAAAAAGGCTGAAGTGCCAGTTGTACCTATTTATTTTCATGCAAAGAACAGTCGATTATTTTATAAGTTATCCAGGATAAGCGATGTGTTCAGAACCGCAAAATTACCTTCTGAACTGTTAACGCAAAAGCACAGAATTATTCGAGTGAGAATAGGAAGACCAATCACCGTTAAAGATCAAAATGAGCATGAAACTTTAGAAAGTTTTTCAGAATTTTTGCGAAGGAAGACTTATATGCTTTCCAATTCATTTGAACCAAAGGAAAAAATAATCAATACAATATCTTCTACTTTAAAAGTTCCAAAAGTTCCGAAGCGAATAATTACACCGGTAAAAACGAATGTCATGGTACAGGAACTCGATGACCTGAAAGAAGGTGATTACAGATTATTAAAGAGCAAAAATTATGAGGTTTATCTGTGCCCTGCGATGAAAATACCTAATATTTTAAAGGAAATAGGACGTTTACGTGAAATTACATTCAGGGAAGTAGGTGAAGGTACAAATGAAGCTATAGATCTGGATAAGTTTGATACCTATTATCACCATATGTTCTTGTGGGATAGTGAGGCCAAAACTTTAGCGGGAGCCTACAGAATGGGACTTGGCTCAAAAATTTACGAAAAATATGGGATTGATGGATTCTATCTTCAGGACCTCTTTAGGTTTGAACCCGAATTACATAGGATGATGAGTCAGGCCATAGAAATGGGACGCGCATTCATTATTAAAGATTATCAGCAAAAACCAATGCCTTTATTTTTACTTTGGAAGGGTATAGTGCATACGACACTTCGTTTCCCAGAACACAAATATTTAATTGGCGGAGTAAGTATTAGCAACCAGTTTTCAAATTTTTCAAAGTCTTTGATGATCGAATTTATGAAATCACATTACTATGACCCTTATGTTGCGCAGTATGTACATCCTAAAAAGGAGTTTAAGGTAAAACTCAATGATGCAGACAAAGATTTTGTTTTTGATGCGACAGAGGCTGATCTAAACAAATTCGATAAGATAATTGATGAGGTAGAACCAGGAAATCTACGATTACCTGTTTTACTTAAGAAGTACATAAAACAGAATGCCAAATTAGTTGCTTTTAATGTAGACCCTTTGTTCAACAATGCAGTTGATGGGCTTATGTATATTAAGATTGCCGACTTGCCAGAAAGCACAGTTCGCCCAGTAATGGAAGAATTTCAGGCAGAACTAGAGCGAAAATTAATGGAAAATAATGGTAACTAAAAAAGCCGAAAATTAAATTTTCGGCTTTTTTAATTTTTAGAACCAGGGTTTTTGACCAACCTGATAGGTATTGTAAAATTCTTCATCTGATTTAGTAAGGTAAATAATACCTTCTATCAATCCAACAATTGCCATTAAAGAAGCACCAATGCCACAGGTAAATGCGCCTATAACAAGTGTAACCGCCAACATGATAATTCCTTCCTTATTATATCCTAAAACAAACTTATGAATACCAAGAGAGCCTAGTAAAATACCTAAAACACCGGCTAGAATTTTTTTATTTTCACCTGATGCTTTATCAAATGTTTCTTTTGCACTTTCTGCAAATTCTTTTGCAGTTTCTTTTGCCTCTTCAGCGAATTCAGATGCTTTTTCTTTTGCTTCATCCGCAAACTCTTTAGCATCATCCTTCAAGTCACCGGCTTTTTCTTTAGCTTTTCCAGCTGCCTTTTTAGCTGTTTTTTTAGCGTCACCTAATAGATCGTCTAGGTCATCGCTTAACTTTTTGTTATCGTCTGCCATTTTGTTTTAATTGATTTTTTGGTTATGTATAAAAATAATAAATTTTAAACTGGGATTTATAAAAAAGCACTATCTATTGGCTCCCATAATTCAATCTTGTTGCCTTCGGGATCTAAAATCCATCCAAATTTTCCATAATCATATTCTTCTACCTTTCCAACAATGGTTACACCTTCTTCTTTAAGAGTCGTCAAAAGTTCATGTAAATTTTTGACTCTAAAATTCATCATGAATTGTTTTTTACTAGGGCTAAAATACTCGGTGTCTTCTTTAAATGGTGACCATTGTGTCGAGCAGTCGTTATCTTTTTTGTCTTTCCACCAAAAGGTGCATCCGTAATCGTCTACTGGCAATCCTAAATGATCTTTATACCATTTTTTTGTTTTTTCGGGATCTTTGGTCTTAAAGAAAATCCCTCCTAATCCAGTGACTCTTTTTTTCATAGTTTAATTATAAGTAGATGAATTTAAATTTTTGTTACAAATTCTATTTTTTCGATTTATACTGTGATTCATATAAATCAATCCATTCCTGAGCGCTAACCTTAGCTGTAAGTTCGCCTATCAATTCATATGGAATGTCATTCATTCTCTTAAATCGAATACAGCTTTTCCCCATATCTAATTTATATTTACAGCGTGTTGCATATTCTGATACAAACCAGTCATAGAGATCTTTCTTAGAATAAATCACCATACTGTATACAGCAATAAACTTCTTTTGAGATGCTAAATTCATAAAAGGCAATGGTAATTCTGGGGTACAATGATAGCCCTGTGGATAAATTGAATGTGGAATGACATAACCTATCATCCCGTAACTTATTCTTTCTTCTATTCCTT
>JABDOZ010000028.1 GCA_013043005.1 Flavobacteriaceae bacterium | reverse complement strand
ACTGGATCAGATTATTCAAACTGTACTAATTTGCAATCCTTTGTTGCCGGATTATTTATTGATTCATTCACGGCAACACAATTATCTGGCTTTAAATATAGATTTGCATATGATGACGATGATGGTTTCCTCTGGGGATTTTGTATCCAGGAATCTGCTATTGTCTCCAGTGTTGGTATGGTTCCAAATTGTGATTCTGTTGTTACAAACCCTTCAGATGGTGAGATAGGAGTCGTACTTGATGATCCGATAACATGGACCACTTCATCTGGTTTTACAGAAGGGTATTTGGTATCAATTGGAACAACTAATGGAGGAACTGATATTTTAGATTCATTTGATAATGACGTCTCATTAACATTTGATCCAGCAGGACTACTTGCTTATAGCACAGAATATTTTGTAACCATTACACCTTATAACAACATTGGGCCGGCAGTTGGATGTACCTCTTCAAGTTTCACAACCGAAGATGAAGCTACCTGTACCAATCCTGTTGCAACCTTTGAACTCATTGATAATTGCGACGTAGGAGAAGAATTTTTTGTAGCAGCCAACATAGAGGATTTAGGCTCTGCATCGTCTGTTGATGTGGAAGATGTATTTGGAGGTCTTGTAAATTTAAGCGCACCCGGAACAGTTCAGTTAGGACCTTATGCCAATGGAACAGATGTTGTTTTGATAGTCACCAATGCAGATGATAACAATTGCTTTATCACAAGTGGCACTTTTAATTTGATAGCCTGCCCACCTGATAATGACTTTTGTTTGGGTGCTGTTGAGGTATTTTGTGATGATACCATTACAGGAGATACTACATATGCAACTGAAAATGATGAATTAACAGATTTTTGTGGAACAAGCCAGGGTGCACCCGGTGTTTGGTATTCTTTTACCGGAACGGGTGATGTTGTAACATTTTCATTGTGCGGCACTACATTCGACACAAAAATACAAGTCTATGAAGGAGAGTGTGGCTCTTTAGTTTGTATAGATGGAAATGACGATAGTTGTGGGTTTCAATCGGAAGTGGAAATATTGTCTGATGCCGGAACTACTTATTACATTTATGTATTTGGATTTGGCACCAATACAGGGACATTTATATTGGACGTAAACTGTATTCCACCACCAGAGCCACCTGTTAATGATGACTGCAGCTCTGCAACGGTCATTACTGCCAATGCAGATGAATATTGCACAAATTTTATAAGCGGAACTATATATGGAGCAACACCATCACTGGAGGCAAATAATTGTTCTGGAGAAGCAGATGACGATGTCTGGTTTCAATTTGAAGCAGTTTCTGAAGAAGTTGCCATAGATATAAGTAATATAGTGGGAGATACGCAAGACTTATATCATGTACTCTACGAAGGTTCAGGTTGTGAAGACTTAACAGAACTCTATTGCAGTGATCCAAATCAAAGTGTTGCCAGTGGGCTCACTATTGGAGGCAACTATTTTATAAGAGTTTATTCTTTTACGGAAAATTCTTTGCAAAATGTTTCTTTTGATATCTGCGTTTTTACAGTACCTCCACCTATTTTAACTAATGATACGACTTATACCATTGAAGAGCTTGTTGAAGATGTTTTGATTGATACAGACTGTTCTCTGGTTTCCAATATAACGTATTCTACAGGAACTGATTTTGGTTCTACTAATGGTATTGGCTATTTTGAAGCTAATGGATCGTCATTTCCTTTTGAGAGTGGATTAATATTGACGACTGGAGATGTATTGAATGCGCCAGGACCAGAAACAGAAACAATTTCTGATGGTGATTTTAGCTGGCCTGGAGATACGGATCTGGAAAATGCAATTCCCGGTTTGTTTCCTGACGTAACTAATAATGCTTCTGTAATAGAATTTGATTTTATTCCTATAATTACCCAAATGAGCTTTGATTTTATTTTTGCTGCGGAAGAATATGGAACTTTTCAGTGTACATTTACCGATGCATTTGCTTTTCTTTTAACAGATCCAGATGGTTTAACAACCAATATTGCTTTGGTTCCGGGAACAACCGATCCAATTTCTGTATTAAATGTAAGGGATGAAGCATATAATTCTAATTGTCCATCAGTTAACCCGGAATATTTTGGAGCTTATTACGGAAATGGTGGGTTTCCGGCCTTGACCAATCCAACCAATTTTATTGGGCGTACAGTTGTTATGACAGCTATGGCTGATGTTATCCCTAACGAACAATATCATATTAAAATTGTAATTGCCGATGATCAGGATACCTTATTTGATTCTGCAGTATTTCTGGCTGCCGGCAGTTTTGATATTGGAGAATTAGATCTGGGCGAAGACATTTTGTTAACTTCAGGTAATGCGAATTGTCAAGGCGATCAAAGAATCATAGACGCAGGTGTATTACCACTTAATTCATCAATAGAATGGTTTGCAGATGGTGAGTTAATTGAAGGAGAATCTTCTACATCATTAGCAGTTACAGATACGGCTGTATACACTGCTGTAATTACTATTAACGATACAGATTGCTCCTTCTCAGATGATATTTTAATAGAGTTTTTCCAGGTTCCACAACCTGAATTTGCAGAACCAAGCATTATTAAATGCGCCAATGAAGAGTTTATACTTCAGGTAAACGTTGCTAATGTAAATGACTTAAATAGTTTAACATATAATTGGTTTTTAGACGGAAATCAGGTACAATCCAGTGACAGTGACTCCTATGTATTATCTTCTTCAGCGGAAGAACAAGGTACATTTACGGTTGTAGTTTCAGATGATATTACAGGTTGCAATGCAACAGCTCAGATTGATGTAGAGTTCTACGAAAACTCATATTGTATTGATCTGCCACAAGGTTTATCACCAAATGGAGATGGGGATAATGATTGTTTAATTCTGGATCACTTAGATGACAAAGAAGATATCACACGCATCGATATTTTTAATCGACTAGGTGTAAAAATTTATGAGCTAAACGAATATATTGATCAATGGTGTGGAACCGATCAAGATGGTAAGAAACTACCTGTTGGTACCTATTACTATATAATTCATACCAGATCAAAAGAACCAATAAAAAGTTGGATTTACTTAAACTACTAAACCAAGATCAACAATTGATGAAAAAACTTTATATAATATTAGTATCCTTGTTGTCCTTTCAGATTAGCGCCCAGCAAGACCCTCAGTTTACTCAATATATGTATAACATGAATGTAATAAATCCGGCTTATGCAGGATCCAGAGAGAATCTATCACTTGGTTTATTGTATCGCAATCAGTGGCAGGGTTTGGATGGAGCACCTAAGACAGGAACATTTTTTGGTCATGCACCTGTTGGCAAAAATGTTGGATTGGGCCTTTCAGTTATCTCTGATGAGATTGGACCTGTAAAAGAAACCAATGTCTATGCAGATTTTTCATATACTTTAAGATTAGGCGGGATGCATAAACTAGCATTAGGATTAAAAGCAGGAGCGACATATCATGATATTGGTTTAGTAGGGCTGGGTCTAATTAGTGCCAATGATCCGTTTTTTAGTGAAAACATTAGTTCCACTACTCCAAATATTGGAGCTGGAGCCTTCTATTATACTGATAATTACTACTTAGCTATATCAGTCCCCAATATCTTAAATTCAGTCCATTTAGATGATAATGGTAATAATATTGGATCTGAAACTGCACATTATTTCGTGACAGGAGGTTATGTGTTTCAAGTTTCAAAAAACACAAAACTTAAGCCATCCTTTTTAGTAAAATCGGCATTTGATGCTCCAACTTCTTTTGATGTTAATCTGAATGCTCTATTTTATGAGAAGTTTGAAATAGGAGCTTCTTACAGGTTGGAAGACTCATTTTCCGGCTTGGTAAATATTTCAATTTCACCTAGTTTAAGGATTGGATATGCGTATGATCATGTTTCATCAGATATTAATGCCTATGCACCTGCTTCACATGAATTTATGTTGTTATTTGATTTAAAATTTCCTAGAAAGATATCCAGGTCACCCAGATATTTTTAAACAATTATGCTAATAATTATGAATAAGTTTATTGTATTTTTTACCGTATTACTTTTTTGCAGCTTCAGCTTAACAGCTCAAAATGAAGACACAAAAGGAGCAGACAAACGCTTTTCAAGGTTTGAATATGTAGACGCTGCAAAGGAATATTTAGATTTGGTTCGAGACAAAAAGGGAAATACATATGTATACACAAGATTGGCAGATTGTTATTATAATGTATTTAATACACAGGAAGCAGAAAGATGGTATGCAAAGGCTCTTGCAGGTTCAGACGATCCGGAATTAATGTATAGATATTCTCAAATGCTTAAAGCAAACGGTAATTTTGATCAGTCCAATGAATGGATGACAAAATTTTCTGCAAGGCGTCCGCAAGATATTAGAGCAGTAGCTTTTAAAAGCAATCCAAATTATTTAACTAAAATTATAGACAGAGGAAAGAAATTTACGGTTCAGAATCTGGATATTAACTCAGCGTTTTCAGATTTCGGTGGTACCATATCAAACGGCAATCTATATATTGTTTCTGCAAGAAATAACACAAGAAGGACCTATAAATGGAATAAAGAACCCTTTCTGGACATATTAGAAATTCCGATTAGATCAGATAGTACTTATGGTAATGCTTTTTTAATGGGCAATAAAATAAACACAAAATTTCATGAAGGCACTGTTACATTTAGTCCGGATGGAAATACGATGTATTTTTCCAGAGAGAGTTTTTATGAAAAGAAATTTGAGAAAGATTTAATTACCAATAACAAGATAGGTGTTATGAATCTGTTTAGAGCAACGAAAACAGATGGGTTATGGGATAACGTAGAGTCGTTACCATTTAATAGCAGTACGTATAATTCAAGTGGACCAAGCATAAGTAGAGATGGTAAAATGCTTTTTTTTCATTCGGATATGCCAGGCGGTTTTGGTTTAGCAGATATTTATAAAGTAGAGATTAATTCTGAAGGCACTTTTGGAGAACCTGTAAATTTGGGAAAAATGGTAAACACTTCAGGTCAGGAAAGATTTCCTTTTGAAGGGTCTGATGGAACCCTTTATTTCTCCTCTGATGGTCATTTAGGACTTGGCGGCTTAGATGTATTTTTCACTAAAGAAATTAATGGAGTGATGGCTCCTGTTCGTAACATTGGAATTCCAGTTAATAGTAGTGCTGATGATTTTGCTTTTACAATCCAGGATACAGGAGCAGGCTATGTTTCTTCAAATAGAATGGGCGGAAGAGGTAGTGATGATATTTATGCCATTAATACTTCACAACCTATTTGCGATGTGTTAATAGCATCAAGCATTAAGGATTCTAAGACTGGAGACTTCTTAAATGATGTTGTGGCTGTTTTAAGAGATACCAATGGAAATACGTTAAGTTCCGAATCAACTGACAATAAGGGAAAAGTTGAATTCAGAATAGAATGTGAAACAGATACAGAATTACAGGTAGGCATTGTGGATTATGAAAGTAAAAAAGTATCTATTCCAGGAACGCGAGATGAAAAAGTTACGGTTACTGTTGAATTGGATCCAATAGAAAAACTAATTGTGGATGATGAAATAGTCTTGAATCCAATCTATTTTGACTTTGATAAATCAAATATAACAGCAATAGCTGCATTTGAATTGGATAAATTGGTTCAAATTATGAGTAAATACCCCGAAATTATGGTTAGTGTAACTTCTCATACAGATTTTAGAGGAAATAATGACTATAATCTTGCGCTTTCAGAAAGAAGAGCCAAAACAACCGCTCAATATGTTATTTCAAAGGGAATTGATGCATCAAGGATTTCGGGGAAAGGAATGGGAGAAAACGAACCAATATCAATGTGCGGGAATAATTGCACTAAAGAGGAACATCAATTGAATAGAAGATCGGAGTTTATTATAGTAAGAAATACTGAATCAGAGTAATTAATAGGGAATTTAAAATTAAAAGCCTGCTTAATATTCTGAGCAGGCTTTTTTATCATTTAATAATTACTTCTTTGCTAAGGAACAGATACAATTACATTTTCTACATGAATGGTACTATTTTGGTTACTTGTATCACTTCCGGTATATTTGAATGCAATATATAATGTCCCAGAATAACCTGAAAGATCAACAGGTCCGGAATCGACCCAGGTAAACCAATCAGAAGTCACATCTGGATGTGCAATAACCACTTCATTTGTAATATCTTCCCATGTTGCTGATGAAATTCCATCTTCGGTTCCATTAAAGTCAGTAGACACAAAAACCTCTAAAGGATAATGTCCTGCATCGGGATAAGCATATTCGGTTTGAAAATTAAGAATTTCACCTTCCTGAGCATCCATGTCTATTCCTGGTGTTATAAGCCATCCAATATTCGAAGCATCTCCTGTACTGAATGCTGTAAATTCTGCATATCCATTTCCCGAATATACCTGTTCTGTCCATAGCTCACCACCAGCTTCTGCATAGTTTAACCAATCAGCAATATCTAAATTGGTATTATCTACTGCGGAATTAAAGGACTCTTCAAAAACCGGATCACATCTACTATCATTAAAAGTAATATCATCTGTAGTGTTAAGTACCATTACAATATCATTTCCGCCAAAAGTCTTTGTAATAACACCGGTAATGTTACCTCTTCCATCCAATGGCAATGGGACCTGATTAAAATTAGCAAAAGAACTTGTTTCTAATAACAACTCGGCACCATTATCGCAGCTAACAAGTGGATATTGTGTGTCAAAATCATCATAAGGATTCACAAATGTAGATCCAACCAAATTTGCAGGGAATTGCACGTTTTCCAACTCCACAAGCATACCTAAGTGCGATTCATTAATGTCTGAAGGTCCAGCTGTCAAAGGAATTAATGTTTCAGTCGTACCAGATCTGAATAAATATTCCGGAATTTGATTACCCGCGATTTCATCGACTTCATCACCATCTTCCTGACCGCCTATAGTAAGAACTTCTGAAGAGTTTTCACCAATATATAACCCCTTCAATTTTATATAGACTTCTCGTCCCTGATTGAATTGATTGTATGAATCTACTTGATTCAATACAACTCCAACAGCTGCTGTAGGATTTTCTGGTGCATCTTGCATATAGAATTCTTTATAGAAATTACCAGTTTGATCAGATGAGGTTACATATCCTTTTACAACAAGATCGGATTCAATCAATGTAACCTGACCATTATACAGGTTTTTAACATCTGTAATACTGATTTCAGATACTTCATTATTTGCAATTGCTGTTAATATTTCTTGCAATCCTTCATTTTCTTCTGTACCCAGACTTTCAGGAACAGAAAAATCATCATCTTCTACACAAGAGAAGAAAGCAATACTAACTAATAAGGCTAATACGATATTTAATAATTTTGTTGTCTTCATAATGTTGAATATTAATTTTTTCATAGTTTTTTAAAATCTAAAATATACGTTTACAAAATATGTTGTCCCTCTGCCATACCAATATTTAGGTCCAAATATTCGAGTTGGATTATTTGCATCATCTCTCAGTGATCTGTAATTGGCGTCTCTACCTTGTTCAAAGCCACCAGTTTTATAAACCTTATCTAAGAGGTTATTGATACTGGCAAAGAATCCGATGTAGTAATCATCAATTTTCCATGATTTTCCTCCAATTGCGTTTACAACAAGATAATCGTCGAATTTTTCTTGTTTTAAAAGCTCCCGTGCAACATTTACATCATAGTCATTAAAAGGTAAGCCATCTTCATCTAAATAGAAGTTCTCAGTTCTTGTAAGTGGCGAGACATCGACGTAGGTGTCTGTAAAAAAGTTTGTGGTGGCGCCAACCCACCAATAGTCAGGATCCCTATATTCAAAACCAAGAGAATAGGCTTTCTGTGGGCCTCCTGCAATTCTGTAGTCTTTGAGATTGGCAGTTCCAAAATCTTCAAATCCATCATCAAAATCATCAGATGTCAAATAAAGAAAAGGATCGTTGCTATATGTGAATTGTCCAACTGAAGCAACCCCTTTAAGTTTTAATGTGGGTGTCATCTGAGCTTCTAGACTAAACTCTAAACCTATATGTTGTTT
Source organism: Flavobacteriaceae bacterium (assembly GCA_013043005.1). GTDB lineage: Bacteria > Bacteroidota > Bacteroidia > Flavobacteriales > Flavobacteriaceae > Site-B1. The sequence goes on along the minus strand of JABDOZ010000028.1, from coordinate 15,290 downwards.
ATCTATTCCTTGCAACACTTCCTGAACAAATGCCGTATTATCACCACCAATACCATCTGCAAAAAAGAAGGATATTTCATTAGCATTCTCGATACTTGTATAATAACCAGTCAATTTAGCTTTTACAATTGGTGATCGATAAATATAGCTTGCATCTATTGACGATATTTTCTCTTCGCTTATTTCTATACCGCTTCTGTCACCTACAATATCATTACTTTCTCTTGAATTTGAAAAAGTGTTTCTTAAAGAAGGCGCTTTTGTTACGTAAGCTGCATTCACATCAAAGAGGTGTTTACCTGTTAGTTTATAGGTAAATCCTGTTTTAGCTCCCACACCGGTAAATGATAGCTCTTTACTTTTGCCAAAAGAATTAGGTTGGGCTTCATTGTCATATAAACCTTCTCTTTGATAGGTAGTATTTGTAACACTACCCGCTAAATAAAAGTCAATTTTCTTATACTTAAATACACCTTGCGCAAATCCTGAAATGATATCTGAATTTAAATTGAAGTTATATCTAAATTTTTCTCCTTCTTGTGCTACCCTGTCAGGATTATTTAGATCAAATTGAAATCCGTCAAAAGCATCAACATTCAAATATCCTGTTGTACTTCCGAATAGGTCAATGATTTCTGCAAAATTTTCTGATTCCAAGTTACTGTAACGCACAGAAGCATTCAGACTAATGTTTTCCGTCAATTCTGTATTCAAGATGGAATTCACAGTTAATTGTTTGTCATCAGACCTATCTTCATACAATGCGTAAGCTGCATAATCACCATTTATATTATTGGTCTGGTTGGCATCGTATAGTCTATTCCAATCTATTTGGCCATCATTGATAAACTCCTGCTCAGCAATGTAAGCCCCTGCATAATCTGGTCCATCATCATCCGCTAAAAAATAACTGGGTAACTTTTGGTAATATGAAGGACTTGGATTTGCTCCGCCTGCAAAGTCTAATCGACTATTTCCTAACTGTCCAAATTGATAAGCAATATTTGTATTAATACTTGTTTTACTGTTCAAGTTCCAATAATGGTTTAGCATTAGAATTGGTTCTTCAACTTCTTTAATTCTGGAATTTCGCTTTTTACCATCCTGATAACCCCAATACTCGTTGTATCGTATGTCTCTTAGATCGTATACTTCCTGAGTATTTGGAGAAGATTTTCCACGCCTGTTAGGTGCATAGATTGAAGTAAAGTTAATACTATGATTGTCATTGATTTTTTTCTCAATTGAAGCAAAAAACGAATTGGCATCATAAACAGTAGCATCCTGATAACCTTCATTTCCCCAGCGTCTCGCGATGGATAAGGTGTAAGCCCATCCATTCTGCATTAAGCCTGATGAATAGCTTGCCATTAAACGATTTGTATAACTTCTGTTTGAAGAAGAATACGTTAATCGGCCGCCTTCTCTGTATTGAGAAGCCCTGACATTTATGTTAGTTGTTCCTAAAATTCCTCCGAAATTATAGGCAGAAGGTGCTAGTCCAATTGTTAATTCCTGATTTCTCACTACATCATTTAATCCACCCCAATTACTCCATTGTGGTCTGCCATTGAAAAGCTTATTCATTTCAATTCCATTTATTAGAACAGATCCATTTTCTGAGTCTAAACCTCTTACTCTAAAAAATGAAGAGCTAAATTCGAAGGCAGCCGTTCTTGAAAACAAATCTCTTGAGGATGACAGCAAACCAGAAATATTATCGGCCCCACTTGTGTCACTGTTCAATTCATCATCAGCAAGAGTGATAGTAAATAAGTCAGGTGAATCAGATACGTCTATATCTAAGGTCATGTCTGTTATATTTACAGTTTGACCTTGATTAACCGTAATAGGATATCTATTGGTTATGTATGCTTCTTTAGATAACTTCAACATTTGTTCCCCTAAAGGAATATCACCTGAGAAATTAAATACACCAAAACCATCTGTAGTCGTTGCAAGACTTGTTCCTTCAATTGATACAGTTACATCTGGGATAGGTGCGTTAGAGGAGGCGTCAATAACACTTCCCTTAACAATAGTTTCTTGTGCAAATACATTGAAAACAATAAAAATTCCAAATAGAAAATTAATGAAAGTTTGTTTCATAATTGAAATAAAAGTTAGTAGTCTTAAATAGTTTAAATAATATGTAATAAACCATTATTTAAAGCATACAAATTTACATTATTTCTAATTAATATTTACTTTTGGAATAAGTTTTGTACCTGTGTTATCAATTAAAAAATTACTTAAGAATGAAAGGGTTTAAAGTTTTTGTATTTCTAATAGGATTATGCTTGTTTGTTAATGGGAATGCCCAGGATAAAAAGAAGTTCAAGGTGCAAACAATTGCATTTTACAATCTTGAAAATCTTTTCGACACAGAAAATGATCCGGGTAAATTTGATGAAGCGAGTCCTATTATGGAAATGAAGGTTGATAGAGAAGAAGTCTATACAAAAAAAGTCGAGAATATGGCTCGAGTTATTTCTGAAATAGGGTATGAAGTTTCACGAAACACACCTGCATTAATAGGTGTGTCAGAAATTGAGAATATTGGTGTTCTGGAAGATTTAGCAAATCATCCATTTCTTTTAAAAAAGGATTATGGAATCGTTCATTATGATTCTCCGGATGCACGAGGTATTGATGTGGCATTGTTATATCAGAAATCATTATTTAAGCCAACCACAACTAGTACTCATGAGCTCAAAATATATGACGATATATCAAGTAAAAGAGTCTATACAAGAGATCAACTCTTAGTCACTGGATTTTTAGATGGTGAAATGATGCATTTTATAGTAAATCATTGGCCTTCAAGAAGAGGAGGGGAAGCCAGAAGCAGGCCAAAACGTGTAGCTGCTGCTAAGCTCAACAAACGTATAATAGATTCACTGCAATCCATAGACCCTTATGCAAAAATCTTTACTATGGGTGATTTAAACGATGATCCTACGAATTCTAGTTTGAAAGATGTACTAAAAGCAGAAAAAGATATTGATAAAGTACAACTGAAAGGAATATATAACCCAATGGAGAATATGTTTAAAAAAGGACTGGGTTCTAATGCTTATAGAGATGCGTGGAGTTTATTTGATCAAATATTGTTTACTCAACCCCTATTAGAACGTGATTTCTCTACCTATAGGTTCTATAAAGCCGGTATTTTTAACAAACAATATCTTACCAATAAAAGAGGCAGATATAAAGGATACCCTCTACGAAGCTTTGCAGATGGCAATTTTACAGACGGATTCAGTGATCATTTTCCGGTTTATGTCTATATAATAAAGGAAGTAAAATAAGTAAATTAAAAAGCGACTGTTTGAAGTCGCTTTTTAATGTTTTTAATCCAGCCAGGTACTCCAGGGTATTCTTGAAAAAATTAATAACCAGGCAATGAAATAATAAATGGTTATAGTTTTAAACTTTTTACCTGCTGTTAACTTCTTTTTATGTTTTGAAAACCCTACGGTAATTAAAATAATCCCCAGAATACCAACAAAAGGATGCTCTACTGCTACCTGTCTTGCAAATGAATCCAAACCACCCATTCCATTGTTTTGAATACTTTTTAATCCGAGTGGTGACACAAAATAAAGAATCAATCCAATAACTAACTGAATATGAGATACAATAACTGTAAACAAAGAAATTCTAAGATCGTTATTGTTGAACTCTTTTTTACCTAATAATTTGATCAATGCATTAAAGGTTGCCAAGGTTAATATTAACAAGACTAAATAGGCCCAATAAGAGTGAATTATTTGTGTGGTTTCGTACATGTTTAGTTATTTTATGAAAACAAAAGTAATAAATTATACAATAAAAAAAATCCCGATACATCGTATCGGGATTTTTGTTAATTATAAATGCTATTAGAAGGCATAACGTAAACTTGCGTTAAATGTTCTACCAATACCTAAACGTGTACCAAAGGCATCCGTTTGATTTATATAGGCTTCATTAAACAGGTTATAAACGTTTCCTCTTAAGGTTACCTTGTTTTCACCTACTTTGAATCTATAAGTAAATCCAGCATCCGCTAATGAATAAGAAGGTAATTTTCGTGACTCATATTTTGAACCCGCAAGAGCAGCTTCAGCTACTTCCTCAACATCAACAAACTCATAAAGATCAGTATAAATATTGTAGCGCATATCAACAGAAAGATTCTCAAGAATATCAACGTCTACACCTGCCCCAAACGATGTTTGTGGTGCATTACCAACTTTTACATCTGTGATATCCACTTGACCATCGGTTACTATAAAGTCTCCAGTATCATCATTTTGTAGAGTATAAGGTGTAGAACCATCATATTTCCAGTTTCCAATAGATCCATAACCCGTTAAACTCCAGCTGGCTGCCAAAGGTCTGTATTCAAGATCGAACTCAAATCCTCTGTGAATTTGGGTCACATCAGTTATTCTATAAGTAGATGTTTCATCATTAGGTTGTTCAGGACCAAAAACAGACAAGAATCTATTTCCCCATTCTGTACTGTATACATCAATATTAAGTCTTAAAGTCTGGTTTTGGAATCTGTAACCACCTTCAAAACCAAGAATTTCTTCGTTATCAACATCTGGTTCTGCAAGATTATTACTATTCCTGATATCAGAAAAAATATTATCTAAGAAAGGTTGACGTGAATACAATCCTGCATTTGCAAAGAATGAATGTTTTTCATCTATCTTGTAAGCAAGACCACCTTTAAGGTTGTAACCACCTTTATTTACTTTATCCGATTTTCCTAAACCACTTCCTCTACCGACAAAGAAGCCTTCTCTTTGGTACGATTGGGTTGATAAAGCTCCCTGGAAGAAAGCAGAAAAATTATCATTTACGTATTCAGCTTGGCCAAATGTACCTATGTAATTAATTACCTCTTCGTAGTTATATTCGTATCTCTGGTCATCATCAGCTCTATTGAATAAAGCGTCCCAAGGATCCGCTTCAAAAGTTTCAGTAATTACATAATCGTCAGGACGATCTGTTCTAAAATTGTCGTTGTAACCATCTAATCCTAGTTTATCTACTAACTGACGGAAATGGATACCATTATAAGTTCTGCCATCGATTCCAACATTCAAGGACCAGTTTTCATTGGCTTCATAATTCAAGTTAGATAGGAATCCATACCAGTTATGGGCATTTACAGAAGCTCTTCTTAAGTAAGAATCTCCAAAAGTACCATACTGCCCTCCATTAATTGTAGTAGCTGTAGCGATATTGTTTTCAACAATTTGATCGAAATCTATCTGTCGGATTTCATTTCTTACTCGGCCTCTTCCAACTCCACCGGTTCCACCACCTCGGCCCCAGGATGCATACAATACTGATGATAAATCTGTTTTTTCGTTGATATTAAGATCCCAGTTCAAGTTAGCTACAGGCTTATGGTAGAAATTTCGTCTTTCAGTAAAACGTTCACCATTTAAGAAACCTGTGTTATCATTATGTTTTTCTCCAAATTCTTCATAATTCTCTAAATCGTCAGAGAAGTTTTGATCGTGCCATTGTGGTGCACCAGTCAATAAGAAGTTAAATGAGCTTTTCTCACTTGCCTGATATCCTACAGAGAACAAATAGTTTTGCCCTTGTCCAGCAGTACCAATAGAGTATTTTCTATGAGCTTGCCAGTGGTCTAATAGCACTGAAAATGCCCAGCCTTTGTCGTTAAGACCTGAATCATACCCTGCAGTAGTTTTAATATAGCTATCGTTACCACCCATAACTCTAACAAATCCACCCTGATTTCTATCGGTTGTTTTAGATACGATGTTGACTGTACCACCAACAGAAGAGATAGCTAATTTAGAAGCTCCAAGTCCTCTTTGAACCTGCACTGCATTGGCAACATCTGCCATACCAGACCAGTTAGACCAGTACATACGGCCATCTTCCATACCATTAATAGGCTGTCCGTTTAATAGGTAAGCTGTATTAGTCTGGTCAAAACCTCTTAAGAAAATCTGGCTATCACCAAATCCACCACCTTGATCAGATACATAAACTGAAGGCGTGTTTTTAAATGATTCACCAAATTCAGTGTTACCTGCAGTTTTTAATTGGATATCAATTCCCTGAATGGTAGATACCGCTACAGGAGTTTCTCTTCCTTCTGCTAAATCGATAATTCCAGTTCCAATTACAACAACCTCTTGAAGGGTGTTATCTGTTTCTAAACTAAATGTCCCTAAACTTTGATCACCAGAGAATCCGATTGTCATCGGTTGATAACCAACATAAGAAATAACTACATAACCAGATGATGATTGTGTTTTTAAAGTGAAATTACCATCAAAATCAGTCGTTGTTCCATTAGTCGTTCCTCTTTCAACAATGTTTGCACCAGGAAGAGGCGAGTTCATACCAGCATCTATTACTGTTCCTGTTATTGTACTTTGTGAAAAAGCCAGTGCAGTAAATAGCATTACTACAACTGTAAGTAAATGTGTAATTTTTTTCATTTCAAAAATGGATTAATTATAATTTATAAGTTTTGTGAAAAATCCTAAGTATCTTAAATAATATAGATTAACAAAAGATTAAGAATTTCTACCCGGCAAATATACAAAATGTTAATTTTCTTAACATGATTTTGGTCATATTAAATATTCAGAGTTTTTAACAGAATCAACCTTCTTGTCTATAGTGTTTTAGAAGGTTTTCAGTAGACGAATCATGACTATGAGAAGCTTTGTTGTTAATTTCATCTAAAATGGTTGATGCTAATTGCTTACCTAATTCTACACCGGATTGATCATAACTGAATATATTCCAGACTATTCCCTGTACAAAGATTTTATGCTCATACAAAGCAATGAGCTTTCCTAAACTTTCAGGAGTAAGTTTATTGATAAATATGCTATTAGTAGGTTTATTTCCTGTAAAGACCTTAAAAGGTAATAAGGTATTAATTTCTGGCTCTGCTAATCTTTTTGATTTAAGCTCTTTAAGAACCTCTTTTTCAGTCTTTCCATTTAACAAGGCTTCTGTTTGAGCTAAATAATTAGATACTAATTTATTTTGATGATCTTTATTGCCATGTAAACTTTTTACAAACCCAATAAAATCTGCTGGAATTAACTTGGTTCCCTGATGTATTAACTGAAAGAATGCGTGTTGAGCATTTGTTCCTGGTCCTCCCCAGATAATGGTCCCTGTTTGGTAATTTATTGGGCTGCCACTTCTGTCATTTCCCTTACCATTACTTTCCATAATACCCTGTTGAAGATAATTGGCAAATTGATTTAAATATTGAGAGTATGGTATTAAAGCTTCGGTTTCCGCATCAAAGAAGTTGTTATACCAAACACTTATGAGTGCTAAAACAACAGGAATATTAGATTTAAATTTTTCATTTTTAAAATGCTGATCCATTTTGTGAGCACCTTTTAGAAGTAAGTCAAAATTGTTGTATCCAACAGCAAGACTTATTGTCAAACCAACAGCGCTCCAAAGTGAAAACCGACCGCCAACCCAGCTCCACATAGGGAAGATATTTTCTTCTTCAATCCCAAATTCTTTAACCTTTTCTGTATTGGTAGAAACCGCTACAAAATGCTTAGCTATAGCTTCTTTATTAGCTGATTTCAAAAACCATTGCCTTATAGTATTGGCGTTTGATAGTGTTTCCTGAGTAGTAAATGTCTTGGAGACAATTACAAAAAGAGTTGTTTCAGGGTCTAACTTTTTAATAACTTCACTAACATGATCACCATCAACATTGCTGACAAAATAGGTAGTTAAGTGATTTTTGTAATACTGTAAGGCATCTACTACCATGGCTGGTCCAAGATCTGAACCTCCAATACCTATGTTAACTACGTGGGTGAATGATTTACCAGTAGATCCTTTAAGAGTTCCATTAATGACATTATTTGTAAACGTTTCAATTTTATTTTTTACAGAAAACACCTCAGGAATTATATTTTTTCCTCTAACAAATACCTCATCATCTTCAGTTGATCGTAAAGCGGTGTGTAATACAGCTCGTTGTTCAGTTTTGTTTATAACATCACCCCTAAAATACTTAGACATTGCATCCTTAAGATCAATTTCATTGGCAAGTTCAATTAAGAGATTCAATGTTTCTTGAGTAATTCTGTTTTTGGAATAATCTACATAAAAATCTTCCCATTTTATGCTGAAATCTATTCCCCTGTCAGAATCTTCTTTAAAAAGATCCTTCATATGGACATCCTTAATTTCATTAAAGTGATTTCGTAATTTTTTCCAGGATTTTGTTTGGGTTGGGTTTATGCTCTTTAAAGACATGATCTATAGATTAGTTTCTTGAAATGAAATATTATCAAGTTCTCTTTTCGGGTTTTTAATAAATTCTAGATAGACAGGTACCATATTTGGATCCATTGGTTTGGCCTCTGGTAATTTTTGTTTATAAGGGTCTACCTGTCGGCCATTTTTCCAAAATCTGTAACACACATGAGGTCCAGAAGCTAGTCCTGTGCTTCCAACATATCCAATGACTTCACCTTGTTTCACAAATTCACCAACTTTTGACTTTCGTTTACTCATGTGCAAATATTGTGTAGAATAGGTAGCATTATGTCTGATTTTCACATAGTTCCCATTTCCTCTTGTATACCCCGATTTTGTGACGGTTCCATTAGCAGTGCTAATAATAGGCGTTCCTCTTTGGGCAGCATAATCGGTACCTTTATGTGCTTTCCATCGTCTTTGTACTGGATGGAATCTCCGCCTTGTAAATCGAGATGAAATCCTTGTGCTAAATTTTAAAGGAGCCTTTAGAAAAGCTTTTCGTAATGTCTTCGCCTCTTCATCAAAATAATCGGGAATATTATTAATGGTATCAGCCACAAATTGAAAAGCATAAAACGGTTTGTTATTATGCTCAAAATAAGAAGATTTAATTTGATCTATGCCAACATAGGTAGTATCATCAATATATTTCTCTGTGTATACTATTTTAAATCTATCACCTTTTTGAAGCTTAAAAAAGTCAATGGTCCACGCATAAATAGATGATAGGTCATTAGCTATATTGTAACTTAAGCCTTGTTCTTCTATAGTTTCGGAAAGTGTGCTATTAATAACACCGCTTGCTGTATTTTTTACAATAGTAACTGGTTTACTTTTCCTTTGGGCCACTATGGTATCTCTAAAATCAACAACTACATAGTCAATTCTGTTAGGTTGATAAATAAAAACTTGTGGTTTGTTAAGTGAGTCTTTCGATTTTAAAATCGTGTAAGGATTAAGATCTAACTTTCTTAAGTCGAATGAATCTTTAACAGCAGCTGTAATATTGGCAATTTCACTATAGCTTAAATTATTATTGAATAATAATTGACCAAAACTATCACCTTTTCTAATAGTATCCTGGACAACATCAAAGTCGTTAAAGGTAAAGCCAAATTCAACTCTGGGAATTTCAATGGGTTCAATAAAGCTACTAACAGGCAATTCAAGCGGAGTTATTTCTTTTTTACAAGCTGCAAAACATACAATAGCAGCCAGTAATGCTAATGACTTTTTCAATTTTTTTTTGATTGTATTAAAGATTCTTTCCCCAATTTTCTAATTCTTCCTTAGTCCAAACATCAGGAAAAAATATCCTGCGCTGATATTTTGGATGCATATATTTTACCCATTCACTACCACCAGTTGCTTCGGTCGTTTCCCCATTTATATTTAGATAATGATTAGCAGCATTATAGTGAGCCATGACCCACTGAATATTTACAGTGTGATCATAATGTCGCATAGCGCCAATTAGATCCTTATCGGTTTTTACATCCTGTGGTAGTTCTTTAAACTTAGACCACAAATTTCTGGTGTTATAATATTTTGTAAAACTAATAAAATCTTCTTTATATTTTGATTCAAATGATTTTAATAAATAAGATTTTTTCCCTGTATCATAATCCTTTCCAGCCGCTTGCCAATACAGGTGTTCCAGAGCATGTTCATATGGAGTTTCTCTGTCAATAGTCTCTCTATAATTTTTATCAATCAGATTGATGAGTTCTGTTGAGGCGAATTCAATCTTTCTATACTGGGCGCTTTGAAAACCACTGCCTGGTGTTAAGGTGGTTCTAAATTTCATATATTGTTCAACTTCCATTCCGTCCCGCATGATGTTGAAGGATGAAGTTAGCATATCAAAATATCTGCTAATACGTCTCAATTTAACAGAAAAGAAATCAGCGGTCAATTTTTCTTCTTCAGCAACCTGTTCTATTTCCCAAAGAACCATTTTAAAGATGAGTTCGTTAATTTGATGGTACATAATAAATACCATCTCATCAGGAAGTGTGGTTCTCTGTATTTGAAGATTTAATAATGTATCGGTTTGGATGTAATCCCAGTAATTTAATGGTTTACTATGCAGCAGACCTTCAAGATGAGTTTCCAGATCCTGATCTATGCTATCGTATTTCTCTTTTAATTGTTTGGTTAGTTTTTCGATACCCATTAATCGTCTATATAAATAGCAAAAGGATGTTTCAGACCTTTAAATGCATCCAGATCAGCCCTTAGTGATCCAATCGCCAGATCTGCCTTTATGCGCAAAGGTATTTTATTTTTATCATTAGAAACCCAAAGTGTTAAACTTTCTTCTTCCTTAAAAACTCTTCCAGCCATTACGTAAGGTCTGAATTTTAAAGTATTTACCTTCCCAAATTCTGTGTTAATACGTTCTTTTCCTAAATATTTTAGTTTGAAGCCATAATTCTCCTGATCAAAAAACATATTTACAGATACTTCATCCCCTATTGATAAATTTTCTGCATCTATATTATTTCTTAAATAATAATATGTAGAAACCATATCATGCACGTTTGGTCGAGTTGAAAATACCTTTTTTGTATTCTTTTTTTTATTATGAACTAAGGCTTTGTTTCTGTCCTGATCAAATTCAATTTCTAAATTCTTCGTGTAACCACCTTCATTAATATTTCTTATAAATTTATATGGGACACCCGTGTATTTATCAAAAAAACTTTCATATCTGTCCTTTACTTTAAAAAACCATCTTATGGCTCCAGTTGTCCAGCCTTTACCCAGTACATGATAAACTTCCTTTCCTTTATAATTATAGTCTCGAACTGTTAGGGTTGCATTTCCCGCCTTTAAAAAACCACTGTAACTCATTTTAAAACGAAACCATTCTCCATCGCCAAAAGAAGATTCTTCTTGGGCAAAAGAAGTCTGAAAGATCATCAAAGTTAAAATAATAAGTAGTGCTTTGTTCATATTTAAGATTGAGATTATCCAACTTGTAACGTTACTTTATGCTATAAATTACAATTACTGTTCCAAAAGTAGAAAAACAAAAAACTCCATCAAATATATGTGGAGTTTTTAAAATGCTCTATTAAGGTCTTGTTAAAGTGTCCCTCTGAGTTCCTGTTCTCTTTCAATAGATTCGAAAAGAGCCTTGAAATTACCAGCACCAAATCCTCGTGCTCCCATTCGCTGGATTATTTCAAAGAACAGGGTAGGTCTGTCTTCGACTGGTTTTGTGAATATTTGCAGTAAATAACCTTCTTCGTCGGCATCTATCATGATACCTAAGCCTTTTAAGGTCTCTAAATTTTCACGAAGTTCATGACTAAATTCTTCCAACCTTCCTGGTACTGCTCTGTAATATTCCTCTGGAGGCGTAGATAAGAATTCTATTCCTCTTGCTCTTAATTGAGAAACAGTATTAACAATATTGTCTGTTGCCACCGCTATATGTTGTACTCCAGGTCCTTCGTAAAAATCTAAATATTCTTCGATCTGAGATCTCTTTTTCCCTTCTGCAGGCTCATTAATGGGGAATTTTATTCTACCATTATCATTACTCATAACTTTACTCATCAATGCTGAGTATTCGGTATGTATCTGCTTATCATCAAATGACAAGAAATTTTCAAATCCCATAACATCTTCATACCATTTTACCCATTGGTTCATTTCTCCCCAACCCACATTTCCAACCATATGGTCTATAAATTTTAAGCCCACTGGAGCTGGATTATAGTCTGATTCCCATTTTTGAAATCCAGGAAGAAAAGTGCCTTTATAATTCTTTCGTTCTATGAACATGTGAATAGTCTCACCGTAAGTATATATTCCTGCTTTTACAATTTCACCAAACTCATCTTTTTCAACAACAGGCTCCATGAAAGATTTTGCTCCTCGTTTAGTTGTTTCTTCATACGCATTTCTGGCGTCTTCTACCCAGAGTGCAATATATTTAACACCATCTCCATGTTTGACAATATGGTTATTTATTGGAGAGGAGCTTTTTAAAGGAGTTGTCAGAACTAATCTTATTTTATCTTGAACTAACACATAACTTGCTTTGTCCTTTATACCAGTTTCCAAACCTGCATAGGCCAAAGATTGAAACCCAAAGGCTGTTTTATAAAAATGTGCGGCTTGTTTTGCGTTACCAACATAGAATTCTACATAATCTGTCCCTAAAAGTGGCAAAAAATCTTGTGCCCCTTCAAATATTTTTTCTAAACCGTAATTAACTGATTTGATATCTTTGCTCATTGTGATTTGTTTTTTATTCTAACCAAGATTGATAGTAGTCACCATCAGCTATTTTTAAAGCTTCCTCTGTAACCTGCAATGGTTTAAACGTATCAACCATAACTGCTAATTCTTTAGTATTTATTTTGCCTATACTTCTTTCTGTTGCTCCAGGATGTGGACCATGAGGAATTCCTGCCGGATGCAATGAAATATGTCCTGCCTCAACATCATTTCTACTCATAAAATCACCATCTACATAATATAATACTTCATCACTATCAATATTACTGTGATTGTAAGGCGCAGGAATTGAATCCGGATGATAATCGTAGAGACGTGGTACAAAACTGCATACAACAAAAGCATCGGTCTCAAATGTTTGATGTACTGGAGGCGGTTGATGAATTCTTCCTGTTATGGGTTCAAAATCATGTATTGAAAAGGCATACGGATAATTATATCCATCATAACCCACCACATCAAAAGGATGTGAGGCATAAACCATTTCAATAATCTCATTTTGTTTCTTCACATTGATTATGAATTCCCCGGATGTATTATAAGTTTCTAATTCTTCAGGTCTGCGAATATCCCGTTCACAAAAAGGAGAATGCTCCAGTAATTGTCCAAACCAGTTTCTGTATCGTTTTGGTGTATAAATAGGTCTATAGGATTCAACAATAAACAATCTATTTTCTGGTGAATCGAAATCAATTTTATAGATCATTCCCCTTGGGATAACCAAATAATCTCCATATTTAAAGTCCAAATTCCCATACATTGTCCGTAATTTACCTAATCCTTTATGAACAAAAATTAGTTCATCGGCATCAGTATTTTTATAGAAATAGTCTTTGGTTGAATTTTTAGGTGCAGCAAGAATTATATTGCAATCGGAATTACTTAAAACTATTTTTCTACTTTGCAAATAATCGGACTCCTGTTTTATTTTAAAACCTCTTAATCTGTAAGATTGGATATTGTTTGGCTTAGCAATTTTAGGTGCTACACTATATTGTTTTTTAATTTCTATTACCTGTGTTGGTCTTTGTTCATGATAGCTGTTTGTTGACATGCCATCAAAACCAATAGTTCCAAATAGCTGTTCATAATATAAACTTCCATCTGGTTTCCTAAATTGTGTATGTCTTTTAGGAGGTATTTTACCTAATTTATGATAAAATGGCATAGTTTGTAATATTTAATAATTTTCTAATTTAATAAAATTGAAGACCAATTATTAAAGAATCCTCAAAATTTTAAATAAAATAATCATTGCAATTGAACATATACAAATATCGTGAAAATTAACCAATGTGGTTACCTTAAAGAATAGATTAAAACCATAATCCTAAATTGAAGAACCAGTGGCTCTGTTTTGTTTCTGGAGACCACGAGTATTTGGCTTCAATTGGTCCTAAAAACGTTTCAAGAGAATAGCCTAGGGCATAGCCACTAAAATCAGGGTCTGTAAACCACTCACCAGTTTCAAAAATATCATCCTCCACATTTGCATAATTAGAAGAAAAAATAATGTGGTTTTTTCTAAATATTTCATAATCTAAATTAATAGTGCCTTTCACGAAACTGTTGGCTGCCAGAGAAATAAAATCATAGCCATAGAATGACTTAAAATTATTTATAAAGTTGTTCCCATAACCGCCTAAGGCAAAATTTAAAGAATTAACATCATTGTTACCAATTTTAAAACCACCCTGGGTACTTAAATGAACAGATAATTTATCTGACATCCTGATAGCATACCCAATGTCTGCTTTGGCAATAGAAAATTCTGAAAAATCATCATTATAATCTGAGGAGTACAGGTATAAATTGAAGTCACCATTAAAATAGAATCCTTTTGACGGGAAATACTTGTTGTCATAGGTGTCGTATTTTAAGTTACCGAAAAAACTAAAAAAATCACTGTTCTCAAATACGGTTGTTTCTTCATTTAGGTTTTCCAGAAATGTCTCAGAATCAAATTTTAAATGTTTCAATTCAGCTCCTATTTTGAGTCTAAAGTCCTTTCTAAACAAAGTTTGTAAATAAACTTGATTTGTAAAGTCAGAAAGGTCAACATCAATCTTATTAAGCATTGTATTTTCAGGGGCATCATCATTCAATAAAATTGCGGCACTAACATTTTTATTGAATGTATTCAATCTGGATTTTAAGCCTATACTCCAATACAAACCTTTATCTATATAATATTCAAATTCATATCTTATATTATCTCCCAGAACAAAATCAAATGAAGTAAGATCGTTATTAAACAATAGTCGTTTATGGGTAAGGTTTATAAGTGCTGCACTTTTATAAAGATCATCGTAATGGAGGCCGGCTTTTAAAAATGTTTTAGCATCACTTTCTTTTATGTTTGCTGTTAATATATAACCATCGAGAGTAGGTGTAAAATGATATGAAAAATCATCAAAATTATCAGTGGCAACCAAATTGTTAACTCCATTAATAAAATCTGTATAGCTAATTGTCTGATTGCTTTTTAATTTTAACTTTCCTAAAATATAGGACCTGGAATAAGTATTATTCCCTTTAATTGAAATTGCTTTAATTTTCAGACTATCCAATTGTGTTGTTTTAATGAATTTTACAGGTTTTTTATTCTGATTTTTGACTAATTCTAAAAGCTTATCCAATTGAATCAAAGTTGCTTCTTTTCCGTTTTTAATTATATTATTGCCTTCGCTAAAGGACACAACATTGAAGTCTTCAATATCTGGTCTGATGTAAATATC
>JABDOZ010000027.1 GCA_013043005.1 Flavobacteriaceae bacterium | reverse complement strand
CTTGTATTATCAATTAACATGTCCAAGATCTGATGATCGACTTCGTCAAGTTTAAACTTTGCCATATCCTAAATTATTAAATATATGTCAAATGTATTGCAAAATATTTAACAATTCCACATGATAGACACATATTTTCATGCCAATAATGAGAATTTCTCATTATTCATTGTCACGTAAACGATTTCGTTTCCTACTGACAATTCAGAAGAGGCCTCCATAGATTTAAAATTAGCATCTATTTCTCTATGGCCATATAATTTTACATTAGAATCAATTGATTCTATTTTTGGTGAGAATTCTATTATTTCATTTTTCAGAACCTCCTCGTATTGTATAACGATATCCCGAACATCTCCATTGATCAATACATTCCTTATTATTATATCTCTAAACAACTTCTCATTAAGCGGAATTTCGAAGTAGAACTTGTGATGGCTGCCAAGATCAGAAGAACTACGTATTATATCCAGACCAAGCAAAAGTACCTTGAACATTAATTCGCGAGTGGTTTCCCTTTGATAATCCTCTGGAAAATGACCTGCCTCCAGCAATAGCGTAGGGATACCCAAGGCTTGAAATGTATCTCCTACACATGAGGCATTAAAGGTATCGTCATATATGCCCATTTGTTCTGGAATAACAATCTTCAACGCATCATGGATTCGGCCGATCAAGTCCATTGCTACTTTCCTATTCGATGTAATAGAATAATTTTTGTCTTGAGCTGGTGCAAGAAATGATAAAATTGCCGGATTGTTTCGTTTACCTGCACTGAATATACTACGTTGACCATGCAGATTAAAACAGAAGTCTGGTTTAAATTCATCGAAAATCGAACGCAACACCTTGCTTTCGGGCTGTGATAGATCTGAAGCATCCCTATTCAAGTCAATTTCATTAGCGTTGTGTCTAGTATAAAATTCTGCACCATCCGGATTAAGCATGGGTAATGCCACAATAGAAAAAGACTCTAAGATCTTCTTGACCGTTTTGTCAGGACTGTCCTTTAATACATTGAAAACATCAAAAAGTGACTTGGTTGTTGTAGATTCATTTCCGTGCATTTGAGACCACATCAATAACTTTATTGGACCCTTTCCAATTCTTACTGAATAAATTGGCTTCTTGAGAACAGAAAATCCTTCAACATTTACATCGAACATTTCATTTAGTTTTTCTAAATGATGCTCTATACGATTCAAAGTAATGTACCTGCCATAGAGATCTTGGTTCTTGAGAGAAGAAAAAAGTTGATGCAAAAATGATATGGTCACTATACCTATTTTAAGTCGGGTATAAAAATAAACAATCTATAATTTACATTTGTATACATGAAATTTTAAAGAATTGTACACAATTGTATAAAACGATAACTCAAAAGGAAATAAAATAGGTCATTATTTTATTGTTTTTATTACTTATTACTTAATATGTTATATTTCAATATTATATCATTGTTTATTTAAATTATATTTTTAATGTTTAGTCGTATTTATTAATTGCATTATTGAATTTTTAAATGGTATTTTCATTACATTTGCACTTGATTAGTTATTAGCCCTATTTACAATGATAAACTCAGTGAAATTTAGCGAAAGACTTATGAAAATCATGGATTTTCATGCCTTATCTTCGTCGGCATTTGCTGATCGAATCGGTGCGCAGAGGTCTAGCATATCACATATTCTTTCAGGACGAAATAAACCTAGTTTGGATTTTGTACTTAAAGTAACCCAAGAATTTCCTGATGTGGATTTGTATTGGCTTTTGAACGGCAGAGGCACCTTCCCTATTTCGAAACCAAAGAATAAGCCAGAAAAGAAAACAAGCAGTCAAACAAAAACGAATTCATCTTCCAAGTCAACAGACGAAATTGAAAGAATCGTAATTTTCTACAAGGATGGCACCTTCAAGAACTTTAAAAACTAATTTTTTTCTGTATTTTGTAATTAGTAATATTCCTAAATGAAAAAACACAGATTATTTATTTTAACTATCATGTTATCTGGATGTTATGGTGTTGAAAGAAACTGTAATGAATTCCAGACAGGAAGTTATTCCAGTGAAATAACAATTGATGAGCAAACCTTTATTTCAAGTTTTGTTCGAAGCGATTCATTGCAAATAGAGACCTTTGATGGAAAGACCGATTCTTCCTCTGTTCGGTGGATCAATGAATGCGAGGTAATTTTTCGCACTATTAATCCTAAAAGCAATTTAGAGAAAAAAGACATACATTTAAAAATCCTAACTACAACGAAATCCTCCTATACCTTCGAGTACTCCTACGTCGGAGAATCAAAAAAACAAAAGGGAATCGCTACAAAAACTAACTGATATGATTGATTTTTTAACCTCTGGACCCTCTGTAATTGCAATCTTTATTCTTGCTTCTTTAGGCATCATTATTGGTATTGACAACATTCGATTCATTGACCTTGCAACAGTTAAACTCAATGAAAAGAAAAAGAATAATGCTGTTAATTTAAGCATATTGATTGCTTTTTTAATGAGAATCGGACTTGTGCTGCTTGCCTATTGGGTGTTATCTTTAACAGCATCTTTCTGGAGCATAAATATGTTTTGGTTCAGGGCTGACATTTCTGGACAGTCCTTATTACTCATAGTAGGCGGATTATATCTCCTTTATAAAGGAACTTCAGAAATACATGAGGAAATTGAAGATCCTGGGTTCGATGTTCGTAAGATTTCAAAAGAAAAAAGCAATTCCTTTGGAAAGTCAGTTTGGCAAACAACCATAATAAATGCTGCTTTTGCCTTCGATATAGTCATTGTAGCAATTGGACTCACTAATGGTCTAGACAGATTCCCTTTAAGAGTAATAGTATTGATATTGATCGCGCTAACGCTTTCGCTTTTAGTACTTTTATTTTTCAAGGATACCTTAAGTCGAATATTCAAGAAACATCCTTCTATCCATATTCTTGGACTTGGTCTTATAATTCTTGTAGGCTTTTCAATGCTTGTTGAAGGTGGTTATCTTTCGCATGCCCACCTATTTGGCTCAGATGTTGGATTCTTACCGAAAAACTATATTTATATAGCTATTGGCATTGTTTTGATATTCATGTTTCTCAATGTTAAGCTGAGAAAGGAGAATGTGAAAGGTGAACTAATAGAGTAAATTCTCTTTTATAAAAAGTTAATGGAAAAGCAAATCAGCTGTGCTAATTATTAACTTAAAACAAATAAAATGAAAAAATTACTTGCAGAATTTATTGGTACCGCATGGTTAGTACTTGGAGGATGTGGTAGCGCAGTCCTTGCAGCCGCATTCCCAGAACTAGGCATCGGATTTACAGGGGTCGCATTGGCATTTGGACTTACTGTTGTTACAATGGCCTATGCCATAGGCCATATTTCCGGCTGTCATCTAAATCCAGCAGTCTCCATTGGCCTTTGGATAGGTGGCAGATTTGATAAGAAAGACCTCATCCCATACATCATTGCTCAGGTACTTGGTGGTATTGCAGGTGCGGGTATTCTATACTTAATCGCAACTGGCAAATCAGGATTCGAAATAGGTGGATTTGCGGCAAATGGTTTTGATGAACACTCTCCTGGAGGCTACTCAATGATGGCGGCACTTATAACTGAGGTTGTAATGACATTTTTCTTTCTTGTAATAATTTTAGGTGCGACGCATTCCAAAGCACCAGCTGGCTTAGCTGGACTAGCCATTGGTTTAGGACTGACCCTAATTCATTTAATAAGCATTCCTGTAACAAATACATCTGTTAATCCAGCTCGATCCACAAGTCAAGCTCTATTTGCTGGTGGTTGGGCTATTCAACAATTATGGCTATTTTGGATTGCACCAATTGTTGGTGCTATTCTTGCTGGATTTGTTTATAAATATATTTCACCTGAAGAATAGGGAATATGGATTGAATTATAAAGGGGATTTATTCCCCTTTTAAATCCATGTGAAACAATTAACTTCATGAGTTCGTCTAAATCATATAAAAGAGATCATAGGTCTCCAATGCCATTAAATGAAGCTCGATCGAAGATCATGAGTTCCATTAAAGGTAAAAACACGAAGCCCGAACTCTTGTTAAGAAAGGAACTCTGGTCTGAAGGAATAAGAGGATACAGATTACATTGGAAAAAAGCTCCTGGCAGACCAGATATTGCTTTCGTAAACAGGAAAATAGCAATTTTTGTTAATGGTTGTTTTTGGCATCGCTGCCCAAAATGCAATCATTCTCTTCCAAAGCACAATTCCTCGTATTGGAAAGATAAATTCCAAAAGAACGTTGAGAGAGACAAAGCCAAGACTATTCAATTAAATGAAGCAGATTGGAAAGTGATTACGATATGGGAGTGTGAGT
>JABDOZ010000025.1 GCA_013043005.1 Flavobacteriaceae bacterium | reverse complement strand
ACTAAATATAATCAATGAGTACATTTCCTTAATTGTTGGTAAACGCCAATCATAATATCCAGCATATGAGACGCCATTTTCAACGAGGTTTAAAATTTCATCATAAGAAAGTTTGTCACTATAATCAATCTCTCCATCATTATTATGATCAAAAGATTGCTGCCACATCAATCCTGTTACATTATCTACTAGTGTTCCATCACCATTATCTTTATAAGACGGTTGGTTTCCAGAATATTGCGCATCTTGGCCGTAAAATTCGTCTCCTACTGAAGGTGCAGAAATTATAGAATAATTATCGAAAGACATTGACTGATTTGTGTCCACAATTGGATAACCGGTTATGTTTGGCAAGATTACTTCTACAAAATTATTATCATCTGTATTTGTTCCATCAGTATCATCCTGATTTGAACATGATGAAAATAAAAGAAAAATAGCAAAAAATAGTACGAGAGGTTTCTTAGTAAATATCATAATTCTATCTTATGGTTATTTACTTAAGACTCAATTAATACTAGATGGTTTAAATGGCTTAAATAAAAAATTATTATTTCGAAAAGCCTACCTTTGCGGCCATAAATAATAAAGATGCGTTTACACAGAAATTTATGCTATGCAGTAATAGATGGATTAAACCTCATTTTTAATGAAGGAGATTTTGCTGATAAAGTGATACCTCAATTGCTTAAACGGGATAAACGCTGGGGAAGTAGAGACAGATCTTTTATAGCAGAAACAACCTATGATATTGTTAGATGGAAACGTTTGTATGCTGAAATTTCTGAAGTAAAAGAACCTTTCAGCAGAGAAAAACTTTGGAGATTATTTGCTGTTTGGGCAACACTTAAGGGTATTAAATTACCTGATTGGAAATATCTTGAAGGCACACCAACACGCCGTATTAAAGGTCGTTTTGATGAATTATCTAAAATTAGAAAATTTGCTGAATCTATTCCGGATTGGATGGATGAATTAGGTTTAAAAGAATTAGGAGAAAAAGTTTGGTCTAAAGAAATTAATGCACAAAATCAGCAGGCTGAAGTGATCCTTAGAGTTAATACCTTAAACACATCTAAGGAAGAACTACAAGCTAGATTATTTGATTCTGATATAGAAACCGAATTCATAAAGGGCTATCCTTCAGCATTAAAACTACCACAACGTGCGAATGTATTTGTCACGGATGCATTTAAAGAAGGCTTGTTTGAGGTGCAAGATGCATCCTCTCAATTGGTAGCCGAATTTCTAGATGTTAAACCAGGAATGAAAGTTGTTGACGCTTGTGCAGGAGCAGGCGGAAAAACATTGCATTTGGCGTCATTAATGGCAAACAAAGGTCAGATCATTGCTATGGATGTCTATGAAAGTAAGCTTAAGAAGCTAAAAGTTAGAGCAAAAAGAAATGGTGTACATAACATCAATATTAGGTTGATTGATTCGACCAAACGCGTTAAAAAGCTTTACAATAAAGCTGACAGAGTATTAATTGACGCGCCATGTTCTGGCTTGGGTGTTTTGCGAAGAAACCCGGACGACAAGTGGAAGTTGAATCCAGAATTTATTGAAAATATTAAAAAAACCCAGCAGGAAATTCTGCAGCAGTACTCCAAAATGGTAAAATCCGGTGGGAAAATGGTTTATGCAACATGCTCGGTATTACCGTCTGAAAACCAGAGTCAAGTACAAAAATTTTTAAAATCGGATTCAGGAAAAGATTTTATATTTGCAAAGGACAGAAAAATATTAGCACATCAATCGGGTTTTGACGGATTTTATATGGCTCTTTTAGAAAGAAAATAACCCTAGTTTAGTATGAAGAAAAATTACTTACTTATTTTTTTGTTATTTACAGCATTTTCATTTGCTCAAATACCTTCTAACTATTATGATAGTGCTGATGGATTGTCTGGTTATTCATTAAAAACGCAATTAAAGTACATTACAACAACGGGGCATTTTTGGTCTACTAATAGTCCTGATAGCTATGATGAATTGTATAATGCTTACGTGAATACACATTCAGATGTGGTAACTTCCTCTGGAAATCAATATGAGAATGATGGTACTGTTTTGGATTTCTATTCCGAAAATCCTACTGGTCCAGATCCTTATAACTTTGCACATAATATTGATAATGGTGGAAATCAAACTCAAGAAGGAGATTGCTATAATAGGGAGCATATAATTCCACAATCCTCTTTTAGCAGTGCATATCCAATGCAGAGTGACATTCACCATGTTGTTCCTACGGATTGCAGAGTGAATAACTTTAGAGGATCTTTGCCTTTTGGCGAAGTAGCTACTCCTAATTTTACTTCAATGAATGGCTCCTTAAGAGGAAGTAGTGATATTGTTGGTTACTCGGGAACTATGTTTGAGCCTATTGATGAATTTAAAGGAGATATTGCCAGAGCACTGCTTTACTTTGCTACAAGATATGAAGATACCGTAGATGGTTACACGAGTTTTGACATGTTTAATGGAACAGAAGATCAGGTTTTTCCATCCTGGGCAATTGATATGCTATTGGATTGGCACAACAATGTTGACCCTGTAGACCAAAGGGAACGGGACAGAAACAATGCTGCTTATGATTTTCAGGGCAACGCAAATCCTTTTGTAGATCATCCTGAATATGCAGATATGATCTGGAACCCTACTGCGGATACTGAGGATCCAACAGCACCTTCAAATTTGGTTGCCTCAAATCCAACATCAAGTACAATAGATCTGAATTGGACAGCTTCAACCGATAATGTTGGAGTAACATCTTACGATATTTATTTAGATGAAGTCAATACTTATACCACAGCTAATGCTACTTATGTAGTTACAGGATTAGCAAGTGAAACTAATTACTGTTTTACGGTTTATGCAAGGGATGCTGCAGGAAATACTTCAACGGTCAGTAATCAGGATTGTGAAACTACAACTGCAACAGGCAGTGGTACAATAGATTTATTCTTTTCAGAATATGTGGAAGGAAGCGGAACTAATAAAGCTTTGGAAATTGCCAACTTTACAGGAGGAAGTGTGGCTTTATCAAACTATACACTAAGATTAGCTACTAACGGAAATAGTTTTGGATCGGATATTGATTTTCCAATAAATGCTGAAATATTTGATCAGGATGTATATGTAATTGCCAACACTGGATTACTCTCTGCTTGTCAACCTCAACAAGATTATGTAAATAATACCATTACAGGTTTCAATGGAAATGATGCCATTGGATTGTATAAAAATGGAACTTTAATCGATATTATAGGAACAGAAGGTAGTAGTAGTGATTTTGCAAAAGATGTCACTTTAATTAGGAAACCAGCCGTCGAATTCCCTACAACTACGTTTAATATTAACGAATGGACCATTGAGGCACAAAACGACTGCTCCAACTTAGGTACACACAATCAAACATTGAGTATTCAGGAAAATTCATTTAACAATATTCACTTCTTTCCTAATCCTTTAAACGGAAACAAATTATACATAAACACGAATGAAACCATTAAGGTTGAAATTTATAATGTTTTAGGTAAACGAATTATTTTTAGTGAGGCAAATCCAAACATGAATTCACTTGATGTATCTAAATTAAGTAATGGAATTTATTTGGTTAAGATTGGTAACGGCAAACAATCAATAACCAAAAAATTGATCAAACATTAAATCTGAAAACATAATCATTAAAAGGCCATTTTTCAATGGTCTTTTTTTACTTTTATTATATGCTTTCAAATGAGTTTACAAATTATCTTTCAAATCTAATTGGTTCTAAAATCATTAGAATAAAATCCGTTTCTGGAGGTGATATTTCAGCTGCATATACATTAGAAACAAGCAAAAGTAAATTCTTTCTTAAAGTAAATAGCAAACCCTGGGCTTTGGATATGTTTCAGGTTGAAGCACAAGGATTAACTGCCATTAACAATTCAAAGACCATTGCAACTCCGGAAATTATTGCCTATGATACTTTTAAAAATGCATCCTGTCTTATAATAGAATTTGTAGAATCGAAACTTGCCACATCAAAGGATTTAGAACTTTTCGGTTCACAATTAGCACAATTACATCAAGTTACAACTGATGAATTTGGATTTGCTAATGACAACTTCATTGGTAGCTTACATCAAAGCAACAATAAACATAAAAACTGGAATGATTTTTATATCGAAGAACGTCTTAATCCGCAATTCGAATTAGCCAGATCAAAAGGATTATTAATTGATGATGAAATTCCAGAAACACAAGAATTAAAAGAGGCTTGTTTTTCATACTTCAACAATGTCAAACCATCCCTATTGCATGGCGACCTCTGGAGTGGAAATTATTTAATTTCAGTTTCTGGAAGACCATATCTAATCGATCCCGCTATTTACTTTGGACATAGTGAAGTTGATATTGCCATGAGCCAATTGTTCGGTGGTTTTGGCACTTCGTTTTATGAGTCTTACCACACGATCATTACAAAAGATGAAAATACAGAAATTAGGATCGAACTTTACCAATTGTATTATTTATTAATTCATCTCAATTTATTTGGAAGCTCTTACTATGGAAGTGTAAAAGGTATTCTTAGCAAGTACTTCTAGTTGTGAATTAATACGTGGATAACTTCTTATTCCAGTTTCCATTTTCAAGCTTGTTTTTCTGTAAAAAGACTAAATTTGCACTTTACTTAAACACAACACCAACTTACAATGATTCATTTTTTTGGAGACCATAAGAACAAAGTATTTGCTGTTCAAACTACAGAAGAATTATCAGCCGAAAACATCTCTAAATTAATATGGCTTTTTGGTAACCAGTCTAAAATTGAACAAGCATCTCTGGATGCTTTTTTTGTTGGTCCGAGAGCTGCGATGATTACACCTTGGAGTACCAATGCGGTAGAGATTACTCAAAATATGGCAATATCAGGCATTATTAGAATTGAAGAATTTAATGCTGTGACTAAAGATTTTTTAGATTTCGATCCAATGTTGGCTCAAAAATTTAAGGAACTGAATCAGGACATTTTTACAATAGATATTCAGCCAGAACCTATTTTGGAAATCGATGATATTGCAAGCTACAATAGACAAGAAGGATTATCATTGAATGATGAAGAAGTTGAATATCTTGAAAACTTATCAAAAAAATTAAATAGAAAACTAACAGATTCTGAAGTTTTTGGGTTCTCACAAGTAAATTCAGAACACTGTCGTCATAAAATATTTAATGGATCATTTGTAATAGATGGAGTTGAAAAACCAACATCACTTTTTAAACTGATAAAAGAAACCTCAAAACAGAATCATAATAATATTGTTTCTGCATACAAGGACAACGTTGCCTTTGTAAAAGGACCAAGAGTAGAACAATTTGCACCTAAACGAGCAGATGTTCCAGACTACTACCAAATTAAAGAATTTAATTCGGTTATTTCACTTAAAGCTGAAACACACAACTTCCCGACAACCGTTGAGCCTTTTAATGGTGCAGCGACAGGTTCTGGAGGAGAAATTAGAGATAGATTGGCTGGAGGAAAAGGTTCAATCCCATTAGCTGGAACTGCAGTTTATATGACATCCTATTCTCGTTTGGAAGAAAACAGACCATGGGAAAAATTATTTCCAGAGCGCAAATGGCTTTACCAAAGTCCAATAGATATTTTAATTAAAGCATCAAATGGAGCGTCGGACTTTGGTAACAAATTCGGTCAACCATTAATAAGTGGTTCAGTTCTGACTTTTGAGCACGAAGAGAAACATCCAACTGCAATCGATAAAAAACCAAGAAAACTAGGCTACGACAAAGTCATTATGCTGGCTGGAGGTATTGGTTATGGCATTGCTGACCAGGCATTAAAAGATAAACCTAAAACAGGAGACAAAATTGTTATTCTGGGTGGTGACAATTATCGTATTGGAATGGGAGGAGCTGCAGTATCATCTGCTGATACAGGAGAATTTGAGTCTGGAATAGAATTAAATGCTGTACAACGTTCCAATCCGGAAATGCAAAAGCGAGCTGCTAATGCCATTCGTGGAATGGTAGAGAGTGATGAGAATTTCATCGTATCCATTCATGATCATGGAGCTGGTGGTCACTTGAACTGCTTGTCAGAATTGGTTGAGGAAACCGGTGGAAATATCGATCTGGATAAGCTACCTATTGGTGATCCAACGCTATCTGCCAAAGAAATTATTGGTAATGAATCTCAAGAACGAATGGGATTGGTGATTACTGAAGACCATATCGAACATTTACATAAAATTGCAGATAGAGAGCGCTCTCCATTCTATACAGTTGGTGATGTCACAGGTGATGACAGATTTACTTTTGAATCAAAATCCAAAGGAGACAAGCCAATGGATTTAGCGCTTGAAGACATGTTTGGAAGCTCACCAAAAACCATCATGAACGACATAACCATTGAAAGAAATTATAGTGGTATTTCTTATGACCCAAATAATTTCCATGACTATTTAGAACAAGTTTTACAATTAGAGGCTGTCGCTTGTAAAGATTGGTTAACAAACAAAGTTGACCGTTGTGTTGGTGGAAAAGTTGCCAAACAACAATGTGTTGGACCTTTACAAATTCCGTTGAATAATGCTGGTGTAATGGCTTTGGATTATAAAGGAAAAGAAGGAATTGCGACCTCAATTGGTCACTCACCTGTTTCTGGATTGATTAATCCTGTTGCTGGAAGTAGAAACTCTGTAACAGAATCTCTAACAAACATTATTTGGGCTCCTTTAAAGGATGGATTAAAAAGTGTTTCATTATCAGCAAATTGGATGTGGCCTTGTAAAAATGAAGGTGAAGATGCTCGATTGTACGAAGCTGTAGAAGCAGTTTCAGAGTTTGCTATCGATTTAGGAATCAATGTTCCAACAGGAAAGGATTCCCTTTCCATGAAGCAAAAATATCCGAATGACGAGGTGATTGCTCCCGGAACAGTTATTATTTCTGCAACTGGAAATTGTAATGACATTACAAAAGTAGTTGAACCTGTTTTGAAAAGAAATCAAGGTGATATATATTACATAAACATTTCTCAAGACGATTTTAAATTAGGTGGTAGTTCGTTCGCACAAATTATAAACAAGATTGGAAGCAACACGCCCACGGTAAAAAATACTGCTTACTTAAAAGCGGTTTTCAATACCATTCAGAAATTAATAAAAGATGAAAAAATTGTTGCTGGACATGATGTTGCTTCAGGTGGATTAATTACTACTTTATTGGAAATGTGTTTTGCTGATAATAACCTTGGAGCAGAATTAAACATTACTGAATTGAATCAAAAAGACTCATTTAAAGTCTTATTTTCTGAAAATTCAGGAATTGTTTTCCAGGCTAAAGATACTTCAGTTGAAACCGTTTTAAAGGATGCCAAAATTGAATTCTTCAACATAGGAAAAGTAACTAATAGTGATGTATTAAGTATCATTAATCAAGCTGAAGTATTCACTTTGACTGTATCAAGTTTAAGAGATATTTGGTATAAAACCTCTTTCCTACTCGATCAAAAACAAACAGCCAATAACTTAGCTGAAGTCAGATTCAAAAACTATAAAAATCAGCCTTTACAATATACATTCCCAAGTCATTTTACAGGAAAACTACCAGTAATCAATGAAAATAAACCAAGGCCGAAAGCAGCCATTATTCGTGAAAAAGGAAGTAATTCTGAACGCGAAATGGCAAATGCCATGTACTTAACTGGTTTTGATGTTAAAGATGTTCATATGACAGACTTAATTTCTGGTCGCGAAACGCTTGAAGACATTCAATTTGTTGGAGCAGTTGGTGGATTTAGTAATTCAGATGTGTTAGGCTCTGCCAAAGGTTGGGCAGGAGCATTCCTTTATAATGAAAAAGCGAATACTGCTTTGCAGAACTTCTTTAAACGTGAAGATACTCTGTCCGTTGGAATCTGTAATGGATGTCAGTTATTCATGGAATTAGAAGAAATCAATCCTGAACATGACATTCACGGAAAAATGGTTCATAACGATTCGTATAAGCATGAAAGCTCCTTTACATCAGTAAAAGTACAGGAAAATAATTCGGTAATGTTATCAACTTTAGCAAAAACAACTTTAGGTGTTTGGATTAGTCATGGAGAAGGAAAATTCGATTTACCTTATTCCGAAGACAAATATAACATTGTGGCCAAATATGGATATGAAGATTATCCTCATAATCCAAATGGATCCGATTTTAACACAGCCATGATGTGCGATACAACTGGTCGTCATTTAGTAACCATGCCACATATTGAGCGTTCTACCTTCCAATGGAATTGGGCTCATTATCCAGAAGGAAGAAAAGATGAAGCATCTCCTTGGTTAGAAGCCTTTGTGAATGCAAGAAAGTGGTGTGAAAAGCACTAACAGAATCATTTTAACCTAAAATTTAAGGAGTTGTCAATAAAACAGCTCCTTTTTTATGAATCCTAATTTGAAAATCATAGTTATTTTCATATTTTGCAATACTACTAATCCTTAAATAACTAATGGTAGAAATTACACGACTGTTTGATTTTCCATATTATCAATTGGAAAAATATAATTTGGAAGCAGCTTTAGTGACCAAATATGATGGAGAATGGTTAAAAACCTCAACAAAGGAATATTTGGATAAAGCCAATGCTGTAAGTAGAGCACTTTTGAAATTAGGAATTAAAAAAAATGATAAAATAGCAGTCATTTCTTCTAACAACAGAACCGAATGGAATATTATGGATATAGGAGTACTTCAGGTTGGAGCTCAAAATATTCCAATATATCCAACAATTTCTTCTGATGATTATGAATATGTATTAAATCATAGTGAATCTATATACTGCTTTGTATCAGATGAAGAAGTCCTTGAAAAAGTAAATAAAGTAAAAGCCAATACTAAGCTTAAAGAAGTCTATTCTTTTAACCAAATTAAAGGTTGCAAACATTATTCAGAACTAATTGAGTTAGGAAAGGATAAATCTACTCAACCTGATGTTGAAAAACGAAAAAGTGAAGTTAAACCAAAGGATTTAGCAACCATAATATACACTTCTGGAACTACAGGTAAACCTAAAGGCGTCATGCTTACCCACAATAATATTGTAACTAATGCCTTAGATAGTATTCCTCGATTACCAATTATGCAACAAAACACCAAAGTGTTAAGCTTTTTACCAATATGCCATATTTTTGAACGCGTTCTAATCTATATTTATCAATATGCTGGAGTGAGCATTTATTATGCAGAAGGCATTGATAAACTTGGTGATAATGCCAAAGAAATTAAACCTCAATTAATGAGTGTGGTTCCCCGTTTATTAGAAAAGGTTTTTGATAAAATCTATGCCAAAGGTGATGAATTGAAAGGAATAAAAAGAATGTTATTTTATTGGGCTATTGAACTGGGTGAAAAATACAAACCATACCAAGCGAATGGATGGTGGTATGAATTCAGGTTAAAAATTGCTCGTAAGCTGATTTTTAGCAAATGGAAGGAAGCACTTGGTGGTGAACTTTCGACTATGGTTTCAGGAAGTGCAGCTTTACACCCAAGATTGTCGCGAATTTTCTGTGCTTCTGGAATGATGATAA
Source organism: Flavobacteriaceae bacterium (assembly GCA_013043005.1). GTDB lineage: Bacteria > Bacteroidota > Bacteroidia > Flavobacteriales > Flavobacteriaceae > Site-B1. Next base: position 6,949 of record JABDOZ010000025.1, on the reverse strand, counting down.
TGGAAGGGTATGGACTAACTGAAACCTCTCCAGTTGTATCAGTAGGAATGCATAGAGATAATCATTTTAAAATTGGAACTGTTGGTAAACCAATTAAAAATATTGAAGTTAAAATTGCTGACGATGGTGAGATCCTAATTAAAGGCCCTAACGTGATGAAGGGATATTATAAGGACCCAGAAAAGACAGCAAGCGTTATGACTGGTGACTATTTTCATACTGGTGACAAGGGCGAAATTGATGAAGACGGATTCTTAAAAATTACTGGTCGAAAAAAAGAAATGTTCAAAACCTCTGGCGGGAAATATATAATTCCTACACTTTTGGAAAATGAACTAAAAGAATCGCATTTCATTGAGCAAGCCATGGTTGTTGGTGAAGGCGAAAAAATGCCTGCCGTTTTAATTCAGCTTAATTTTCAATATGTGAGAGATTGGATTGATAGAAAAGAACAAAAAATCGGTAAATCAGAAAGAGAAATCATCAATTCAGAAATCATCCGAAATCGAATTCAAAAGGAAATCGACAAATGCAATACGAATTTTGGAAAATGGGAACAAATGAAAAAATTTGAACTGACTCCAGATACATGGTCTATTGATGGTGGACACCTTACTCCTACAATGAAAATGAAACGAAGTGTCATCAAAGACATGTATAAAGACCTGTACGAAAATATTTATCGCAGTTAATACTAGTTCTATTCTTATCGAAATACCCTTATTTCTTCTAATTTCATAATAATTTGTTATGCATGCATAGTATTTTTTAGTATATTTGAACATTCCAATAAATATGAAAGATAAAACTATAGATTACATGCTGAGAACCACTTGGTTATCGGTAAAAAAAATGTATAATGAACAAGCTGCCCAATTCGGTACTTCTATGGCAACTGGTTTTACATTATTAAGTATCGACCCAGAAGATGGTACTCCTTCCACTTCGCTTGGACCAATAATGGGAATGGAGGCAACGAGCCTCTCAAGAATATTAAAATCCATGGAGGAAAGAGGATTGATTGAAAGAAAACCAAATCCAGATGATGGTCGTGGTGTACTAATTCATTTAACTGATTTTGGAAGAGAGAAAAGAGAATACTCAAAAGAACGAGTTAAAATCTTCAACAATGCTATAAGAGGTAATATCTCAGAAGAAAAGCTTAAGCATTTCTATGAAGTTACAGAGGTAATCAATGAAATGATTTCAAATAAAAAAATATACAACCATAAAGAAGATATTATAAAATAACATGAGTAAACGAAGAATTAAAAAGGTCGCAGTTATTGGTTCCGGAATAATGGGAAGTGGTATTGCATGTCATTTCGCCAACATTGGTGTAGATGTGCTTTTGCTTGATATTGTTCCAAGAGAACTAAGCGATGTAGAGAAAGCCAAAGGCTTAACACTTGAAGATAAAGTGGTTAGAAACCGTTTGGTTAACGATTCACTTAAAGGAGCTTTAAAATCGAAGCCCTCTCCTATTTATCACCAAAAATTTGCCAGCAGAATTACTACTGGTAATTTAGAGGATGATATTGCAAAAGTTAAAGATGTAGATTGGATAATTGAAGTTGTTGTTGAAAGATTAGACATTAAAAAACAGGTTTTCGAGAATCTAGAAAAACACAGAACTCCTGGTACGTTAATTACATCGAATACTTCAGGAATTCCAATTAATTTCATGAGTGAAGGACGTAGCGAAGATTTCCAGAAACATTTCTGTGGAACTCACTTCTTCAATCCTGCTCGTTACTTGAAATTATTTGAGATAATTCCAGGACGAAAAACATCTCAAGAAGTGTTGGATTTCCTTAATGGATATGGAGAACAATTTCTCGGAAAAACGTCAGTTCTTGCAAAAGATACACCTGCTTTTATTGGAAACAGAATTGGCATCTTCGGAATTCAGTCGCTGTTCCATCAAGTAAAGGAATTAGGATTAACTATTGAAGAAGTTGACAAACTAACTGGCCCTGTAATTGGTCGTCCTAAATCAGCAACGTTTAGAACTGTTGATGTAGTTGGATTGGACACTTTGGTTCATGTTGCTAACGGAATTTACAACAACTGTCCAAATGATGAAGCGCATGAGCTATTCAAACTACCAGATTTCATCGATACAATGATGGAAAACAAATGGTTAGGAAGCAAAACAGGACAAGGATTCTATAAAAAAATAAAAGGTGATAATGGTAAGAGTGAAATCCTTTCTTTGGATTTAGGCACTTTAGAATATCGCTCAAAAAAGAGAGCAAGTTTTGCTACTTTAGAATTGACTAAAACTGTTGATAAAGTAATCGACAGATTCAAAATACTTGTTGGAGGAAAAGATAAAGCTGGAGAATTCTACAGAAAGAATTTTGCTGCCATGTTTGAGTATGTTTCAAACAGAATTCCAGAAATCACTGACGAATTATTTAAGATTGACGATGCTATGAAAGCTGGATTTGGATGGGAACATGGTCCTTTCCAAATATGGGATGCTATTGGAGTTGAAAAAGGTATCGAAATCATGAAAGCTGAAGGTAAAAAACCAGCAGCTTGGGTTTCCGATATGTTGGCTTCGGGAAGTTATTCATTCTACACTGTTAAAGATGGAGCTACTTTTGCTTACAATATTCCAACGCAATCACAAGAAAAAATTCCTGGTCAAGATTCTTTTATCATCTTGGATAACATCAGAAAATCGAATGAAGTTTTCAAAAATTCAGGTGTAGTAATAGAAGATATAGGTGATGGAATATTAAACTGTGAATTCCAATCTAAAATGAACACCATTGGTGGTGATGTTTTGGCAGGATTAAATAAAGCAGTTGATATAGCTGAAAAAGATTTCGATGGTCTTGTAATAGGAAACCAAGGTGCAAATTTCTCGGTTGGAGCAAACATAGGCATGATATTTATGATGGCAGTAGAGCAAGAATATGACGAGCTAAACATGGCTATCAAATATTTTCAAGATACTATGATGCGAATGCGATACTCTTCTATCCCTACAATTGCAGCTCCTCATGGAATGTCTCTTGGTGGAGGATGTGAGTTATCTATGCACGCGGACAAAGTTGTTGCAGCAGCCGAAACTTACATTGGATTAGTTGAGTTTGGAGTTGGTGTAATTCCAGGTGGTGGAGGTTCTAAAGAAATGGCTTTAAGAGCACAAGATACTTTCAAAAAGGGAGATGTAGAATTGAACACACTTCAAGAGTATTTCCTAACAATAGGAATGGCTAAAGTTGCAACATCAGCATACGAAGCCTATGATATGGGAATTCTTCAAAAAGGAAAAGACATAGTCATTGTTAATAAAGACAGACAAATTGCAACTGCTAAAGCACATGCAAAACTGTTGTCAGATACAGGTTACACACAACCTGTAAAACGTAAGGATATTAAAGTTTTAGGTAAGCAAGCTTTAGGAATGTTCTTGGTTGGAACAGATTCCATGGAAGCGGCAAACTATATAAGTGAACACGATCATAAAATAGCCAACAAATTAGCATATGTAATGGCTGGAGGTGATTTATCTGAACCTACTCAAGTAAGCGAGCAATATTTATTAGACTTGGAGCGTGAAGCATTCTTAAGTTTATGTACAGAACGTAAAACTTTAGAACGTATTCAACACATGTTAAAAACAGGTAAACCTTTAAGAAACTAAAAAAATGAAACAAGCATATATAGTAAAAGCATATAGAACAGCAGTTGGTAAGGCACCAAGAGGTGTATTCAGATTTAAAAGAGCTGATGAATTAGGTGCTGAAACCATTCAGCATATGATGAATCAATTACCGAATCTTGATGTTACAAGGATAGACGATGTCATTGTTGGTAATGCAATGCCTGAAGGGTCTCAAGGTTTAAACATGGCAAGATTTATTTCTTTGATAGGATTGAATAGCGTTGATGTTCCTGGAGTAACTGTTAACCGTTTTTGTTCATCTGGAGTAGAAACAATTGCAATTGCTACAGCAAAAATTCAAGCTGGAATGGCAGATTGTATTATTGCTGGAGGGGTTGAAAGTATGAGTGCTGTACCTATGACAGGTTTTAAACCAGAATTGAATTATGACGTGATAAACTCTGGACATGAAGATTATTATTGGGGAATGGGAAATACTGCTGAAGCAGTTGCAAATCAATTTAAAGTTTCTCGTGAAGACCAAGATGAGTTTGCTTATAATTCTCACATGAAAGCTTTAAAAGCTCAGGAAGAAAATCGTTTTCAAGACCAGATTGCGCCAATAACTGTAGATCAAACATTTATTGATACTAATGGAAAAAAAGCAACGAAATCATATACAGTAAATAAAGACGAAGGTCCTCGCAAAGGAACTAATCTTGATGCACTAGCTAAATTACGTCCAGTATTTGCACAAGGAGGTAGCGTTACAGCAGGTAACTCATCTCAAATGAGTGATGGAGCAGCTTTTGTAATGATCATGAGTGAAGAGTTGGTTAAAGAATTTAATCTTGAACCAATCGCAAGATTAGTGAATTATGCAGCTGCAGGAGTTGAACCTAGAATTATGGGAATAGGTCCTGTAAAAGCAATACCAAAAGCTTTAAAACTAGCTGGATTAAACCAAGATGATCTGGAGCTAATCGAATTGAATGAAGCATTCGCTTCTCAATCATTAGCAGTAATCAGAGAATTGGAATTAAATCCTGATATCATCAATGTTAATGGAGGCGCCATTGCATTAGGTCATCCTCTCGGATGTACTGGAGCGAAATTATCCGTACAGTTATTTGATGAGATGCGCAAACGCAACATGAAAGGCAAATATGGAGCAGTAACCATGTGTGTTGGAACAGGTCAGGGAGCTTGTGGAATTTTTGAATTTTTAAATTAGTAGAACACAAAGAATAAATTATAATGGAAACTAAAGAAAAAGATATTTTACGCGGAGGACAATTCCTTGTAAAAGAAACAAATTGTGATGACATATTTACTCCTGAAGATTTTTCCGAAGAGCAAAATATGATGAAAGAAGCTGTCATGGAATTTAATGACAGAGAAGTTATACCACATCGAGAAAGATTTGAAGAGAAAGATTTTGCCTTAACTGAGGAATGTATGAGAAAAGCTGGTGAACTTGGGTTCTTAGGTGTATCTGTACCAGAAGCTTATGGCGGAATGGGAATGGGATTCGTATCTACTATGCTGGTTTGTGATTATATTTCAAGTGGAACAGGTTCATTTAGTACTGCATTTGGAGCACATACCGGAATAGGAACATTGCCTATTACATTATACGGAACGGAAGAACAAAAGCAGAAATATGTACCAAAATTGGCAACTGGAGAATGGTTTGGAGCCTATTGCTTAACTGAGCCAGGAGCTGGTAGTGATGCAAATTCAGGTAAAACAACTGCGACTCTAACTAAAGATGGCAAACATTATCTTATTAATGGACAAAAAATGTGGATTTCAAATGCAGGCTTCTGTAATTTGATGATTGTTTTTGCTCGTATTGAGAACGACAAATACATTACAGGATTTATCGTTGAAAACGATCAAAAAAACGGAATTACAATGGGAGAAGAAGAACACAAATTAGGTATTCGTGCATCTTCTACTCGGCAGGTTTTCTTTAGCGATTGTAAAGTTCCTGTTGAAAATATGTTATCCGAAAGAGGTAACGGTTTTAAAATTGCAATGAATGCCCTAAACGTAGGTAGAATTAAATTAGCAGGTGCTTGTGTGGACTCCCAAAGGCGCATAACTACAAGAAGTGTTCAATACGCAAATGAACGTAAACAATTTAAAACTCCAATATCAGAATTTGGTGCTATAAAAGTAAAATTGGCAGAAATGGCAACCAGTGCCTATGCATGTGAATCTGGAACATACAGAGCATCGAAAAACATTGAAGATAGAATTGCTTTAAGAGTGGGAGCAGGGAACACACATCAGGAAGCTGAGTTGAAAGGTGTAGAAGAATATGCTATAGAGGCTTCAATTTTAAAAGTAGCTGTTTCAGAAGATGTACAGAATTGTGCTGACGAAGGTATTCAAATTTTTGGAGGAATGGGTTTCTCTGAAGAAACACCAATGGAAGCAGCATGGAGAGATGCACGTATAACAAGGATTTATGAAGGTACTAATGAGATCAATAGAATGTTAATTGTTGGTATGTTAGTTAAAAAAGCTATGAAAGGTCATGTCGATCTATTGGGACCTGCTCAGGCTGTGCAAGAAGAATTAATGGGAATACCTTCTTTTGAAACACCTGATTATTCAGAATTGTTTTCAGAAGAAAAGGAAATGATCAAAAAGCTTAAAAAGACATTCTTGATGGTTGCAGGAGGAGCCGTCCAAAAATACGGGCAAAACCTTGAAGAACATCAGCAATTATTAATTGCAGCTGCCGATATTTTAATTGAGATCTATATGGCAGAATCAACCATTTTAAGAACAGAAAAAAATGCTAAGCGATTTGGTGAAGAGTCACAATCTATTCAAATAGCCATGTCTAAATTATACTTATATCACGCAGTTGATATTGTTGAAGAAAAGGGAAAAGAAAGCATTATTTCTTTTGCAGAAGGCGACGAACAACGTATGATGTTAATGGGATTAAAACGTTTTACTAAATACGCCAACTATCCTGATATAGTTGATTTACGTAAGCAAATAGCAGAAAAAATTAAAGCTGAAAACAAATATTGTTTTTAGTCATAACCCTTGAAGCTGAAAAACCGTTACTCCCGATAATTATTGGATTTGTAACGGTTTTTTTATTTTTATTAATTTAGGTGAAAATATTTTTAATGAAAAATATCCTTCTAACATCTCTTCTTTTTTCTATTATATTATTGAATGCTCAAACAAATCAAAAGCTATATGATATTATTGATGCTGTTTCGGCAGAAAGACTGGAAAAAGATGTTCAGACTTTAGTTGATTTTGGAACTCGAAATACATTTAGCGATACCATTTCGG
>JABDOZ010000023.1 GCA_013043005.1 Flavobacteriaceae bacterium | reverse complement strand
GTACCATCTGCCGTAGCACTTGAAGGGCTGAAAACAGCTGTCGCTCCTGTAGGAAGTCCTGTTGTAGAAAAATCGGTACTATCTGAGAAACCATCAAATGTTAGATATGTGAAGTCAAAAACTGCGTCTGCTGGTGAGCATATATCCAATTCCTGAGTTGCTAAAGCCATAGTATAATCAAATGGCGCCTGATTCAACACCTCTCTCGGACCACCCGCTTCTAAAACTGCTCGCATCCTGTCTTTTTGACCTTCTGTAAACAGGTTCATACAAGCATCATCTGTATAATCCATATAATTTTGAACCATATCTACACTGCCACAGGAAGATGACCCTATTGGGCATCCAAAATTTGAACTATCTGACTCTGGTGTATCTGCTACAAAGTCATCAACTCCACATCCACCATCACCCCAGATATGTCTTAAATTAAAATAATGCCCCATTTCATGAGTTGTAGTTCTTCCTTTATCATAGGGTGTATCAAGGTAAAAAGTTTCCCCAGCTGCAGCCTCATAATCAGAGGAGCCGAAGTATTGCGGACTCATGACAATTCCATCATCTGGATCTCCCGCGCTAGCCGGGAAAGTAGCATAACCTAGGATACCACTACCTATGTTTCCAACCCAAAAATTAAAATACCTAGTTGGGTCCCAAGCATCTACTCCTCCAGAGGACGAGAATTTAATACTATCGTCTGTACCCCAAGCTGTAACAGATGTTTCAGTTCTTGTAATACCACTAGTTGGATTACCGTCTGGGTCAATCTGTGCCAAGTAGTACTCTATTTCCATATCGGCAGCCTGAGACCAGGTATCATCTGCATCTTCGTTTAATCTTCTAAAATCTTTGTAAATGACATCTACTTGTGATAAAATTTGCGCATCACTAATGTTTTCTACCGGATTAGCAGAGTTCCAAACTACATGAACTACAATAGGCACATATAATACTTCTGCATTTACAGAAAAATTAGATGCATTTTGAATGTAATTTTGGGTATGAGCCTCGATCTGCGCCATACGCTGAGCCATTCCTGGGTCTTTTTGTAATTTTCTTTCTAAGACTTCCATTGTGGCACAATTTCGCTGTTGTGCAAAAAGTGATACGGAAACCAAGAAGAACGAAACTAATACAAAGTAAAGTTTTTTTCTCATTGTTTTGTTTTTAAAATTACCTACGAAAGACCAACAAGATTTTCGTTTTTTAGAACTCCAATAATAAATACTACTAGTTAGAATATAATAGAGGTAAGTGTATTATGAATACGCACTTAAAGACTCTAAATAATAGTGAATAAAAAAGCCCTTACTAGGAGGCTTTAAAAATATGGGAAATTGAAAAAATTGAGGGTAATGTTAGCGTCATAGGCCGATTAGTTTAATTATTTTTTTGATTATATATCAAATTTAAAAAAAATATAAAACTATAAAAGCTATTTCTACTTTATTTACAATAATTATCGTTGAAAGAAAAAACGAACCTAAATGATCCTGTTGTTGATATCCTTAATTAACAATTAGGGAGGTAATCTAAGATTTATTTATTATTCAATTTTGATATCAGTGATTAACTTAATTTAGTTCTAAATAATAATTACTTTTGCTTAAAAGCTGAAAAATTGACTAATACCGATTCTCAAAACTCTACAATAGTAAAGAATTCCATAGTAACAATAGGCACCTTTGATGGCGTACACGTAGGACATCAAGAGATCTTGAAACAATTAATTGACATATCAGAAAATGAAAAATTGGCATCAGTTGTTTTGACCTTTTTCCCGCATCCCAGAATGGTCCTGCAAAAGGATTCCAAAATCAAACTTTTAAATACCATTGATGAACGTCAGGATATCTTGGCTAAAACAGGGATAGACAGAATTGTGGTTCAAAAATTCACAAAAGAATATTCCAGACTGACTGCTTTTGAATTTATTAGAGATATTCTGGTCAATAAACTACATGCAAAAATAGTTGTGGTGGGTTATGATCATCACTTTGGAAGAAACAGATCTGCCAACATAGAAGATTTAAGAGAATACGGTTTAGAATACGACTTTAAAGTCATTGAAATTCCCGCAAAGGATATAGCTAATGTAGCGGTAAGTTCAACCAAGATACGAAAAGCGATAACTGAAGGTGATGTTACAATTGCCAATAAATACCTTGGGTATAATTTCATGCTTACCGGCACAATTGTTAAAGGTAATAGTCTTGGCAAGACCATAAATTTTCCAACAGCCAATATAGAAATTAAGGAGAATTATAAGCTTGTCCCTAAAAAAGGAGTTTATATAGTCAGCTCCAATATAGATGGCAAAGATGTATTTGGAATGATGAATATTGGGAAAAAGCCCACGGTTAAAGGAAAAAAGAAAACAATTGAAGTTCATTTCTTTGACTTCGATCAAGACATCTATGGTAAAAAACTGCAAGTCAATTTATTAAAGCGTATACGTAATGAGGAAAAATTTGACTCCATTCAAGATTTGCAGCATCAATTAAAAAAAGACAAAGAAGCTGCACTTGAATTTATTGAGTCAATAAAAAATGAATAAACTTCTATTCAAACATATTGACAATTCATCTTTGATTGTGTTCAGGATCATTTTCGGACTATTATGTTTTCTGGAGTCTATAGGAGCAATTTTAACGGGTTGGATAAAAAGAACTTTGGTAGAACCCGAATTCACGTTTTCCTTTATTGGATTTGAATGGCTGCAACCGCTGCCGGGAAACGGAATGTATTTCTATTATTTATTAATGGGATTTTTTGGCTTGCTTATAATGATTGGTTATAAATACAGGTATAGCTGCATACTATTTGCTTTAATGTGGACAGCAACCTATTTGATGCAAAAATCATCCTATAACAACCATTACTATTTACTTGTGCTGTTAAGTTGGATCATGGTATTTCTGCCGGCAAACAAGAATATTTCTGTCGATGCCAAACAAAACCCTGATATAGTGTCTAATTCCATGCCCCAGTGGGTCAGTATTTTGCTGATTACGCAAATGTTTATTGTTTATACCTATGGTGCCATTGCAAAACTGTATCCGGACTGGTTAGACACAACTTTTTTAGAAATCCTCTTAAAAGGCAAGCAGCATTATTATATTATTGGTGATTTTCTTCTAAACAAATCGTTGCATTATTTTTTAGCTTATGGCGGTATTTTATTTGATGGCCTTGTTATCCCTCTACTGCTATTTAAGCCAACAAGAAAATTTGCCTTATTTGTATCTATTTTCTTTCATATTTTTAATTCTATAGTCTTTCAAATTGGCATATTCCCTTTTTTATCTCTGGCATTCATCCTATTCTTTTTTGATTCTAAAACTATACATCA
>JABDOZ010000018.1 GCA_013043005.1 Flavobacteriaceae bacterium | reverse complement strand
ACTAAAGAGTGTGACAATAAAAAAGTTTTGAATGATACCAAAAAATCAGAAGTGACGAATATTCAAAATTCTCAAATGCAACAAAAAGATTACATCTTGGAATATTCTGCTATTACACGTGGTACTTTTAAGGAAATCATAATCAATAGTTCTAGTATTAGTATTAAAAAGGATAGAAATTCTAAACCGGTAACAAAAGAATGCCCAAACAAGATATGGTCAAATATCACAAAAACGCTGGATGAAGTGGATTTAAGCAAGTTAGCAGATTTGAAAGCACCAACTCAGAAGCGCACATATGATGCTGCTGCTCATGCCTTACTTAAGGTTACAGTACATGGCGAGACCTATACCTCTGCTAGTTTTGACCATGGTTTTCCTCCTGAAGAGATCAAAGTGCTTTGTGATAAACTAACAGAATTTCTTGAATGACTTGATAGGAAGTTAATCTTATAGTATTTTTGCAAAAAACAAAAACCCGTGACAATAGAAGATATACAAAACGACATAATCGATGAATTCTCCATGTTTGATGATTGGGAAGAGCGTTATCAATACATGATCGACCTTGGGAAGACCCTTCCTTTGATAGATGAGGCTTATAAAACAGACAATAATATTATAAAAGGCTGCCAGAGCAAAGTCTGGGTCCACGCAGAAATGAAAGATGATAAAATTGTATTTACTGCAGATAGTGATGCAATTATTACTAAAGGAATTATAGCCATTTTAATTAGAGTTTTTTCAAATCAACATCCAAAAGATATCATTGATGCAAATACAGATTTTATAGATAAAATCGGGTTGAAAGAACATTTATCACCTACACGCGCTAATGGCTTGGTAAGTATGATTAAACAAATTAAAATGTATGCCATCGCGTACCAAACACAATTACAATAATATGAATGAAGCAAAAATAGATACAAATAAACTAGGAGAAAAAATAGTAGGGGTTATCAAAACTATTTATGACCCGGAGATTCCGGTAGACATCTATGAATTAGGTTTAATTTATGATGTTTTTGTAAATGAGGATTATGACGTAAAGATCTTGATGACTTTAACCACTCCAAACTGTCCTGTTGCCGAAACACTTCCTTTAGAAGTTGAGGAAAAAGTAAGATCTATCAATGAAGTAAAAAGTGCTGAAGTTGAAATTACGTTTGATCCACCCTGGAACCAGGATCTAATGAGCGAAGAAGCCAAACTGGAATTAGGAATGCTTTAGTATGGCAGATGAAATAATCAATCGCGTCGCGAATAGTAAATTGATAACTATTGATCTGGAAGATTACTATCCTGAAGGTAAGCGCATTTTGTTTGATATAAAGGATTGGTTATATGAAGAATTGGTTCTTCGCGAGAAGGAATTTAGAGAAAAAGCTAAATCATTTGACTGGTCTCAATACCAAAATTGCTATGTTGCGTTAACATGCTCAAGTGATGCTACCATTCCGGCCTGGGCCTATATGCTTTTAATCGTTTATTTAGAACCTTTTGTCGAAAAGGCTGTAATTGGCGACTTTGAAGCTTTAGAAACATCCATATATCAGGGCATAATTAACCAACTAGACACTACAGAATTCAATGATAAGCCTGTAATTATTAAAGGTTGTAGCAACAAGCCAGTGCCAGTAAATGCTTATACTATGCTAATAAACAGGCTAAAACCAATAGCCAGATCTATTATGTATGGGGAAGCATGCTCTTCTGTGCCACTTTTCAAACGTTAAGTATTTTTTTAATTATTTACTTCGCTTATAATCAGTGCTTTAAATTAGTCATTTATTTTTGTTTAGAATATAACAACATATATATTTGCAAGCGAAAATTTAAAATGATAAAAATTTAAATTTATTAAAATGACTAAAAAATTATTATTAGTATTCGCATTATTTATTGGAGTAGCTTCAATAAATGCACAGACAAAAGAAGAGTTAGAATCTCAAAAAGCTGAAAAACAAGCAGAAGCAGATAAGTTTCAAGGTGAAGCAGATGCTTTGCAAGCACAAATAGACGCTCTTCCTGGATGGAGAACTGGAGCCTTTGGTACAATTGGTGGAAGTATTTCAGAATTTAGCAACTGGTATTCTCAAGGTACACCGAATAATAGATCTGGTAATATTGGATTTACTTTAAATGGTTACGCCAATCTAATTCAGGATAAATTCTTTTGGAGAAACTCATTGACTACTAATTTAAACTGGGTAAAATTAGATGATAGGGATAATCCAGATGATGATGATAGTTTTAGTCCAACAACTGACGTGTTTGCAATATCGTCTTTGTATGGAAGAAATATTACAAAAACATTAGCAGCTTCAGGATTGATGGAATATCGTACAACTATTTTAGATAACTTTAATGATCCAGGATATTTAGATTTAGGTGTTGGTGCAACTTGGACTCCTATTACAGATTTAATTGTTGTTATTCATCCAATAAATTACAATATTGTTTTTGCGGACTCTGAAAGTGTTTTTGAATCCTCTATGGGAGCAAAAATTGTAGCGGATTATACAAGACAAATAGGCGCAATTAATTTTAAGACTAACTTATCTATGTTCCAGAGTTATAAAAGCGGAGATTATTCCAACTGGACATGGAGTAACTCTTTTGGATATACCTTATGGAAAATGATTGGTGTTGGTTTTGACTTCGGATTAAGAAATAATAAACAAGAAGCATTAAATTACGCAATTAATTCACTTGGTGATACGAATGCCACTTTTGATAATGTGGATAACGATCTACAAACCTACTATACAATTGGTTTAAGTTATAAGTTTTAGTAAATCATAACATAAAAAAAGCTTCTTAATTAAGAAGCTTTTTTTAGGCCATATTCTCGTCATAATCCGGGTACAGAAAATTATTATAAGGGAATCTTGTGATGTGTATTTGTCTTACCTCTTGATAAACACGCTTTTTAAAATCCTCTAAATTCTCTTTCTTAATAGCAGAAATAAAAAGTGCCTTATCACCAATTTTATTCATCCAGGTCCTTTTCCAATCATTCAAAGTATAATGAGCTTTGGTCCGTATTGTAACAAGATCATCTTCATCAATAGTCTCCTCTTGGTAAACATCTATTTTGTTAAAAACCATAATTGTAGGCTTATTTCCGCAGTCTATTTCACCTAAAATTTTGTGAACAGACTCAATATGTTCTTCAAAATTGGGATGAGAAATATCAACAACATGCAATAACAGATCAGCCTCTCTCACCTCATCAAGAGTACTCTTAAAGCTTTCAACAAGCTGGGTTGGCAATTTTCTTATAAATCCAACCGTGTCGCTCATTAAAAATGGCAGATTTTTAATCACCACTTTTCTTACAGTTGTATCCAGAGTTGCAAACAATTTATTTTCAGCAAAGACTTTGCTTTTACTAATGACATTCATTAAGGTAGATTTACCTACATTGGTGTAACCAACCAGTGCTACTCGTACCAAAGATCCTCTGTTGCCTCTTTGAACAGACATTTGCTTATCAATATTTTTGATCTTCTCTTTTAATAAAGCTATTTTGTCTCTTACAATTCGTCTGTCTGTTTCTATTTCAGTTTCCCCAGGTCCACGCATTCCTATCCCACCTTTTTGACGTTCCAAGTGAGTCCACATACCTTTTAGCCTGGGCAATAAATACTGACATTGCGCAAGTTCTACCTGTGTTCGAGCATAACTGGTTTGAGCTCTTTGTGCGAAAATATCCAGTATTAAATTAGTTCTGTCAAGAACTTTGCAGTTTAATATTTTGCTGATATTTCGTTCCTGTGCCGGCGACAGTTCATCATCAAAAATAGCTGTACCAACTTCGTTTTCGTCAATGAACTTTTCAACATCATGCATTTTACCACTACCTATAAAGGTTTTTGGATTTGGCATATCCATTTTCTGAGTAAATCGTTTTACAACTCGTCCACCTGCTGTATAGGTCAAAAACTCCAATTCATCAAGATATTCTTGTGATTTATGTTCGTCCTGATCTCTGGTTATGACACCTATCAAAACTACTTTTTCAAGCCCGATATTTTTCTTCTCAATCATGTAATTCTATAATTGGCAAAGTTACGTAATTGATTGTTCTTATTTTTGTTACTTTAGGCCAATTAATAATGGGGATCAAAAATGTTATTTAGCAATAAAAAAAAGGCAAATGTCTACACAGTAGCGTTCTATAATGTTGAAAACCTATTTGATGTATACGATAATCCTTCAACACATGACGAAGATTTTCTGCCCACTTCACAAAAAAAATGGACCCCAAAAAGATATGCGAATAAAATTCGGAAATTAGGATACGCTATTTCTAAAGTTGGTAAGAAACATTCGGGAAAATTACCATCTATAGTCGGTCTTGCTGAAGTGGAAAACAAAAGCGTTATAATAGATCTTATTGACTCCAAGCATTTAAAGAATACAAATTACAACTTTGTGCATTTTGATTCTCCGGATGAAAGGGGAATTGATGTAGCTCTTTTATATGATACAACAAAATTTACAGAGTTGAGATCTAAAACGTATAAAATTGATTTAAAAAATGAGTTTGGTGGTGTAGATTATACCAGGGATATTTTATTGGTTTCGGGATTGTTTAATGATGAAAAAGTCCATTTTATTGTTAACCATTGGCCATCAAGAAGAAGTGGAAAAGATGAAACAGAAGAAAAACGATTGATTACTTCAAGGAAGGTTTCAAAGATAATAGAAGAAATAAATAAACGGGAACAGAATCCTAAAATTATAATAATGGGTGATTTTAATGATGATCCTTCAAGTAAAAGCCTTAAATCGCTTTTAGAGAGACATGACCTGTTTAATCCAATGGAAACGTTATTGTCATTTACCAGAGGTAGTCTAAACCATAAATTCAACTGGAATTTATTCGATCAAATTTTATTTACAACCAACTTTTTTGAGTATGAAAAAGGGAGACACAGGTTTTATCATGCCAATATTTTCGATGATATCTTTTTAACTCAGTTTAAAGGAAAGTATAAAGGGAACCCATTCAGGACATTTGTTGGCAGGAAGTACAAAGGTGGATTTAGCGATCATTTTCCGGTTTATATTCATTTAAAGAAACATTAATTTAATGGTTTTTTGTATATCCATTTTATTAAATTTTACAATTATGTATCTCAAAGCAAACTAATTAAACAATAATTATGAGAAGCAATCCAGTTCTGTTTTTATTAATGTTCGTTGCATTCAGTGCTTTAGCCCAAGTTTTAAACGAGCCTTCGAATTGGCCAAATACAGATTGGACAGTGTCCGGAACTTATGCGGCAAGTGCTTTGATCAATGACCCAACGACTAGCGCTTCATTTTCGTTTGATGATGACGCGGCAGGACCTGGATCTGATGATGATATTATTGCAGAATCACCGGTTATTGATCTGACGGATGCTTTTAATGCGGGTGAATTACAAGTGCAGTTTTCAGGAATTTATAATCACAGAAATATAGGAGGATCTTTAACTTTAGACTATTTTGATGCTGATTCTGGCAATTGGGTAACATTATTCAATTTCCCTAACAATGGAACTGGATCAGATTATTCAAACTGTACTAATTTGCAATCCTTTGTTGCCGGATTATTTATTGATTCATTCACGGCAACACAATTATCTGGCTTTAAATATAGATTTGCATATGATGACGATGATGGTT
>JABDOZ010000035.1 GCA_013043005.1 Flavobacteriaceae bacterium | reverse complement strand
GGTTAATTTCATAGCTTTCTATTTATAACTTCTTTCTTTAACTTCTATATCTTCGTATTTCAATGCTTCTTTATGAAGTTTAGCATCCTTAGGCTCTCCTTTATATTCCCACGCAGCAACATACTGGAATTTTTTAACTCGCTTCGCTTCTCCCTCTGGCGTTTGATGCTCTTCTCTAAAGTGACCACCACAAGATTCTTCTCTGTGTAAGGCGTCTTTGGCAAATAGTTCTCCTAATTCTAAGAAATCTGCAACACGACCTGCTTTCGCCAGTTCTTCATTATATTCATCTGCTTTACCAGGGACTTTTACATCTTTCCAGAATTCCTTTCTTAATTCTGCAATTTCAGTAATAGCCTCTTTCAGGTGTTTTGCATTACGAGACATTCCGCACTTGTTCCACATGATCTTTCCTAGCTTCTTATGGAAATGATCTACAGAATATTTACCATTGTTATTGACCAGCTTATCAATTTGCTCCTTAACGTCTTTTTCAGCTTCTTCAAACTCAGATGTATCCGTTGGAATTGGTCCAGTTCTGATATCATCTGCTAAGAAATCACCAATAGTATATGGTAATACAAAATAACCATCTGCCAATCCTTGCATTAGAGCAGAAGCTCCCAGTCTATTGGCACCATGATCTGAGAAATTAGCTTCACCTATACAATATAAACCAGGCACATTGGTCATCAGGTTATAATCTACCCAAATACCTCCCATAGTGTAATGCACTGCCGGATATATCATCATTGGTGTTTCATATGGATTTTGATCGATAATCTTCTCATACATCTGGAAAAGGTTACCATATTTAGCTTTTATGATCTCCTTACCTAATTTATCTACAAGAGCGGCATCATTAACATCCAATCCTTTTACTAAAGCTTGCTCTTTTCCGTATCGTTCAATGGCTGCAGCAAAATCTAAATACACAGCTTCACCTGTTTGATTTACACCAAATCCAGCATCACAGCGTTCTTTAGCTGCTCTGGACGCAACATCACGAGGTACTAAATTTCCAAAAGCCGGATAGCGTCTTTCCAGGAAATAATCTCTGTCCTCTTCTTTTATTTTTGTTGGTTTGAGTTTTCCTTCCTGAATGGCTTTTGCATCTTCTAATTTTCCAGGCACCCAGATTCTACCATCATTTCTTAAGGACTCAGACATCAATGTTAATTTGGATTGATGATCACCTGAAACCGGAATACAGGTTGGGTGAATTTGCGTAAAGCATGGGTTAGCAAAGAAGGCTCCTTTTTTATGGATTTTCCAGGCTGCCGTCACATTACATCCCATTGCATAGGTAGACAAATAGAAAGCATTCCCATAACCACCTGATCCTATCACCACAGCATGGGCCGAATGTCTTTCTATCTCACCAGTTACTAGATTACGGGTGATGATACCTCGTGCTTTTCCATCTACGATTACGACATCCAACATTTCGTGTCTGTTGTACATCTTTATTTTTCCACGACCAATTTGACGGTTCATTGCCGAATAAGCCCCTAACAATAATTGTTGTCCTGTTTGTCCTTTTGCGTAAAAAGTTCTGGATACCAAAACACCACCAAACGAACGGTTATCTAATAATCCGCCATAATCGCGAGCAAATGGAACACCTTGTGCGACACATTGATCTATTATATTGACCGATACTTCAGCTAAACGATGCACGTTTGCTTCTCTGGAGCGGTAATCACCACCTTTTACGGTATCGTAAAATAATCTGTAAACAGAATCTCCATCACCTTGATAGTTCTTTGCTGCATTAATTCCACCCTGAGCAGCAATCGAATGTGCACGTCTAGGTGAATCCTGATAGCAAAATGCTTTTACATTATAGCCTAATTCTGCCAAAGTTGCAGCAGCTGATCCGCCTGCGAGACCTGTTCCTACAACTATAACATCAATAAGCCTTTTGTTGGCAGGATTTACAAGATTGATCTTGTCTTTATACGTTGTCCATTTATCTTTGATTGGACCTTTTGGTATTTTAGAATCTAAAGTCATGCGTATTAAGATTAATGGTTAAAATGATGGAAAAGTGCAATTATTATGAATCCTAAAGGAATAACTACAGAATAAATGGTTCCTAAGTTTTTAAGGATTTTTTTTCTTCCTGCTGTTACACCCATTGACTGAAATGCAGAAGTAAAACCGTGAAGCAAATGCAACGCCAACAAGATAAAGGCTAAAACATATGCACCAACTCTCATTGGGTTTTCAAATTTATGAACCAACTCTTCATAGTATCTGTAACTCTCACCATCAGCTAATAAACCTGACATATCTCCTTGAAGATATTTAACATTCATTTCAGGAATCCAGAAATCTATAAAATGTAATACCAGAAACGCAAGAATTACAGCACCACTTAGTAACATGTTTCTACTCATCCAAGTTGAATTTTCACCACCTTTATTTTTGGCATAACTTACGCCAATTGCTCGTCTGTTTCGGTATTCCAGAACAAATCCCATTACAAAATGAAAAACAACCCCAAAAATTAATACAGGTTGTAAACCAATCTGAACCAAAGGATTGGTTCCCATAAAATGTGAGAACTCATTGAATACATCTTCACTAAAAAGAGAGGTAAGATTGACTGTTAAATGAATGATTAAAAAGAACATCAGGAAGAAAGCTGAAAGCGCCATGGCTACCTTTCTACCTATTGAAGAATTAAAAAATCCGCCCATTGTTTACAAGGTTAATTTATAATAAAAACAAATGTAAGATTAGCATATTACTAATCAAACATTCTATCTTGTTTTGTAACTTATTTAGAATGATTATAAATAAATATTTTTATTCTATTTTTAATTCAGTTTTTTCGGAGCCTATTTGAACGAAATATAGATCTTTTGGTAAATAGTATTTATCATTTTTTGCCTTTTCAATTAGTATACCTTTACTCTTTTGAAGTTTATTTTTGTTTTTTTCGTTGATAGCTAGATCATAAATAGCTTCATTAAATCCTCTGTCTGCTTCTAAAGAATAACTATGCAGTAAAGCATTATCATCTGAAAGAATTTTGACTTTATAATTTCCAGCATTTTTAACATAGAATGGGATCTTTATTTTTGGAGTATTTGGTTTTAGCCATTTATTCCATGAGCTTCCCCACGACTTTCTATGTTTAATTATTGCGATTTCAAACAAATGAATTTTCTTATTTAATATAGTTTTGTTCAAGTTTTGAAGCGGTCCAATATTAGCCTTGTAAAAACTTCTTCCGTGCGTTCCTAAAACCAGATCTTTTGCTTCTTGTTGAATAACAAGGTCATGGACGGCAACAGCAGTCAAGCCTTTAATGAAGACTTCCCAGGATTCACCTTGATTTAAAGACACGTAGGCACCATTATCGGTCCCTAAGTAAAGCAGATTTTCATTTTCAGGATCTTCTTTTATTACATTGACCGGTGAATTTGGAATGTTACTTCTGATAGATTTCCAAGTAGTTCCGTAGTCATCAGACATAAATACATAAGTTGTAAAATCGTCCCAGCGATATCCATTTAAAGTTACATAAACTCGATCCCTTTTATGTTGAGAAGCTATCACTCTTGACACCCAAAGATCTTTGGGAAAGGAATCTGATATTTTTGTCCAGCTACCACCAGAATTTTTAGTAACATGAACTAAACCATCATCACTGCCAGTATAGATCAAACCAAATTGAAAAGGTGATTCACTTATAGTTGTTAGTGTCCCATAGGGCACATTACCAACTTTAGATCCTTTTGTTAAATCTTCTGATATAATTTGCCAGTCATCTCCTTTGTTCATTGAACGCATTAATCTATGCGCTCCCAAATACAGAATATCTTGATTATGTGTTGAGAGTTCTATTGGAGTTTGCCAATTAAATCGATAAGGATCTTCACCAATATCAAATTTAGGCTGAATGCTAACTCGTTTACCAGTTGCACTATTAATTCTATAATAATAACCGAATTGATAACCAGTATAAATTATATTAGGATTTCTATCATCTATTTCCACATGCATACCATCACCACCTAGTAATCTTTTATATGGATATTCTCCCTCCTCATGCCAGCTAACAGAAGGCTCGTAATTGTTCGGACCCATCCAAACACCGTTGTCCTGAAGCCCTCCATATACATTGTATGGTTTTTGATTATCTACATTGACACTATAGAATTGCCCAACTGTTGGAGTATTACATTTAATCCAGTTCTCACCATCATCATATGAGATATTGACTCCACCATCATTACCAATGATTAAGTGTTTATCGTTTTTAGGATTGATCCAGATTGCATGATGATCAGCATGTACATTCTCCCTATTGATAGACTCAAACGTTTTACCCTTATCATCCGATCTTAATATTGGTACTCCGGCTATATAAACTTTTTCGGGGTGTTTTGGATTGGTCTTGATGACTCCAAAATAGTATCCATAAGAATTAACTAAACCATCCAAATAGTCATCATGTGTTTTCTCCCATGATGCACCTCCATTCAACGATTTATATAGCTCAGCTCCTATTACTGGAGTATCAAATAATAGTCTGTTAGCATCGCCTAAATAGCTTGTTATTGTGATATCATAAGGTTTGATACTTCCGTCTTTAACCATTGCTTTCAAATTATCAGCGCTATACTTATCTTCGAAACCATTATTCTTAAGAAATGTATTTAATTCTTCATCTTTTAATGATAAGAATTTTTCGGCACTCATATCTTTGAAATCATCTTTAGCCAAGACAACAGACTCTTTCACAGGCTCTTTTTTTCTTCTATATTGATTGTCTAATATTGCATAAACCTCATTATTACTATTCGCTGCTAAACCAATTCTGCCAACACCTTCTCCAGACGGGAAACCATTATCGTTTGTAATTTTATTCCAATTGTTACCCCCATCTATACTTTTATAAATACCTGAATTCTCACCAGAACCATTAAAATTCCATGCTTTTCTTTCACGTTCCCAGGATGCCGCATAGAGTACATTAAAATCTTGAGGTGAAGCGATAAGATCAATAATCCCTGTATCTTTATTTATAAAAAGGGTCTTTTCCCATGTTTGTCCGCCATCAGTAGTTTTAAAAATGCCTCTTTCTTCATTTGGAGAATATAAGTGCCCTACAACAGCAATTACAACTTCGTCTGGATTATCCGGATGTATTAAAATTCTACCTATGTGATGCGAATCATTCAAGCCAACATTGTTCCAAGTTTCTCCACTATCTATAGATTTTAAAATACCGATACCAGCGTAAGAAGAGCGAGATGAGTTATTTTCACCAGTTCCAACCCATATGGTATTATTTTTCCAATCGACAGCAATGTCTCCAATATTTTGAGTAGGAGCATTGTCAAGGACCGGTTTAAAGCTAGTTCCATTATTATCAGTGTACCATAATCCTCCAGAGGCATAAGCAACGTAAAATTCGGTAGGATCTTCCGGATTGACATCCAGATCAACCACACGACCGCTCATTATAGTTGGGCCAATGCTTTCAAAAGCAATGTTTTTTACTAGGGAATTATTTATCAGGTTTTCTTTTTGTTTCAAAGCTTCTAATACAGCTTTAGATTGTGAAGAAGGCTGTTGAGAAAAAACCGAAAAACTGATAAAAGCGAATACTAAGGAAAGGGACTGAACCAATTTCATTTTAGCTAATTTTTTAAGATTCTGAAAATTAATCAAACCCAATTCAACAACAAAATAATTATTATTAGAATTTTAAAGTTTGTACTTTTATGTGACTAAAGATATTCAAGATGAAATACCATAAAATTGACAGTAAATTATTTATAAAAAACCGTAAAAACTTTACGGCTAAAATGAAGTCAAACAGTTTGGCTGTTTTTAATTCAAATGATATATATCCTATTAGTGCTGACAGCACATTACCTTTTGAACAGCATAGGGATATCTTTTATTTAAGTGGAGTTGATCAGGAAGAAAGTATATTGGTGCTGTTTCCAGATTGCCCCAAAAAAGAACATAAAGAAATATTGTTTTTAAAAGAAACGAGTGAGTTAATAGCCATTTGGGAAGGTGAAAAATTAACAAAGGAAGCAGCCTTTGAAACAAGTGGTATTAAAACTGTCTATTGGCTTCAAGATATGGAAAAGATCATGTTTGAATTGATGACCCAATGCGATACTGTTTACATTAATACCAACGAACATTACAGAGCAAATGTTGAGACCGAAACGAGAGAAGACAGATTTACAAAATGGTTGAAAGAAAAATATCCTGCGCATTCTGTGGCAAAAAGCAATCCGATCTTGCAGCGATTACGCTCTGTTAAGGATCCTATAGAAATCGATCTAATTCAAACAGCTTGTAATATTACTGAAAAAGGATTCAGACGTCTTTTAAAGTTTGTTAAACCCGGAGTTTGGGAATATGAAATTGAGGCTGAATTCATGCATGAATTGTTATGCAATCGCTCAAAAAAATTCGCTTATACACCAATAATTGCAAGTGGTAACAATGCCAATGTACTACACTATATTGAGAATAACCAGCAATGTAAAGACGGCGATTTAATTTTGATGGATGTTGGTGCAGAATATGCGAATTATTCAAGCGATCTAACCAGAACCATACCGGTTAATGGACGATATACAAAGCGTCAAAAAGAAGTTTACAATGCTGTTAACAGAGTAAAAAATGAAGCTACAAAATTATTGGTTCCAGGTGCTTTGTGGGCAGAATACCATATTGAAGTTGGTAAATTGATGACGAGTGAATTATTGGGTCTAGGATTAATTGATAAAAAAGATGTTAAAAATGAGGACCCTACTTGGCCAGCTTATAAAAAATATTTCATGCACGGAACATCTCATCATATGGGATTAGACACTCATGACTATGGCATACTCACGGAGCCGATAAAAGCGAATATGGTATTTACTGTTGAACCTGGCATTTATATTCCAGATGAAGGATTTGGAATAAGAATTGAAGATGATGTGGTTGTTCAAAAAAATGGAGAGCCATTCAACTTAATGAGAAACATTCCAATAGAAGCTGAGGAAATTGAAGAGTTGATGAATTCATAGGTTAAATGGCTTTAAGTTATAAAGGAAAAAACATTTGTTACAGCAGTGTCGGGAAAGGCACTGCTGTAGTTTTGATACACGGTTTCTTGGAGAGTAAAACAATGTGGGAACCATTTATTCCAGACCTTTCAAAAAGAAATCAGATCATAACAATAGATCTTTTAGGGCATGGCAAAACTGGATGTGTCAGCAGCATACATTCGATGGAAGATATGGCAGAGGTTGTTAAAGTTGTTTTATCGGAGTTAAAAATTTCAGAAAGTATTTTAGTAGGTCATTCAATGGGAGGATATGTTGCCTTAGCTTTCGCCGAGAAATATTCTAATGATATTATTGGGTTATGCCTTATGAATTCAACTGCTGAGCCTGATACTAAGGAAAAAAGAATTAATAGAGATCGCGCCGTAGACGCCGTACAAAAAAATAAAAACAGTTTTGTCAGAATTTCAATAACGAATCTGTTTAGACCAAAGAACCGATCTATCTTTGCACGTGAATTAAAGCAAGTCAAAGATGAAGCATTAAAAATTTCAGTTGATGGCATTACAGCGGCTTTAAAAGGCATGAAAATCAGAAAAGACAGGGTTAATTTGTTACGTTCCTTGTCTTGCAAAAAAATGATGATCATAGGAAAGCGCGATCCCGTTTTAGATTATGATTCATTAATTGAACAAACAAAAGATTCTAAAATTCAATTAGTGGAATTTCCGGACGGACATATGAGTCATATAGAAAATAAACAAGATTTTCTGACAACAATTATGCATTTCATCGAATAAATAGAACTTTTAATCGTTAAATTAATTTATTTTACTATTTTCATAATATGAAAACCTACTTATTGTTAATTGATGAAAAAAAATAACTCAATCCTGTCTTCAAAGTTGTATTGCTCTCTGTTTGGCCATAACTATTTCTTATCTAAAAAAGTCACTTATCATATAAAAGAATTCACTTGCAAGTCATGTAAAAAACAAGTGACTACAAATGTTAATGGTGATTTGATCGAGCTCACCCCTAAGTATAAAGAAATCAATTCTGTGCTGGAAAGGGTTTACAAGAAAAGAAAAGTTCGTTTACAGAATAAATCTAGCGTTTCATCGATTATTTAATCACAGAGCATCATTAATTTGCTCTTATTCACTACCTTATCGGTCCTCTATTAAAACTAATTAAAATAATTCCCTCATGAAGCATTTACATTGTACTGTATTTGGTCATAATTATGTAGTTTCTAAAAGTGTAACAAATTTTGTTAAGGAGTATAAATGCTCTTATTGCAAAAAGCAATGGACAACTAATAGTAATGGCAATATAATTCCGTTAACTCCAAAATTTAAAGAAATAAATTCGGTTTTAAATCGCATATACACCAAGAAGTTATCTAAAAGATCTCTTATTCTGGATCGCTAAGGGAATTCCACCCTTGAGCTTTTAATGCGATTTTAGCGTTGTCTCTGGTTACCAGATGCATTCCAGCATCTTCTGTTGTCATGTGTCCGATTACCGTTAAGTTTGGGTTACCTTTAATTTTGGGGTAATCATCCTGAGTGACGGTCATTAATAGTTCGTAATCTTCTCCACCACTAAGTGCAATCATTGTACTATCAATTTTGAACTCTTCACAGGTTGAAATAACTTGAGGATCTAAAGGAATTTTATCTTCATATAAATCGCAACCCACTTTACTTTGCTTACACAAATGTATTATTTCAGAAGAAAGACCATCACTGATATCGATCATTGAAGTTGGTTTAACATCTAAATTCTTAAGCAGTTTAACAATATCTTTTCTTGCTTCCGGTTTTAATTGCCTTTCTATGATATATGTATACGGATCTAACTCCGGCTGGTTATTCGGATCAACCTTAAAAACCTCCTTCTCACGTTCCAACACTTTTAATCCCATATAGGCACCTCCCAAATCTCCTGTAACAACCAGTAAATCATTTGCTTTGGCACCGCTTCGGTAAACCACGTCTTCCCGCATCACTTCACCAATCGCTGAAATGGAAATTATTAATCCTTTATTAGAACTTGTGGTGTCTCCTCCCACAATATCAACGTCATAATTTCGAGCAGCCAACTCAATTCCGGCATACAATTCCTCAATAGCTTCTAGCGGGAATCTATTTGAAAGCGCAATTGACACAGTGATCTGAGTCGCAGAAGCATTCATCGCATATACGTCAGATAAATTTACCATAACCGCCTTATAGCCTAAATGCTTTAAAGGAACATAACTCAAATCAAAATGAACGCCTTCAATCAACAAGTCTGTTGTTAGCACTATTTTTTTATCTTTAAAATCCAATACAGCAGCATCATCTCCAACACCTTTAATAGTCGATTTTTGTTTTATATTAAAACTTTTAGTTAAATGATCAATGAGTCCGAATTCACCTAGATCACTAATTTTTGTTTGCTCTTGATTTTTATCTTCTATCATTCAGCAAATTTAGTATTCTTTTTATAATAAAAACCTATTAAACCATTTGCTAATATAATGTTATAGAGCATTGCAAAACAGCAGTTATATTGTATATTTGCACTCTATTTAGAATTAATCTATTTAAGGAATATGATAAAAGTTTCAGATACAGCAAAGAAAAAAGTTGTAGAATTAATGAAAGATGACGGCTTTGATGCGTCCAAAGATTTTATTCGTGTTGGTGTTAAAAGTGGTGGTTGTTCTGGATTATCTTATGATTTAAAGTTTGATAATAAAAAACAGGAAGAAGACAAGATATTTGAGGATAATGGCATAAAAATTATAGTAGACAAAAAAAGCTTTTTATACTTAATAGGTACCACCTTAGAATACTCTGGTGGATTGAATGGAGCCGGTTTTGTTTTTAATAACCCAAATGCCAACAGAACATGTGGATGCGGAGAAAGCTTCTCCTTATAAATTTAGCTTATGGGTAAGTATACAGAAGACGATTTAAGAGAAGAGTTAAAATCTAAAGAATATGAATACGGTTTTTATACAGATATTGAATCGGACACATTTCCAGTTGGTTTAAATGAAGACATAGTAAGGGCTATTTCAAGAAAGAAAGAAGAACCAGAATGGATGACCCAATGGCGTTTGGAAGCTTTTAGGGCTTGGCAAGAAATGGAAGAACCCGAATGGCCCAATGTCAATTACGTGAAACCAGATTTTCAAGCTATTTCCTATTATTCTGCGCCCAATAGCAAGCCTAAATACGATAGTATTGATGAGGTAGATCCGGAATTACTGGCAACTTTTGACAAACTCGGGATTTCACTTGATGAACAAAAGAAGCTGGCAGGTGTTGCTATGGATGTGGTGGTAGATTCGGTATCAGTGGCAACTACATTTAAGAAGACTCTCGCTGAAAAAGGAATTATCTTCATGAGTATTTCAGAAGCGATAAAAGAACATCCTGAGCTAGTGAGAAAATACATTGGTACGGTTGTGCCTCAGAAAGATAACTTTTATGCAGCCTTGAATTCGGCAGTGTTTAGCGATGGGTCGTTTTGCTACATACCAAAAGGAGTCCATTGCCCTATGGAATTGTCAACTTATTTTCGAATCAATCAAGCTGGTACAGGACAATTTGAAAGAACCCTGGTAATTGCTGATGAAGGAAGTTATGTGAGTTATCTTGAAGGTTGTACGGCACCTAGCAGGGACGAGAATCAATTGCATGCAGCAGTAGTAGAATTGATTGCTCTTGATGATGCAGAAATAAAATATTCAACAGTGCAGAACTGGTATCCAGGCAATGCCGAAGGCAAAGGTGGTGTTTACAACTTTGTTACAAAGAGAGGGCTGTGTGAAACCAATTCAAAGATCTCATGGACTCAAGTCGAAACAGGAAGTGCGGTAACATGGAAATATCCGTCATGCGTTTTAAAAGGAGATAATTCTGTAGGAGAATTCTATTCTATTGCGGTCACCAATAACTATCAGCAAGCTGATACAGGCACCAAAATGATTCATCTGGGTAAGAATACCAAATCTACAATTATAAGCAAAGGTATTTCTGCAGGGAAATCTCAAAATAGTTATAGAGGTCTTGTACAAGTTAGCTCAAGAGCAGATAACGCCCGAAACTTTTCACAGTGTGATAGTCTCTTGATGGGCAATGACTGTGGTGCGCATACCTTTCCATATATAGAAGCAAAAAACAAATCGGCTCAAATAGAGCACGAAGCTACTACCAGTAAGATAGGTGAAGACCAGATTTTCTATTGCAATCAAAGAGGAATAGATACCGAAAAGGCAATTGCCTTAATTGTTAATGGATTTAGTAAAGATGTATTAAATAAACTTCCGATGGAGTTTGCCGTTGAAGCCCAAAAATTATTAGAGATAAGTTTAGAAGGTTCTGTTGGATAACCAGTTTAGATATGAAAAAACTCTTTATTATTTTATGTATTTCCATGGGGGCTTTAACAGCCTGTAAAAAGGATTCAAAGTCAGTTGAAAACAAATTGTCTGAGGCACAGGAAAATGATTTATTTACACTTACTGGAGATTTTATCTATTATGCAGATGCGGCGGTTTTACAAACATCAAATGAAATTTATGGTGTTGCGTTAGATGAGAAAATGCACGAACTCGATAAAGCTGTAAAACCATACAAAAAAGACGTTACAGACATGATCAAGGTGACAATCAAAGCAAAAAAAATTAAAAAGCCAGCTAGTGAAGAAGGATGGCCATACAGATTAGAAATTAAGGAAATACTTAAGGTTGAAAAACCGGATACGATAAAACAAGATGTTATTAAATTAGGAAATTAAGACGATGTTAAAAATAAATAATTTACACGCAAGTGTTGAAGGAAAATCGATTTTAAGAGGTGTAGATCTGGAGGTAAAAGCAGGTGAAGTTCATGCAATTATGGGGCCTAATGGATCCGGAAAAAGTACATTGGCCTCTGTTATTGCAGGCAAAGAAGATTACGAAGTATCAGAGGGCGAGATATTTTTTGAAAATGATAATATAGATGACTTAGCTCCAGAAGAAAGAGCTCACAAAGGGTTGTTCATGTCATTTCAATATCCTGTAGAAATCCCAGGTGTCACTGTAACAAACTTTATAAAAACTGCGATTAATGAAACCAGAAAAGCAAAAGGCTTAGATGAGATGCCTGCAAACCAGATGCTGAAGATTATTCGGGATAAAGCAGAGTTATTAGAGATAGACAGAAAATTTTTATCACGATCTTTGAACGAGGGTTTTTCCGGTGGTGAAAAGAAGCGAAATGAAATATTTCAATTGGCCATGATGGAACCCAAGCTAGCCATATTGGATGAAACGGATTCTGGACTTGATATAGATGCGCTTCGAATTGTGGCAAATGGTGTTAACAAACTAAAAAGTAAGGATAATGCCGTTGTGGTTATAACACACTATCAAAGGCTACTGGAATATATAGTTCCAGATTATGTACATGTACTTTATAATGGTAAAATTGTTAAATCGGGGGACAAGGATCTTGCACATGAGCTTGAAGAAAAAGGCTATGACTGGATAAAAGAAGAAGTAGGAGTTTAAATAGGATCAAATGGATTTAAAAGAAAAATTGGTATCATCTTTTATGGCTTTTGAAAATAACGTGGATATTACATCAAGAGTTCACGATATAAGAAGTGAAGCCATTAAAACATTTGAAGAAAAGGGATTTCCAACAAGAAAAGACGAAGCCTGGAAATATACGTCCTTGAACAAACTCTTAAAAACAGATTTTACTGTCTTTCCAAAGCAAGACAATTCGCTTGAATATAGTGACGTAAAGAAGTATTTTATTCATGATATTGAATCTTACAAATTAGTTTTTATTGATGGAAAATATTCGTCAAACCTATCTAAAACAACACATGATGGGATGGATATTTGTTTAATGTCAGCCGCATTGAACAAACCAAAATATAGATTAATAATAGATAATTATTTCAATAAAGCAGCTACAAAAGACAGCATCACTTCTCTAAATACCGCTTTCTCCAGTGAAGGGGCTTATATACATATTCCTAAAAACAGGATAGTAGAAAAACCGATTCAGTTAGTTTACTTTTCAACAGGAGATGAGTCTGCTCATATGCATCAGCCAAGGAATCTGGTAGTGGTTGAAGAGAATTCTCATGTGCAAATTATAGAACGACATCAAAGTCTAACAAATAATCCGGTTTTAACGAATAGTGTTACTGAAGTATTCGCAAAAAAAAGAGCCATTGTCGATTATTATAAAATACAAAATGACAATCACAATGCGTCTTTAATAGATAATACATTTATTAATCAAATACAGGAAAGCCATTGTTCCGTTCACACCTTTTCATTGGGTGGAAAATTAACACGTAATAATCTTAAATTTTATCAAAACGGAGAGCGAATCAATTCAGTATTAAAAGGGATTACGATTATTGAAGAAAAACAACATGTGGACCACAGCACCTCAGTACATCATATTGGGCCAAATTGTGAAAGCCATCAGGATTACAAAGGGGTTTATGGGGAAAATGCAACGGGTGTTTTTAATGGTAAGGTAATTGTAAATAAAGAAGCTCAAAAGACCAATGCTTTTCAGTCCAACAACAATATTTTATTAAGTGATAAAGCATCTATAAACACAAAGCCACAACTAGAGATCTTTGCAGATGATGTTAAATGCTCGCATGGTTGTACAATAGGACAATTAGATGATAATGCTATGTTCTATTTGCGTTCAAGAGGTATTCCGGAAAAAGAAGCGAAGGCCTTGTTAATGTATGCATTTGCCAACAATGTTCTGGATTCTGTAAAAATCACAAAACTTAAAGGCAGAATTAACAAGTTAATTGCTGAAAAATTAGGTGTCAATATCGGTTTTGATCTGTAAACTATACAATACATTATGCTAGACGTAGAAAAAATAAGAAATGATTTTCCGATTTTGTCACGTAAAGTAAATGG
>JABDOZ010000012.1 GCA_013043005.1 Flavobacteriaceae bacterium | reverse complement strand
CCAGTCGTTTTGGCAGCGCATACTGTCCATAGTGGTCATGCTTATAGCCATTGCATTGTCGATATTTCCTTTGATCGGTGGGCAATTTGAAGAAGCCTTGGTGTTCCTCATTCCTGTGGCATTTCATGTGTTCATGAATTATTGGCGCAAGGCGAAAGGCAAGAAAAGAAACAATAGGAAACTACTGATCTTACGGGTCTTCTTGCTCAGCAAGACCTCGGCATTCACCTTTACGAGATTGGTAAAATACTGGAAACATTTTGGGAGTTACTTTACCGTGGCCGATCCTTCCTTTTACAAGATCTTCTGGCGAAAGAAATTCAATCACCGGTTCCCGATCTTCATTATCATATTGTTTCTCCTATTCACCCAACTCACCTGGACCACCGACCTGGAAACCACTGGCATTTTGTTTGGTGTGGTGGTCTTCCTGTTGATCGTGGGTGCCTTTATCTATGTGCCCTTTAGCACCAAACGTATGGGCGACAAGTTCATTAGCAGTGAGGCCCATCTTAACAAGCGATTGGCCAAGTTGGATGCCAACCCGATCAGGTACGATAATACCTTTAAGGAATTTCCGATCATGTGTTACGACAATACCTGGAAGATCGGGGTGAATACCTTGGTACACGAAGCGAGCGTGATCATGATGGACCTACGTGGTTTTTCTGAGAAGAACAAGGGCTGTGAGTTCGAGATCGATTTTATCCTGGACCATGTGCCCGTGCAACGCATTTTGTTTGTCTGCAAGCCCGAGGCCTTGGCCTTGGTAAAAAAGACCATCATGGAGCGCTGGGAGATGCTCGCAGAAACCTCTCCTAACCATAAGGTAACAACACCTCAAGCCAGCCTCTTTGTGGCCGAGAAAGAGAACAATAAAGAACTACAGAGTATTATGGACCTGTTGTTGAAGGGGGCGGAGGCAAAGTGAATTACAACTTTTACTGAATTAAGCTCATCAACTCCTTTTCTTATATTTTTTTATCTCATCCAGGAACCATTCCTTTTGTGTATCTCTGTATTTTGCATAGTTAACAAAGGCGTAAACCATATAGGTAGAAACTTTGTTCAAAAAGAAATAATCATTTTTCAAATTCACAAAATTAAAATGCGTAGTTATATTATTTCTGGTGATTAAAATACTTTGATTTTGTTTTAACAGTTCATAGCTTCCTTTTTCGACGACTCCATTTTTTGTGATTATTAACTCATTATTGGATTTGAATGTAAAGAGTATCTGGTCTTCTGACTGATTAACCATAACCCAACTAAAACTTGACAAGAAATGCTTGCTTATGTTGATTTTAATATTGCTTTTTATTTTATGTGAACTGTCACCTACAAGCTTTGAAGTGGCTTTATAGGCCTCACCTGTTTTCTTAATTATTAATTCACTTACTTCATTCATTTTATCATTTCTCATTTTCCTTACTTCTGATTTTTTTCTTTCAATTTCTTCTTTTTCTGCACGTAGAATTGCAAGTCTTCGCTCTTCCTGTTCTATTCTTTTCTGTTTTTGTATTTTTTCTTTGGTTTTTTCTTCTTCAGTTTTCCTTGTTGAGTAATAGACTGAAACGAAAAGCACTATTGCTACACCTACTAATACTATTCCTCCGAAATCATTAATATCCATCTTTTCATGGTTTTTTATAGACTAATTTATTCCTATCATTTATAAGTTAATCAACTTCTTTCTTACTAATTGGCATATTTCTTAAAATTCTCTGCTTGTTCAAAGATTTCCTTATATACTTCATCGCGGTCAACTGGTGGATAGCCATTTTCGGCCAGCAAGATTATTAAATCAGCTTTGAGTTCTGCCTTAATGTCCGAACGCTTACTCCAATCTGTATATTTGGCTTTATCATCAACAACTACTTTTACTTTTTGTGCTAACTCAATTAATTTATCTTCTGGATAGGTGAAATCATACTTGACACATAGCTCTTTCAAAATGTCGTAAAAAGCTTTTTCTTCAAAATCAATTCCCATATCCTTAAAGGAATCTTTTTCCTTTCTTATTGCATGATAAAGATCAATTATCTCATCTGTAAAGTCCTCCAAAACTTCACTTCTTAAAACATCATCCTCACTACGCTCATTGTAACGGTCTACTAAAGCCTTCATTTTTTCTGAGAAATCAATGCCTTTTACTCTATTGACTTTTTTAAACTCGCCAATAGCTTTAGCCAGTAGCTGTTGGAGTAATTTTATTTTAGTATTTGGAAACTTGATCTTCTCCAATTTGGCTAGGTACGAATCATCAAAGATGTCATATTCGGTACTATCGCCTTCTCCTAACTTGAAAATTTCTTCCACTCCATCACTTGCTAATGCTTCTTTTATCATTTCTCTAACTCTGGCATTCATTTGAGCTGTGTCTGGTGCATTTCCTTTTGTTAGCTTGAAAACTATGGAACGAATTGCCAAATAAAAATGTATATGGTCCTTTTCTTTTTGCGAGATTTCTCCACTACCCGCACAAATGTCGTAAGCAGCTTTAAGACGTTTGACCATATGCATAAATCGTTTTTCCAGTTCTTCTGTAACCTGAACAAATTCAGCTGCCATATTTAATGTGTGGAGCTGTTCCAATGAACTACCATTGAAGTATTTTTCTGAATTGAACGAATGGAAAATCTTGTGTAAAAGATCTAAATGATCCTTGACTACTACAATGGATTGGTTGATATCTTCAAAGTTCTGGCTATCGGCTTTGTTGTAATGCGCCAAGGCCAAATTCATCTGCTTTTTTATACCTATATAATCCACGACCAAGCCTTTGTTCTTTGTTCTGTATTTTCTGTTAACTCGTGAAATCGTTTGTATTAGATTATGGCGCTTTACTGGTTTATCGATGTATATGGTATCTAAAGCAGGAACATCAAAACCTGTTAACCACATGTCTACAACAATGGCGATTTTAAAGTTGGACTTTTCATTCTTGAATTGTCTATCCAGTTCTTTTTTGTATTCCTTGGATCCCAAGGCTTCATACATTTCCTTTGGGTCATCTTTACCTCTGGTCATGATCATTTTAATTCGTTCCATTGGTTTGATTTCCCTCTTTTCCTTTTCTGTTAATTCGGCTCCTTCTTCCGCCACCTTAACCTCTGCCCATTCTGGTCTTAATGCAATAACATACTTGTAAAATTCGTAAGCTATAGGTCTACTGCTGCATACAAATAAGGCCTTTCCTTTAATCGTCGCCCCTTCATTGACCCTATTCTCATAATGCTCAACAAAATCTTTGGCTAAGGCTTTTAAACGATCAGGATCACCCAAAATACTATTCATATTGGCGGAAGCCTTCTTGCTCTCTTCTATTTGATATTCATTAGCACCTTCCTCAGCGACCATTCTGTAGTACTCCTCAATTTCGTAGAGCTTTTCATTTTTTAATACAATTTTTGCAGCTCTTCCTTCATAGACTATACGAACCGTGATTTCGTCTTTTACCGATTCGGTCATGGTGTAGGCATCAATAATATCTCCAAACACATCAAGTGTTGCATCAATTGGAGTTCCTGTAAAGCCCACATACGTTGCATTTGGTAAGGAATCGTGTAAATACTTAGCGAACCCATAGGTTTTTTTTACTCCTTGTTCTGTTACCTTGATTTTTTGCTGGAGGTTAACTTGACTTCTATGAGCTTCGTCTGAAATACAGATTACATTGGTTCTATCAGTGAGCAATTCAGTGTCTTCGGTAAATTTATGAATTGTCGTTAAGAATACACCGCCACTTTGTCTGTCTTGCATTAACTCTCTTAAATGCTCTCTGCTCTCAACGCTTACAACATTGTTGTCGCCAATAAACCCCTTGGCATTGGTAAATTGTGCCGACAGCTGATCATCCAAATCATTTCTGTCCGTAATCAATACAATGGTCGGACTCCCAAAATGGGTACTTTTCATAAGAAGCCTTGTCAAAAACAACATGGTAAAACTCTTACCACTTCCTGTGGCACCAAAATAGGTTCCACCCTTTCCATCGCCTTTTGGTTTTTGATGGGTTTTTATATTTTGAAACAATTTTTTGGCCGCATAATATTGAGGATAGCGACATAATATTTTTTCGTCTTTTTTAGATGAATCCGGTAAGAAAATAAAATTCCGGATTATATCTCTCAAACGTTTATGATTAAACATGCCTTGAATTAGCGAATACATTGAGTCGATGCCATCCACTTCATTTTCTAGTCCCTCAATTTTTCGCCATGCATAGTAGAACTCATAAGGTGCAAAGAAAGAACCTGCTTTATTATTAACACCATCACTAATCACACAAAACGCATTGTATTTAAATAACTCTGGTATATCCCTTTTATAGCGAACTGTTAATTGAATGAAGGCATCGTGAATGGTTGTATTTTCCTGTATAGCTGTTTTAAACTCCAACACCACAACTGGCAAACCGTTGATGTATAAAATGCCATCAGGAATACGTTTGTGTGATCCTTCAATTTCTAGTTGGTTGACAATTTTATAAGTATTGTTATTCTTTTTACTAAAATCAATAAGGTATATCCAAATGTCTTTTTGACTACGATCTTCACGCTTAAATTTAAAACCGTTAGATAGTTTGGTCATAAAGATCTTGTTACTCTCATATAAGTCTGACGCAGGCAATACTTGTAAGTCCCTTATAATTTGATTTGCCTCGGTTTCGGTTAATTTTGCCTTGCTATACTGTTCTAAAAGAAATGCCTTTAAATCTTCAACAATTAGAACCTCTTCTGGTTCTCGAGTAATTGTGTTACCCAAGACATGTGGAATCTCTTGTTCTCCTAAGAGATCAATAAAGGCTTGTTCTAGTTGTGCTTCGGTGAATTTCATTGAATCTTTACCTACAATTGTTTATAAAAGTTCTTGATTTTTGCCGCCATTAATTTTCTTCTTTCCTTTAGAAAATCTTTATAATCCTCGTAAGTAGCCTCTTCTAAACTAGCTGGAATATCATTATCTGTTAAATTATGTTCGAATGTATCATATGAATCTATCGTACTAATATCAAAATTGCCTTCTTCTATTTCCTTTTTTACTTTGCCTAAATATTCCATTGGCGGCATCTTACCCACTTTAATATTTGTTGATTGTTCTGTATAAACAAAATTTGCCACTTGATTATACTGCCTCTGTATAAAACCATTTTCGCTTAAATACTTTTTAGGAAAAATATGATGTATATCTCCTCTTTGTTCTATTAGACTGCTTATTTTCATGCTTTTTGATAAAAACGCAGGCGCATTACTATTACATTGTGCCGCTAGATACACATTGTAGGCATTGTTGTTGACACTAGACGTCTCTAGATCAGAAACCAAGCTAAATTCCCAGAACCCTTCTCCAAGATTATTTTGTTCCATCTGTGCCAAGTAAGCCCCTATTCCTTTTTCATTTATTTGTTTAATATCCTCATCAATCATAGATTCTGAAGAACCAGAATAACGCCCAATCAATAATGACATGATTAACCAACGTTTCACATAATGCTGTACTTCAGTTTCTGCCATGCCCTCATTACGTAATTTGAGATACAAAGCATAAGAGAAGTTGAGACTGTTTTTTGAAGAAATGAGTTTATTATGAATTAAACCCGTGGATTGCACCAACATAATGTATCGTTGATATTTGTTTTGGTTTATAAAATCCATTAAACCTTCTGAAAGTAAGGCATAACTTCTTTCAGCAATATCTTCTTGGTAGGTTCTGGTTTCAAAATTTCTACCAGATAATAAAGCGACCAAGTCACTAAATTTTCCTCTACTAAATTTATAGGTATATGCGACACGTAATACATCAATATAGTTTGGAACGTACAAATCATCACTCCCTGTCGCCATCCATTTTAAGGCCTTGTAATACTCATGATTTGCAAAATCTTTATCATTATCTATAATGTGCTTATTAAACCCTTTGTCTACAATCAGTCTGCAGAAATAATCTACTAGCTTTCGCATTTTATTACCGGCGTGCTCCTCATCTGCTGCAATTTTTGACATCACAAAATCAGCGTTACTTAACACAACCCCTTTTTGATTAATACGAATAAATATTTCTGTAACCGTATCGATGTCTAAAGAATGATCTAATTCTATAATACCAACCTGTTTGTTCTTTATTTTTTTGAGGTTTTCAATCCTATCTTCAACTAAATCTTCATTAGCATCTGGGTTTTCTTTAATATAGGTTCTAATGGCCTTTGTAATCGATACTTCATCATTGACTATTGGATTGATATTATTTATCCATTCACTACTTTTTTCCAAAGCTTTATTTAATACCTCAAACTTCTCTGTTAGTGGATTAAAAGCTATACGAATAGCTACTTCTTTATAGTTCTTATTTAAAACACGCTGCCCAACAATGGCAGCGGTTAGTGCCGTAATACGTTGTTGACCATCTATCAACACTTTTTTACCAGCCGATAGCTCTCCATTTTTGAGTTTTACATCTGGATTACGCCAGGTGATAATGTACCCAACTGGATAGCCTTGGTAAAGGGAATCTATAAAATCTCTTACTTTGGATGCCTTCCAGACGAAAGGACGTTGTATTTCTGGGATTGCTATTTCACCAGATTTTATCCAGCTTAATAAGGTATCTACTGGTTGTTGGTGTACACTATATTTTGCCATAGTTTTAGAATAATTGTTCTAATTGTGATTCGGTAAATGTCAATTGACTAGAGTATTAATAGTTTTTCTTCCTAAAAAATTACATAATTTATTTTCACTAAAGTTTTGTGGTATCGACCCAGATTTCAATTGACCAATAGCCTGACCAACCGCTATCTCCCAAGGCTTATTCGAGTTTGACTGTCCGATTAAAATGTTCCTGATTTCTTTTAAGTCAAACCCTTTTCTATTGAATTCTGAATCTCTAAAGGCAACCATATCAACATATTTTGAATGAGCTTCGTTTGATTCTATCCAAGTATTCAACCTAGTCTCGAGCTCAGGCCAATTGGTGTCCAAAATATTTAAAACCTCATCGGATAAAATTAGATTTTCTGCCGCTCGACAACTCAATCGCATTCTGATTACTGACTCCTTATCATCAATGTCTTCAGGATTATCATCACGATCTCTAAGTGAAAAACCTCGTGCATCATCGTAAACGGATTTAACAATTTTGCCAACTTCAATTTCATATTGATTCAACTTATTTATTGTATCGACTGCACAAGGAAAGACTTTAAGATCACCGTTTGAAGAACGAATTGCTTGTTGCCAAATTCTAACATCATCTTCGCCTTCTAATAATAATATTGGTGATTCATTAAATAAATTGGATAATGGATGAGCTCCGAAAATTGGAAGAATTCTTTTGTAAACTTCACCTAAAGACTCAAAAGTTAAGTCTTTTTGATTTTGCTCCATAAAACAGAATTTTGCATCATGCTCATTAAAGAAGCCTCCTAATAAAGCCGTACTATGTGTAGCAAGAATTACTTTGAAATCAGTATCATTTACTAATTCAGCAATAAATTTTGCTAGTTTCACTTGTAAATCTGGGTGTAAATGAACGTCCGGTTCATCAAAGAATAAAATATTAATTCCAGAATTACTTACCTGTTTACTGAAATAAAGACATTCAATTGCTAATGAAATTAATTCTGATTCCCCACTACTGATTTGTTCTACGGTAATTTCTTCTTCTGTTCCTTTTTTATAAACCTTGAAGTCATTATCACTTCGTTTAATTTCAATGTTTGAGAGTAAATCATTGATTTTGGTAACAACAGTATCAAACGTATAGTCCAGATCATTTCTTAATACAGGTGTTTTTTCTATCTCTCTAAGTGTAGCAGTTTCGAGTTTTCGGTATTGTAAAACACTCTGTTGCTTAAATTGACTATATTGATTCTTTCTAAATTGATTAGAGATCCAATCTTGATTCTGCGAAATAAAACTAACTTCAAGTTTAGGGTCATGCTTTAAATGACCACCTCTTTCTGGCGTAATATATTTTGTTAATCCTTCTTCGGCTTCTAGTGATTTCTCTACTTCTTTTAATAGCGTACTTTTTCCACAACCATTTTTACCAAGAACAATATTAATATTACCTAGTTCTCGAAGATTATATCCGTTTTTATCTAATAAGTCCATATTATACTATTTCTGTTTTAACCTCCTCAACCTTGGTCATTTTTGAGAGAAGTAAATCTTTTAATTCTTCCAATTTTTTATTTGACAGTCTATTTGAGTAAATATTTTTAAGAACTGTTAGACCCGCTTTCTCAAAGCTATTTATTAACTGATTTCTAGGGTTGGGTAAAAGTAGATTACTTAAATTTTCTTTATTTAAACTTCCTCTAATTGCTTGTGCATCAGATTCATTTCTAAGCTCATGATATTTAGATTTGAGATGAAAGAAAATAAAAGATTGATATATTCTCTCAGTGGGTCTTACACATAATACAGATTGGTTGAAGTAAGCATCGATCATACAAAAAGATGTTTGACCTCTAGTTTTTCCTTGACCTGCAGATGCCATAATAATATCACCTATAAGTGCTAATTTAGTTGAAGAATTATCTACTCCTTTTTGAGTAATCATTCTTTCCGAATCAATTATGACTGTCTCACGAGTCTCTCCAGAGGACAACCAATAAAATTCATCTCCCCAATAAGATTCTTGAGATGTTTTGGGTGTACCTCCGCTAAATATTTTCTTTGATATTTGAGATAATTTATTTACATCCCAACCACAGGGAATCTCTTTATCCAACTCCTCATTATAAACCATTTTACCTCCAGAAGACTTATAAGGTTTACCTTCTTCATTAGGAAACTCAAAATCTACAAACCAATGTTTGTAATGTGCTTGTGCGGTTTCTTCGAGTTTTTGGTTGAGTTGTTCTTTAAGTACAATGCGATTGGTAATGGTATTGTATTCGTTAACGATTTCCTGTTGTTTTTCAATTGAGGGAATTGGTAGTTCAACTTCATACATCTCATCTAAATCGAAAAACTCATGTGCTGAACCATGTGATTTGAAACGCGCATAACGGTCAAATTCGGGTCTTCTAAACCACATCATCAAATACTCAGAGTTTAATATATTTTCATCTTTTGATTTAAAAATTCTATATGATGGTGATACAATACAATCCTCCCCAAACCTAAGTGCAATTGATATTCTATCACCATTTCTAGTAGTAGCTCTATTAAAAGCGAACTGTCCCTTTCGCACGACTCTATACTTTGATAAATCAATGCCAATTGTATTTGTCTTTGCTTTCTGAAAATATTTTCGATTACTTATCCCTTGCAATATTTTAATGAGGTTTCCTTCATTTTTCTCATTACAAGGTTCAATATAATCTCCTAGTTTTTTATAATTCGATTTCAAATCCTAAGTCTTTAAACACTTGTAATAAGTCTCGTTTTGATTGTTGTTCCTCTTTTAATAAGCCTGTAAATTCTTCTTTAAGACTTTCCATCTTTTCATCAAAGGCAATATTCTCGTCTCTATTAACGAACTCAATATATTTACTTGGCACTAAAGAATAATCTTTCTTTCTTACTTCATCTATGGTTGCACTGTAGCAATACTCAGGCACATCTTCATAACCTTTATTCTGTTGTTGCCAATTGTGATAGGTTTCAGAAATCTCATCAATTTGCTCTGGACTGAATTGGATGTATTTCTTTTCAAACGGTATTCCAACTTGTCTTAAATCCATAAAGAGAATTTCCTCCTTACGTCTTCTATAATTTCTTGAAACATCTCCAATGGTTTTGGTGTGTTCTAACTTGTTTTTATTTATAATCCAAAGAGTTACACTTATATCAGTCGTATAAAACATACTTCCAGGAAAAATTGCAATTGCTTCGATTAATCCGTTCTCTAACAACTTTTTTCGAATTTTATATTCTTCACCTCCTCCTGAAAGCGCACCATTTGATAATAAAAATCCAGCTACCCCATTATCAGATAATTTTGATACTATATTAAGTATCCAACCATAATTGGCATTACTTTTAGGAGGCACATCGTAACCCATCCAACGTGGGTCGTCCAATAATTCATTACTGGCTCGCCAATCTTTTTGGTTAAACGGTGGGTTAGCCATGATATAATCGGCCTTTAAATCTTTGTGCTGGTCATCGGCAAAAGTATTAGCAGCTTTTTCTCCCAAATTAGCTGAAATACCACGTATGGCAAGATTCATTTTAGCCAGCTTATAGGTAGTATTGGTATATTCTTGTCCGTAGATAGAGATATTACGTTTGTCTCCATGATGGCTTTCTATAAACTTAATTGACTGAACAAACATACCACCAGAACCACAGGCAGGATCATAGATAATGCCTTCGTAAGGTTCTATCATTTCTGCAATGAGATTTACAATACTTTTTGGTGTGTAGAACTCTCCTTTTCCTTTTCCCTCTGCTATAGCGAACTTCGATAAGAAGTATTCGTACACACGCCCAACAATATCCTGCGCTTTGTCTTTTTGTGTATCAATATTGTTAATGGTATCTAACAAGGCAGCCAGCTTACTTATATCCAGTGCCAATCTTGAAAAGTAATTGTCTGGCAAAGCTCCTTTTAATGAAGGGTTATTCTTTTCAATGGTATGTAAAGCGGTATCTATCTTTAAGGCAATATCGTCTTGCTTGGCATTTTGTATGATATACGACCAGCGTGCTATTGGTGATAGAAAAAAGACGTTCTTCATGTTGTAGAACTCTTTCATCTCAATATACTTTTCTTTGCCTTCTGCAATGAGTTCTTCTTTTCGAGCTTCAAACTTATCGCTAGCAAATTTTAGGAAGATGAGTCCAAGTACTACGTGCTTGTATTCGGATGGTTCTACGGAACCTCTTAATTTGTTTGCAGAATCCCACAGTGATTCTTCTATTGATTTTTGTTTTTTGGTTGATTTTTTGGCCATTAATTGTTTAGTGAAATTGTTAAAAACCTAAAATACACCAATCCCAAAGAACAAAAAAAGGGATAAAGCCCCTTTTTCTTGTCGTTGTATTTATGATAGTGAAATCAAGATAATTGCAACGGTTGGTGCCTTATTTAGACCATAAAATTACACACCAACCGCAATTAAAATATGAGCAAGATCAGTTTTAATAGTAAATTACGTACAAGGCTTTAGGAAAAGTTATCGGTGCTATAAGTTTTGCCCAACGTGTTTGTTAAGGTTAGTTGCGCCTGCCTGCCGCAGGCAGGTGTTTCAGCAACAAAATCAGCAAATACAAATCGAAAGTAGGCGAGTAGTACGAGCAATGAATTATACACGTTGTTGCCTACAGTTTTATCTAGAAGTCATTATTTCAAATAAATCAATATTAATATAGTAATTATTTCTACCGATTTTATGCTTTGAGAGAATGCCATCTTTTGCAAGCTGATTTAAATACTTAGCCGCTGTTAATTTTCCAACATTTAGATCTCGCATTATATATTCAATTTTCGTATATGGATGCTTGAATAAATTATTCAACAAATCTTGGCTATAGAATTTATAGTTTTCTCTTAGTGTGATTTTCATTTTTTGCATTGATTCCTTAATTCGATTAATTAATCTTACTGTATCGATGGAAGTTTCTTCAATTCCCTTTATCATATACGAAATCCATTCCTCCCAATTTTCATCCGTCCTTACTTCTTGTAGAAGTTTATAATAATCTGATTTTGTCCTAATTATATAATTACTAAGATATAGTATTGGTAATTCAAGAAGGTTATTAAGGATGAGATAAAGAATATTAATTATTCTTCCGGTTCTTCCATTACCATCATAGAATGGATGAATACTTTCAAACTGGAAGTGAATTATTGCCATTTTAACCAATGGATCGTAATCGTTAATACCAGAGTCATTTATATAATTTTCAAGGTTAGACATTAATTTTGTAATAGTTTCAACGTCCTGAGGAGGAGTATATATTGTTTTTCCTGTAATGGATTCTTTTAATGCCGTTCCTGGTAATTTTCTAAACCCTGCTTTATTTTTTTCTAAAATTTCCTGAATTTGAAGTATAATATTGTTTGTTAAAAGGTTGTTTTTTTTGATTAGTTCAAATCCTTTGTTGAGTGCTTGTATATAATTTTGCACTTCTTTTGCTTCTAAAGATCTGATAGATTTTAAATTCAATTCAGATTTAAATAGATCATCGTGTGTAGTTATAATATTTTCTATTGCTGAACTATCTTTAGCCTCTTGTAGACCTAGAGTATTAATGAGTATTGTTTGATTTGGTATGGTTGAGGCCA
Organism: Flavobacteriaceae bacterium; assembly: GCA_013043005.1. Lineage (GTDB taxonomy): Bacteria > Bacteroidota > Bacteroidia > Flavobacteriales > Flavobacteriaceae > Site-B1. The sequence goes on along the minus strand of JABDOZ010000012.1, from coordinate 2,782 downwards.
ACCCTTTTAATTCAGCTAAAGCAGCATGTGCTTTGGGCAATGATTTAAGAATAGTTTTGGTTTCTAGATCCTTTTTGACAGGCAGTGTATTAACTTTCCAACCTTCATCCAAATATTTCATATTTTGATTGTTTTATGTAAAAATAAGTATAAATAATCAAAAAAACTATATTTAACTGTAAGTCTAAGTATATAAAAGTATAAAAGATATACTTATTAATAATTTGAATAAAGTATTAAATAATAGTAGATATTAAACAAAAGATATGGAATCAGATAAAAGTTTATACAATAATAAAAGATATATAAAAAGTATAAAAATTATACCTATTAAAAAATAGGTATATAAAAAGTATAAAAGATATACTTATTAATAATTTGAATAAAGAATTAAATAATAATAGATATTAAACAAAAGATATGGAATCAGATAAAAGTTTATACAATAATAAATGACATATAAAATTATTTAAAAAAAAACTAAAAAATATAAATAAACTAATTGTAGGTAACGTAGGAATAAAAACATAGATGTGTTTATTCAAATTAAATATATACTAATCTAAATCAAAAACTTTCAATAAAAAACAGACCGCAAAAAAAGGGGGAAACACACTTATTTTGATTGTTCATTAAGGACAATAATTATTAGTTCATAACTTGCTACTATAGATAAGAAGTATCTACAAAATTTCAGCTAAACTTTCTGGGTAAACAATCCATTTATTTCCTTTGGCATTTTTCTTATATTGTATTCCAAGTGCTGAACCATGAACAGTAATTGTTTTTTTATCAAGCAAATAATTCTTGGAAACCATGGTTTCAATCACCTCATCAAAAGTTTTATTCTTAATTTTCCCTAAGTTAGTCGCAGAAAGTAGTTTTCCTTTTGCCTTGAACTTAGTTGGTACATTCTTAGTTGAATCATTTTGTTTTTCAAATTCTTCACGACTAATTCGTTCAGAGTTAATGGATTCATTAAGATAGGTTTCATCCATAAATTCAAACACACTTCGTTTTGTTTTTAAATCTCCTTTTAGTAACTCTTCCGTAAGATCCAATTTAGTATCAGAACCTAAATAATCTTTGCCTAAAAATTTCTTCTTATAATTTGGTCTGCGTATAAATACTGTATGATTATGTCTAAGTATTGTCATTGTCTCGTTCCAAGCTTCTTTATCAATGTCAGAGCCACCAAATAGAGAACTCTCACTTAATACCCCAAATTCTACATTATTAGTGAATGAGTAGTCATATAAATTTATTGAAGTAATGATACCTTTTTTTTCGTTGGCATAATATTTCGCATGAAGTTTTGGAATATAAACTATTGATATGTTTGGAAAGTCCTTGAAATAATTCAGGTCTCCTTTTTTTAGACTTAGTTGAGGATTTTTTTCATTCTTCCCAAAAGCGATAATAATATGTAATTCCGAATTCTTTTTATGCTCTTTAAACAGGGCGTCTTTAAAATAATCGTCTAACTTGATATAAGGAGATACAATTAGTAGTTGTTTCTTCGCTTTGTGAATTATCTCATAAACTTCATCAGTAAGTTCTTTGCCAGTAATGAATTTAGCCATAAGTATTAAGATGTTTTGGGTTAACCAATCTAAAGTACACCAATCCCTTTCAATAAAAAAGGGGATAAAGCCCCCTTTTTCTCGTCGTTGTTTTTAGGATAGTTGGATTACCATTCTTGCAACGGTTGGTGTCTTATTTATAGCATAAAATTACACCACAGAGGCAATTAAAACATGACCAAGGTCAGTTTTAATAGGTTCTTTCGTACACATTTCGATACCTACCTACCCAAGGTAGGCAGGCAAGCAATTAGTCAGCCACTCCTTAGGCCAAACATGCGCTTTACATTATTCATGGCTTATTGGTTTATTATAGGTACCTTAACTACTTAATAATAAATAATTTAAAGGCATGAACTATAAAGAAACACCAAAGCGCACCGCTGAGCTGTCCAAAGAGGATCAAGCAACCGTATTAGGCTTATCCAATGAGCTAAATGGTATTGTGGACGAGATCAGTTCAATTCTTCATAGGTCATTGGGCATGCCGCTTCAGGGAGCGGGGCCGTCTGCCGGGAGAATTATTTCTATCGATATCATTGAAGGTCTAGAAAAAGGCTGTATAACGATAACTGATAAAGAAACAGGTAAAAAAACCTCTGCACAATTCCCACCAGGGATATGCTGTACTGGTCCCTGTCCTTGTGTGTAGCCATTTAGCATAAAGAAATAAGAATTAAGTCCAGGGTCTTGCCGGGCCTATGCACAGTCCTGTTCCATGGTCACGTGATCAATGGCTGGGTGCCAGGACCATGCAAATATGCCGTCGTAAAGTACTTGCTTAAGAATGTCTCCGAGTGTTTATAGAATATCCCATTAACCACCTCCGATACCGTCCTGCCATGATGCAACATCCCGATCTCGGCATCCGTGAACTCGACCGAGCCATCCGTATTGGCCATAATGTTCTTTATGCGATAACCAGGTGCTTGCTCAGCGTAGGTATATAGGTAGGTATACACATCGTTCCTGAATTTCATCAACGTGCCAGAATCATTATAATCATCAAAGGGGTCGATGAGTCCGTCCATGTCGCTCCCCAGCGTAATGACCTTCCAGCCATCATGCATCAATTTTTGCTCTATGACCTGGACGATATGATACACATTGGTCAAGAACAATTGTATTTGCAGCAGTGGTTTTTTATCGTCTGGCGTATTCCGTATGGTTTTCTTGTAGATCTTTCCTGGCATCCTGCC
>JABDOZ010000175.1 GCA_013043005.1 Flavobacteriaceae bacterium | reverse complement strand
CTTTAAGGCAAGAGCTAAACATATCATTAAAAAAATCAAAGCTTCATAACTTTAGCCAAATCTTTTTCTGTAATAACCAATAGTTTACTTTTTACTAACCTTGAAGTCAAGGTTTTCCAGTTCGGATCCTCCTTAAATATAGATTGTAAAATTGGTTTAGCTTTATCAAATTCATCGTTATTTAGCAAGTTGATCGCATACCAATATTGCATTTCAAGATTTTCCGGAAACAAATTTTGAGCCTCTAAATATAGTTGTTCAGCTTCTTTAGAATTCCCTTCTTCCATTGCCAGATCACCTTTATTCATAAAATCGTACGCTTTATGAATTTGCATCAAACGATCTAATTCCTCTAAAGGATTTTCATGATCTTCAACTCGCAGATCCATAATAGTATCTTCCCAATTATTTCCCGTAGGTTGTCCTTTTACTATTAAAATAGAAGCAGATTGCTTTCCACGTATATCTCCTTTTTCATTTTCTGCTGCCTTTAAGCTTGCAAGGATTCGTTCACTTAAAGTTCCTTTAGTGTTTTCAAATGCGTCAGCCATGGCATCCCAGACCGTATTATTAAGCATCATATTGGCTTGAACGGAAAAGTTCTTTCCTTGTCTATGACCTGCCTCATCAATACACAAATTACCCGTATGCGTGGCAACACTACCACTAACATCTAAGAAAGCAACTTGTCTGTACATTTCTCCCTTATCATTTGCTAATAATGCTTCTAAAGACTGTTGAGCAGATAGTCCTTGTTCCATTAAAGCCAATCCTTTTGGTCCATAACTAGGGTTAACTAAAGACTGAGTTGCAACCACACCAACACCTGCTTTTCCATAAGAAACAACACTTCCAACACTAAACCAATGACTTTGGACTGCCACACCCAAATCTCCAGTAACTGAATCTCTTGCAACAATAGAATAAGTATGTGTTAAAGGTTCAGATTTTTTATAAGCTTGTGCTTGAATTATATTAGGGATAATGAATCCGATAAAGATTAATATATTCTTCATTTTATAAGTATTTATGGTCTAATATAAGTATTTTTAAATTTTAGTATTAAGTTGTGAATTAACTATCTTTGAATCTTCAAAAAACCACGATAAATATGTCTTTAAATGAGTTAAATGCTATTTCACCAATAGATGGCAGATATAGAAGCAAGGTCAATGAATTAGGGAACTATTTTTCTGAAGAAGCACTAATTAAATATCGGGTTTTAGTTGAAATTGAATATTTCATTGCGCTTTGCGAATTACCTTTGCCTCAATTAAGTCAATTAAAATTTGAGCAGTTTAAAGAACTTAGAGAAATCTATCAAAACTTTACTCTGGAAGACGCTTTGTCTGTAAAAAGAATTGAAAATATCACTAATCATGATGTTAAAGCCGTTGAATACTTTATAAAGGAGAAGTTCGATGATTTGGGCTTAAATGAATTTAAGGAATTCATACATTTTGGACTTACATCTCAAGATATAAATAACACAGCAATTCCTTTAAGTATAAAAGAAGCAATGAACGACATTTACGTTCCTGAATATTTTACACTTTTAAATAAACTAAAAGAACTATCCAAGGAGTGGTCAAATGTTCCAATGCTTGCAAGAACGCATGGCCAACCTGCTTCTCCTACCCGATTGGGTAAAGAAATTGAAGTGTTTGTTGTTCGTTTAGAAGAACAATTTAATTTGTTAAATGATATACCAAGTGCTGCAAAATTTGGCGGAGCAACTGGAAACTTTAATGCTCATAAAATAGCCTATCCGGATATAAACTGGAAACAATTTGGTGGTCAATTTGTCCAGGAAAAGTTAGGCTTGCAACATTCATTTCCAACTACTCAAATTGAACATTATGATCACATGGCAGCTTTATTTGACTGTATAAAACGCATCAATACAATTATACTAGATCTAGACCGAGATATTTGGACTTATATTTCTATGGACTATTTTAAGCAAACGATTAAAAAAGGTGAAGTCGGTAGTTCTGCAATGCCCCACAAAGTCAACCCAATTGATTTTGAGAATAGTGAAGGTAATTTAGGTTTGGCAAATGCCGTTTTTGAACATCTATCATCAAAGCTTCCAATATCCAGAATGCAGCGAGATTTGACTGATAGTACTGTTTTGAGAAATGTAGGAGTGCCTTTTGGGCATACTATTATAGCTTTTAAATCAACTTTAAAAGGGTTAAGCAAATTGTTATTAAATGAGTCCAAATTTAACGATGATTTAGAAAATAACTGGGCTGTTGTTGCGGAAGCTATTCAAACTATTTTGCGTCGTGAAGGATTCCCAAATCCCTATGAAGCGTTGAAAAGGTTAACCAGAACTAACGAATCAATTACAAAAAAATCAATATCCAATTTTATTGATACACTTGAGGTTAATGATAAAATTAAACAGGAATTGAAAAAGATCACTCCTCAGAATTATACAGGAATCTAACTAAAACTATGTTTTTAACCAATTTGCAATCATTACTATTGTCTGCTCTTGTAACGGCTTGTTTTTTCTTAGCAGGCACACTTGATCTCTTGGACAATTTTATGGTAATAATTTTACTTTTGATAGGATTTCTAATTTTAATGATCAATTTAATTCTGGCGATGAAGAACAAAAAAAATCCCGATTAAATCGGGATTCTTTATATTAATCTTGCTAAATTCTATTTAAAAAATTCTGTAATTCCTTTTAATTGATCTTCATCGATATTAGCATCTTTCATACCCTCAACAAGTTTTATCATATTTTTTGGTTGCATGTTCTTGCCAAGTACTCTCAATATTCCGAATCCTTGATCATTCATATTACCAAATACAATCAGTTCGTCTATTTCTGTTTCGGTTCCTAAATATTTAATTAATACTTTGCCTTCCTCATTATTCCCCATACGCATTAATTCTTTATATTTTTTGTCTTTCAAAATCGACCTTACTTTCTGCAATTCCGCTTTGTATTCAGCTTCATTACCATCCTTCATCGAATACCCTAAAAAATTCAACCTTTTTACGGATTCGTAGGCTTGTTTTTGATCATCTGACAATTTAGATTCATCAAAACTTACAACACTTGTTGGTAAATCTATAGTAGTAAAATTGTTAGTTTCCTGATTGTCCACTATATAACTCTGTAGAGTAGGACCTTGGTTACAGCTTAAAAACGCTGTAACCAAGAAACTCCCTATGATAACTTTCATGATTGATTGTTTCATCACCTATATTTTTTTCTTTTCCTTACCTGCTTTTTCTAATTGCTTTCCTCCTGGAATATCCATTTGGTTAGTCAATTTTGAAATTTGTTTAAGATCTATATCTCCAGTAAGAGTTAACAAAACTGTTTCAAATTCACGTTTTTTACCATTAATGGACATATCTACATCCTTAGTTACTTCTTTCAATCCGGTGATGAACATTAATAATTCACTAACATGATCTTCGTTCTTCCCTTCTTTAATATAGAACTTAACTGTTTGCTCACCATCTTTAACTCGCATAAGTTCTTGTAATTTTGATCTTTTCAAGTAACGATCAACTTCACCTTTCATTTTTACTGAAATAGCCTCATCTCCTGTTGTTAATACTTTCAGACTTGTCAAGTTTTCTATCATATCCAGGTATTCCTGAGATTCAGGATCGTTTGTTTCAACATCAATTTTCGATAGTAATTTAAACATATTTTGATTTACTACTACTGATGTTACGCCATCCAAGTCTTCAAATTGATCAAATATGCTTTGAGCAAATGAAGCTACTGGTAGAATGGCAATGGCCAATATTAAAACTAATTTTTTCATGATTTTTCTAATTTAATTGTTTTTAAAAATTTTATTTGTTGTTTCTCCAAAAGTGCCAACATAAGCAATGTTTTCCGCACCTTTATTAAAATTGGTAGACAAAAGATTAACACTACTAGTTCCTTTATTGAAGTTTGTAGATAATAAATTTAATGCTTCCATGGTTTGTTGAGCCAATACTGGATCAATTTCATCGCTTGGTCTCGTATTCTGAAAATATAAACCAAACATAAGAACTGCTACTGCCGCGACAGAAATCCATCTATACAACGCATATGTGTTTTTAGTTTTTAATGGAACGTCTTTAGTAAATTGTTCTTTTTTAGTTACCAAAAAATACTGAAACATCGGCTTATAGACTTCAAGGTGTGGGTCTACAGTTTCTTGAGAAAAATAGTCTTTTAACTGCTCCTCTTCTTTTAAAGTAGTTTCTCCGTTTTCGTACTTTTCGATTAATTTTTCTATATCATTTAACACCATAACTGTGTGTATTTGTTAATTGTTCTCTTATTGATTTTCTTGCTCTGGATAATGTAACTCTTACTGCTGTATTGTTCATCTCTAGCATTTCTGCTATTTCATCCAGATCATACTGTTCTATATCTCTTAATTGAATCACCATTTTCTGTTGTTGTGGTAAATCTTCAATTATTCTTCCAACCCAATCAATACTATCATTTAATTCTACCTGTTTCTGTAAGGACGTGTTTTCATCTTTGTAATTACTATGCACGATCTTTAAATTTTGTGCATGTTTAGATTTTAACTTATCCAAACAAAAGTTCTTTGTCATCGTCATTGAAAAAGCTTCTACATTTTTATAATTCTGTATCTGCTCTTTGTTCTTCCAGAGTTTCAACAACATCTCCTGTGTAGCATCTTCAGCCTCTTCCGTAGATACCAACAAGCGTTTGGCTAATCGGAATATCTTATCTTTAAATGGCACTACTATGCTTAAAAACTCTGCCTGATTCATTTTTTGGTTTGGTTGCAATCTAGCTTTTTATCGCTATTCAATATTACGACGACTGTTAGGTTAATTTGTTACATTCAAAATTTACTTCTCTTTATACATTAATGCGATAATGACTATTTTACGCGCCTTCAAAATGGTTAAATAAAAGTTTAAAAGTTTTTAAATCACAATAATGTAACTATTTTTAGAGTTCTATATCAAAATTTGAAAAAGAAAAATATGCAATTATTTAAAAGATTTCTACTTCTAGTATTAATCAGTTCATTATTACAGGGTTGTTTTACTGATATTGATGACGACTTTACCAGTAATACTAATATTAAAAGCTTTATTTGGAGAGGTATGAACTTATACTATTTGTATAAGGATAATGTTCCGGATTTAGCAGATGACCGATTTACCAATTCTGTTGAGCTTCAGGATTATTTAGAAGGATTTTCAAGTCCTGAGAGTTTATTTAACAATTTGTTATACGATCCTGTTAATGTCGATGAATTCAGCTTTTTAGTTAATGATTATTTAGCTTTAGAACAGTTTCTAAGTGGCACATCGGTTAGTAATGGAATGGATTTTGACATAAAAAGAGTTCCAGGAAGCGGAACCGATTTATTTGGAATTGTTAGATATGTCCTTCCCAATACAAGCGCTGAAGAACAAGGGATTGAGCGCGGTGATGTATTCTATTCCCTAAATGGCACTCAATTAACCGTAAATAATTATTTGGACATTTATAATTTAAACACTTACACTATAGGGCTAGGGACCTATGATAATAATGGTACGCCTGAAACCACAGATGATGATACAATTTTTATAGGCGAAGAAATTGTTACCCTTTCCAAATCTGCCTATACAGAAGATCCTATTCATAAAACCGAAATTATAAATGTAGACGGAAATAATGTCGGATATCTTATGTACAATTTTTTCAATCGAAATTTTGATGGGCAATTAAATGATGTCTTTGGCGAATTTGCCGGTTCCAATATAACTGATCTTGTTTTAGATTTACGATATAACCCTGGAGGTTTTGTTAGTTCTGCAATAAATTTAAGTAGTATGATCACTGGACAGTTTTATGATGATATCTTTGCAACTCAACAGTGGAATAGTACCTGGCAAACTTTTTATGAAGAAAATGATCCGGAATACCTAATTGATCGATTCCAAAATGAGCTTAGTAATGGAACTTCAATAAATAGTTTAAATCTAAATAAGGTTTATATTTTAACTACTGGGGCATCTGCGTCGGCAAGTGAATTGGTAATTAATTCATTAACACCATACATAGATGTCGTTCAAATTGGTACTAATACAAGAGGGAAATATCAGGCATCTAATACTTATTATGACTCTCCTGATTTTCGGCGTGAAAATGCAAATCCTAACCATACTTACGCTATACAACCACTAATATTCAAGACTCTTAATAGAGATGGTGTTACCGATTATGATGATGGTTTAATTGCAGATGTATTATTAAGTGAAGATTTAGGAAATCTTGGCGTTTTGGGTGATGTAAACGAGCCATTATTGGCCGAAGCCATAGCTCAAATTCAAGGTACAAGTAGAATGAGTGGACCTGCTCCAGTTAGCGAACTAAAGTCAGTGGGCGACAGAAATAAATTCTCCCCTTATAAAAACAGAATGTTTGCAGACTAAGATTTTTGATTTAATAAAAAGAAAGCCGCTAAAAAGCGGCTTTCTTTATAGAGTCAAATTAAAACCAAGGTTAACATTTCTACCTCTTGTTGAGTAACCAAAAAGCTCCTGGAACTCTGCATTAAAAATATTAGTAATGTTTGCAAATAGCATTATTTTGTCATCCATAACTTTTGTGCTGATAAATAGGTCTAGCAAACTGTATCTCTTTAAAATAACTGAGTCATTTATGAATGTCAAGTTATTAAAAACCACATCTTTTCTGTCGTCATTAAATTGATAAGAGAGAGAAACCAATGATTGATCAGAAATTTGATAATTCATACCTGCATTAACTTTATATTCAGGAATCCTCAAATTTAATTCCTCGTCTATTTTTGTGTAAGTAGCATTTATTATAAATTTTAATTTACTGCTTAACTTATAATCTGCAGCAAATTCAACACCACTCGCTGTAAATTCTTTATCAACGTTTTTGTACAGAAAAACAAATCCACCCAAATCAACAAAATCAATAAAATTGTTTTCTTTTCTGTTAAAATAGACCAAACTAAATATTGCTTTATCAGTAAAATTAACTTCTGCACCAATTTCAAAAGTAGAATTCTCTTCCGGATTTAATTCTGTGTTACCATAAGTTGGCTCAAACAATTGATATAACGAAGGTGTTATGTATGCTGTTGAATAACTTACTAAACCTTTTAAATATCCATATTTTGTAGATTTTGTATACGAAGGATTTATGCTATAAACAAAATTTGAGCCATATTCACTATGATTATTCAATCGTATTCCGGTATTAATGTTTAAGCCAAAATCCGATTCATAAACCACATTGGCATACGGGTCAATAATTGTGAATGAGGCTGTTTTGCGATCAATACTTTGCTGAAGACTCGTTTCATCAAAAGGGATTAAATAGCTATCCATTTTGTTCTCCTGGAAATTAAGACCAACAACTGTATAAAATCTTTCTTTAATAACATACTTATTGAATGCGTCCATTGTCAAGCTTTGAGCTTTGAAGTTATTAGGGAAACTTGAGTCAATTTGCCTATCTATTCTATTGGACGCTGCATTAATGTTTATACTTCCTTTATTGTACATGAATTTTGAAGAAATACCTAATCTGTATTGCTCTGATGTCGAACGATTGTCCGCATCTAATTGCATGAAACTGTCATCAAAATCGGCTTTAAATTTATCCCAACTTCCATATACATTCACTTTAAACGAATTAGATAACTCATATCCCAATTTTAAATTTCCATTTACTGCATTAAAAGCATCTTTTTCTTTTCCAGATTCTACAGATGACAATCCATTCGTATATTGATTTCCAAAGCTTGCTAAATAAGTGAATTTGTTTAATGTACCATTAATATTCACGCTATTTCTAAAATCCTCTATTGCAAAATTATTATCATTTTGAGATTGGTTACTACCAAAAACGCTCCTAAAATTCCCAGAAATGGTCTTTTTTGTCGCTTTTTTAAGAGTTATATTTATAACTGCAGTAGCCGCTCCAGAACCGTACAATGTGCTAGAAGCACCTTTTAATATCTCTATGGATTCTACCTGATCGACATTTAGCAACCGTAAGTCATAATCATTTCCTATTTGCGATGCATCGCTTAATGCAATACCATCTATTAGAATTAAAACCTGTCTGTTTCGTCCACCTCTTATGAAATAACTTAGATTTTGTCCGGCATTACTTTTTGTACCATTAATTTCTATTCCAGCCGTTGTATTGATTATTTCAGCAATGCTTTTCCCCGGTAAACTAATGAGTTCTTTTTGAGATATCTTTGTTATTACTTTCCCTGAATTTTCACGTTTTAATTCAAATTTGGAATTCGTAATAACTACTTCTTCTAATTGTTCAACAATTGGAGCCTCCTTGTGTTCTTGTGAAAATCCTAGAAATGGTAAACAAGAACATAAACCAAAAAAAAGTCTTTTTTTGATCATAAAATTTAATTTGGTCGAGAGTAGTATGACATATCATACAAAAACTTTTATCCCGAAAGTTTAATATTCAGTGTTTTGAATTTGGCAGGTCTCCTGACTTTCGTCCTATTTTGTTGTCTTCCCATCACGCCTTAGCGTGACAGTGACATGAAGTATACAAATAAGCATTCGCAGATGCGAACTAAGATTACAGTTGCGGGAACAGTTCTGGAATTAAACCAGATTCCCTTTTAATCTATTCCGTTAAGGAATAAAACCAATATTTCGATGTAAAAATACATGAATTTAATTAGGTAGATAAGTCAAAATCACTTTTTCTTATTCAACTTATAAATAAGATAAATAAAGCCAACTAAAAAATGTACTATTATTATTCCAGCAACTATATATATTGTTAAATTTGAACTATCGCGCATATAAATGTTTTCAACAAATATATATTGCCTTTAAAAAAATACCGTTACAATTGTTACATGAATTTATGAGATTTTTATCTTTTAGTTTTCTTTTTTTGGTTGTTTGTTTTTTTGGATGTAAAAATAATTCTAAGCATTCAATGTCTTCATTAAAATTAGATAATTCTATTGCAATAAAACATGCTCAAGGATTTGAAATTACGCAAGCAGAAAATTATAAAATATTAACAATTAAAAGTCCATGGCAAAATTCCACGAAAATATTTCGTTATGCCCTTGTTAATGAATCCGATATTTCTGAATATAATTTCAACCAAAATGATTTTGATGGTCTTTTGAAAGTACCAATTAAAACTATAGTTGTAACTTCGACTACTCATATACCTTCATTGGAATTATTAAATGTCCAAAATACATTAGTGGCTTTTCCTGAAACTGATTATATTTCCTCAGAAATTACAAGAAATCGTATTGATAAAGGATATGTAAGGGATCTAGGTAAAAATGAAGGAATAAATATTGAAGTTTTACTAGAATTAAAGCCTGATGTGGTAATCGGTTTTGGCGTTGATGGAGTCAATAAGGCATTTGAAAACATAAATAAAGCGAATATTCCGGTTGTTTATAATGGTGATTGGGTTGAATCGTCACCTTTAGCCAAAGCAGAATGGGTCAAATTTTTTGGTGTTCTATATGGTGTAGAAAAAAAGTCTGATTCTATTTTTAATGCAATTGAATCAGATTATTTAGAAGCTAAAGAATTGGCTTCAACAGTACAGGACATACCAACCGTATTAAGTGGGGCAATGCACAAAGACATTTGGTATTTACCAAACGGTGCAAGTACGGAAGCGCAATTTTTGAAAGATGCCAATGTCAATTATTTATGGAGCAATACTAAAGGCACAGGCAGCTTAGCCCTAAATTTTGAGGTTGTTTTTGATCGAGCTAAGGATGCTGATATCTGGATGAGCCCATCCTATTATAAATCTTATGAAGACCTAAAACAAGCTAATCAACATTATTCAAAATTTAAAGCGTATGCTAATCAGAAAGTGTTTTCCTTTAATAATACTAAAGGAAAATCAGGAGGTGTTTTATATTATGAACTTGGGTTTGCAAGACCAGATATTGTATTAAAAGATATTATTAAAATTTGCCATCCGGAATTATTAAAAAATTATGAACCATTCTTTTTTAAACCATTAGAATAATTGTCAGAATCCAGATCATACATATTTTCTTTTATAGTATTACTACTTGTACTCATATTATGTTTTTTATTAAACGTGAACTTAGGTTCTGTTTCTATTCCAACTAAAGAAATATTTAAAAGTTTAATCGGAACAATTGATAACGAATCTTGGGAATACATCATTCAAAATTACAGACTTCCCAAAGCATTTACTGCAGTTTTGGTTGGCTCTGGATTAGGTATTTCAGGTTTACTAATGCAAACTTTATTCAGAAATCCTTTAGCTGGACCATTTGTACTTGGAATTACTTCCGGAGCGAGTCTGGGAGTAGCGTTAGTAATTATGGGATCCTCTATTTTAGGTGGGTTTTTTGCAATATTTTTAATTTCCAAATGGAGCATAGTAATTGCTGCCAGTTTAGGAAGTTTTTTAGTATTATTAGCAGTTATGGTTGTTTCTACCAGAGTTAGAGATACTATGGCTATTTTAATAATTGGATTGATGTTTGGAAGCATAACGGCTGCAGTTGTTAGTGTGTTATCCTATTTTAGTTCGGCAGAACAACTTCAGCAATACATATTTTGGGGATTTGGTAGTCTTGGTAATTTATCATGGAATGAATTATTTGTTTTTTTTACTATTTATTTAATTGGAATGCTATTGACTATCTTTTCGATAAAATCTTTAAATACGTTATTATTAGGAGAAAATTATGCAAAAAGTCTTGGATTGAATATTAAAAAAAGTAGAATATTGATAATAATAGCTACTAGTTTATTAGCTGGAACCATTACTGCTTTTGCAGGTCCTATTGCTTTTATTGGTTTAGCTATTCCTCACATTACCCGACAAATATTCAATACCTCAAATCATAAAATACTATTACCGGCAGTATTCTTATTTGGAGCCATTATTATGCTGATTTGTGATAGTATTGCACAATTACCAACCAGTGATTATACGTTACCTATTAATGCCATAACCTCTTTAATTGGAGCTCCTGTTGTAGTTTGGTTGTTGGTAAGAAAAAGAAAAATGATATTTTAATGAATCTTGGGAAAAAACAAATCATTTTAGAGACGAATGATCTTACCATAGGGTATTCATCCAAAAAAGATCAAACTGTTGTCGCATCAAATGTTAATATTGAATTACATCAAGGTGAACTAATAGGATTGGTAGGAGCCAATGGTATAGGCAAATCCACTTTATTAAGAACCCTAACAAAAGTACAGAAACCTTTAAATGGTGACATTTTTATCAATGATAAAAGTATATCAAAATTTAATTCAAGTGAATTGGCTAAAGCTTTAAGTTTGGTATTAACAGAGCCAATTGCATCAAAAAATCTTTCCGTTTTTGAATTAGTTGCATTAGGCAGACAACCTTATACAAATTGGGTTGGAAAATTAACAATTAATGACGTTTCAGTTGTCAAAAAAGCCATGTTCCAAACCAATATAGAAGATTTAAAAAGCAAAAAATGCTTTGAATTAAGTGATGGTCAATTACAAAAAGTAATGATTGCTCGTGCATTAGCTCAAGATACTGATTTGATCATTTTGGATGAACCTACCACTCACTTGGATATGTATCATAAGGCATTTATTCTGAAACTACTTCAAAAACTAGTAAAGGAAACCAATAAAACCATTTTGTTTTCTTCTCATGAAATAGATCTGGCAATTCAATTGTGTGATAAATTAGTAGTTATGACGGATGAAAATGTTATTATAGATTCTCCTTTAAAACTAATAGAAAAAGGAGCTTTTAATGCTTTATTCCCTAAAGATTTGATAGTTTTTGATGAAAAATCAGGAAATTTTAGAGTGAAAAAATAATGTCATACTGAGCTTGTCGAAACATCTATAATAATAAGATTCTTCACTTCGTTCAGTATGACAAATTAACTATATTTGAATAAATTACTTGATTAATTCATGAACGATAACCTTATTCTTATCCTTGCTATTCTTGCTTCAACACTTATCGGAGCCTATTTAGGCATGCTTTTTACCAAATTGAAAAGTAAAAGTGAAAAAAGCACGTTAGAAGAGCGTCAAAACCAATTGAATTCTAATATTGATGAACTTAAGAACACTGTTGATAAGATTGAACTTGAACGTGAAGAAATCCGAAGAGAGAAAGAATTGTTGAATACCAAACTCACCAGAAAAAATGCGGATTATGAAAATCTTCAAGAACAAAACCTTAAACGGGATAAAGAATTAGAAGAACGGCAAAATCAGTTAAGACAAGAGTTCAAACTGTTGGCAAATACGATCCTTGAAGAAAAATCGAAGAAATTTACAGACCAAAATAAAGAGCAAATACAAAATATTCTTGATCCGTTACAGGAAAAAATCAAGGGTTTTGAAAAGAAAGTAGAAGAAACCCAAAAAGAAAGTATTGGTATGCATTCTGCTTTAAAGGAACAACTCAAAGGATTAAAAGATCTTAATTTGCAAATGACCAAAGAAGCAACCAATCTTACTAAAGCCTTAAAAGGTGATAGTAAAATGCAGGGAAATTGGGGTGAACTGGTGCTGGAACGTGTTTTGGAAAAATCAGGACTGGAAAAAGACAGAGAATATTTTGTTCAACAAAGTTTTTCAATGGATGATGGATCAAAAGTTTTACCAGATGTGGTGTTACACCTTCCGGATAACAAACGAATGATCATAGATTCTAAGGTTTCCTTAACCGATTATGAACGATTGACAAATGCAGAGGATACTGAAAAAGAATTGTTTTTAAAGGCTCATGTAAACTCAATAAAAAAACATGTTGATCAATTATCAGAAAAAAATTATCAGGATTTATATGACATTGAATCACCTGATTTTGTGTTGATGTTCATCCCGATAGAACCAGCTTTTGCCATTGCTGTAAATAAGGATAATTCCCTTTATAATACCGCTTTTGAAAAAAACATCGTTATCGTGACTCCCTCTACTCTTTTAGCCACATTACGTACTATTGATTCTATGTGGAACAACGAAAAACAACAACAAAATGCCATTGAAATTGCCAAGCAAGCAGGAAGGCTATATGATCAGTTTGTAAATCTCACAGATGATTTACTAAAAGTTGGAAACCAATTGAATACAGTAAAAGGAAGCTATGATTCAACCATGAAGAAACTCACTGGAAAAGGAAATTTACTAACCAAAGTTGAAAACATTAAAAAATTAGGAATTAAGGCCAATAAGCATTTAAACGAAAAACTCCTGAAAAAAGCTGATGAAGAAGATTAATAAAGAATACTATGTTTAAAAAAATTAAGGAGTCACAAGTATCTATAACCCAATTAATGCTGCCATCCAATTCAAATTTTAGTGGTAAAATACATGGCGGATTTATTCTGGGACTAATGGATCAAATAGCTTTTGCATGTGCCTCAAAGCATTGCGGACATTATTGTGTAACAGCATCGGTTAATAAAGTTGATTTCTTAAATCCTATTGAAGTTGGAGAATTAGTTACTTTAAAAGCATCAGTAAACTACACAGGAACAACATCCATGGTTGTTGGTGTAAGAGTTGAATCTGAAAATATACAAACTGCTGTTAAAAAGCATTGTAATTCGTCTTACTTTACCATGGTTGCCAAAGATGAAAATGGAAATAATGCAACAGTTCCGGGAATTATATTGGATACTAAAAATAGCATACGTCGATTTTCGAGAAGTATAGTTAGAAAGGAACAATCCAAAAAAAGAATAAATGCCTTCAAATCTTCTGAGTTTAAGATGGATACCTATTTAGAATTGCTAAAAACTCAAAATGCTTTATTAAAGTTTAGTGAAAAATCTAAAAATTAGGAATCAAAGTTAAAGAAGGGCTTCTAGATGCCACCATAAAACGTGCAGAAGAACAATCCTAGGACGATTAGTTTATTGCTTTATGAGTCGCTTGGTTTGTGTTCCTATATTAGACGTTATTCTAACCAAATAAATACCATTATTCCAAGAAGTAACATCCAGATTTGAATTCAAATTAGAAACAATTCCCTTATATATTTTCTTTCCATAAACATCAAAAATGTCAATATTAGCGTGATAAACAGATTGTGGAAGCTCAATATCAAAACTATTTTTTACAGGGTTAGGCGAAATATTGAAGTCTAAAGTCACAATAAAATCATCAAGTCCAAGAGTGAATCCTGCAGCTAAAGAACCTCTGTTCCCTCCGTGACTTGATAAAGTAAAGCCAGGACTTGCTCTATATGCCCAAACAAAGTTGATTCCACCTTCAGCTAATGGAAAAACAAAATCATTACTATCACCTGTATCTCTATCTCTAGTTGCAATCAGAGTTCTGGTTCCTCCATTAGTTGTATTAGATGTTATGGCCCAATCTTGATTTGAAAGCCCATCCGTAGCTGGAAGATTTCCTATTCCAACGTAGTTTCTATCGGTTAAATCTGTACCATCAAACATTACAACATCATCATTATTATTTGTCATACAAGTAACTCCAAATCCTATACCAAGCCACCTATCGTCTGGTCCATTTAAAGTAAGTGTAACTGTTGATGCAGTAACATCAACTTGACCAGTGTAGCTCCCATTAAAAGTCATCAATCCTGTGCTATAAGTTTGTGAGAAACTGATAATTGCTGAAAGAAATAAAATAAAAAATAAAGTAATTTTTTTCATAGTCATATATTTTTAAGAAGGTTGTTTAGTTTTTTATCATTGTAAATAGCTGCATAATCCAATGCGGATTGACCTCGATTATCCTTTATTTTTAAATCTGCTTTAGCTTCTAATAAAAGTTTTATAACGTCATAGTTTTTAAACATTACAGCATAATGCATAGCTGTTGTTCCATTAGAATCTGCAATATTTGTATCAGCTTTTCTTTCTAGAAGCATTTCTACTATATTGAGATTCCCTTTTACTACCGCCGCCATTAAAGGAGTGCCGTAATTGCTCGTTCCATTTATGTTATTAGCCTTATCTAAAATAAACCGCACAACTTCTTCATTACCATGATAACAAGCTAAGATTAGTGGCGAATATCCCTCGGTATTCGTCAAATTAATTACCTCTGGGTTTTTAGAATATATTGAAATGACCTCATTTAACTGACCCTTACGAGACGCATCAAAGATGTCGCTTTGAGAATAAACTTGAGAAAATCCAATAAATATGAGCAAGAAGAAAATTCTATTCATAGCATGTTTTTCTCAAATATAAAAAATTATTTATAAATATTTAATTTAAGCTTTTTGTTACTACGAAGGTATGAGTTAAAATAAAAAAGCAACCTTTCGGTCGCTTTAATTATTTGCTCAAATACATTTTACGTCTTGAATAGAGATCATAAAATTGATCATCTTTTAAACTATCAATAAACAAAATGCTTTCGCCTGTACTTTTCATTTCAGGACCTAATTTCTTATTCACATTAGGGAATTTATTGAATGAGAATACAGGTTGTTTAATTGCGAAACCTTGCAACTTAGGTTTAAAATCAAAATCCTTTAATTTCTTTTCACCCAACATGACTTTGGTTGCATAATTCACATAAGGTTCACCATAGGCCTTTGCTATAAAAGGCACTGTCCTTGAAGCTCTGGGATTGGCTTCAATTATATAAACTATATCATCCTTTATAGCAAACTGAATGTTTATAAGTCCAACAGTATTTAATGACAAAGCAATCTTTTTTGTATGATCTTTAATTTGTTGTAAAACAAATTCTCCTAAATTAAAAGGAGGTAAAGTAGCATTACTATCACCTGAATGGATACCACAAGGTTCTATATGCTCCATAATTCCTATTATATAGACGTTCTCGCCATCACATATAGCATCTGCTTCAGCCTCAATTGCACCATCTAGATAGTGATCTAACAATAATTTATTATTTGGTATTTTTCTTAAAAGATCGACTACATGCTCTTCCAGTTCGTTTTTATTAATCACGATCTTCATTCCCTGACCTCCAAGAACATAAGAAGGTCTTACCAATATCGGAAAGTTGAGTTTATCCGCAACTTGAAGTGCCTCGTCTGCAGACTCTGCAATATCAAATTCAGGATAAGGAATATTATTCTCTTTTAATAAGTTTGAAAAGGAACCTCGGTCTTCAGCCAGATCCAAAGACTGGAAAGTCGTACCCATTATTTTTATTCCATACCTATCTAATTTTTCAGCTAATTTCAATGCCGTTTGCCCACCTAGTTGTACAACAACACCTTCAGGTTTTTCATGCCGTATAATATCATATATATGTTCCCAGAAAATAGGTTCAAAATAAAGTTTATCTGCCAGATCAAAATCGGTAGAAACAGTTTCAGGGTTGCAGTTAATCATAATGGTCTCATAATCGCATTCTGCAGCAGCCAATACCCCATGAACACAACAATAATCAAATTCTATTCCCTGACCAATCCTGTTGGGTCCAGATCCCAATACAATTATTTTCTTTTTATCTGAAACGACACTTTCATTCGCTGAATATTTTTCTCCACTTTCAGTTTCTAACTCATTTTCAAAGGTTGAATAAAAATAAGGGGTTTTTGCTTTAAATTCTGCAGCACAGGTATCCACTAATTTATAGACCCTATTGATCTTTAACTCTACTCTTTTATTGTATACCTGACTTTCCAGGCAGCCTAACATGTGAGCAATTTGTCTGTCACCATAACCCTTTTGCTTAGCCTCCAGAAGTAAATCTCTTTCTATTGAATCAATATTAAACCGGGAAATCTCCTTTTCTAAATAATGAAGTTCTTCATATTGCTTAAGAAACCACATGTCAATTTTTGTGATTTCATGTATACGACTTAATGGAATTCCCATTTGAATGGCGTCATAAATAACAAAGACTCGATCCCAACTGGCATATGTTAATTTTTCTATTATCTGATCGTAATCCTTATAGCCTTTACCATCTGCACCTAAACCATTTCTTTTAATTTCAAGTGATTGAGTAGCTTTATGCAGAGCCTCCTGAAAAGACCGACCAATTCCCATCACCTCACCTACTGATTTCATTTGCAAGCCCAATGTTCGGTCACTACCTTCAAACTTGTCAAAATTCCATCTAGGTATTTTAACAATCACATAATCTAGAGTAGGTTCAAACAAGGCCGAAGTAGATTTGGTAATCTGGTTTTCTAGTTCGTCTAGATGATAACCTATAGCAAGCTTTGCTGCTATTTTGGCAATAGGATATCCTGTAGCTTTACTTGCTAAGGCAGAAGATCGAGAAACTCTTGGATTGATCTCTACTGCGATTATATCTTCTTTTTCATCTGGACTTACTGCGAATTGTACATTACAACCACCTGCAAAATCACCAATACTTCGCATCATATGAATTGCTAAATCCCGCATTCTCTGAAACGTATTATCGCTCAAGGTCATGGCAGGTGCAACGGTTATTGAATCTCCTGTATGAATACCCATAGGATCCATATTCTCAATCGTACAAATAATTACTACATTATCATTTGAGTCCCGTAAAAGCTCCAGTTCGTATTCTTTCCAACCAATTAACGCTTTATCTATCATCACCTCATGAATAGGTGATACTTCTAAACCACGTGTCATCAATTCATCAAAATCTTCTTGTTTATGAACTATAGAAGCTCCTGCCCCACCTAACGTGAAAGAAGCTCTAATAACCAGAGGAAAACCAAATTCCTGAGCAATCTCTTTTCCTTTTAGATAAGAAGTTGCGGTCGCTTGTGGAGCCATTGGAACACCAATTTTTAGCATCAACTCTCTAAACTGCTCTCTATCTTCTGTAATATTTATTGCGTCTATATCAACACCAATAATATCTATATTGTAATCCGACCAAATTCCTTTTTCATCTGCCTCAATACAAAGATTTAAGGCAGTCTGTCCACCCATTGTGGGTAAAACTGCATCAATCTCGGGATGTTCATTGAGAATTTTTATGATCGACCTGGTTGTTAAAGGTAATAAGTACACGTGGTCTGCCATGGTCGGATCGGTCATTATTGTAGCTGGGTTGGAATTTATTAAAACAGTTTCAATCCCATCTTCACGTAATGAACGAAGAGCTTGTGTTCCTGAATAGTCAAATTCACAAGCTTGACCAATGATAATTGGCCCAGAACCAATTATTAATATGGATTTAAGATTTTTATTCTTTGGCATTGGATAAATTAAAATTTTTCAAAAATAGTTATCATATAGGTATAAAAAAAGGTGTTACGAAAAGTAACACCTTTAAAATATCAACAATTGTTAATCATTATTTTTTGTGATCAGGTTCTGAAGATACAGATAATTTCTTTCTTCCTTTTGCTCTTCTACGTGAAAGGACTTTTCTACCATTTGCCGAAGCCATTCTTTCTCTAAAACCGTGTTTGTTCTTTCTTTTTCTTTTGGACGGTTGAAACGTTCTTTTCATTGCTATGTATCTTTATTGATCCTTTTAATTTGTTTTAACTTCTAACACTTTCTATACCTGCAAAGTGCGGGTGCAAATATACAAAGCCTTTTTTATTTGGCAAATCTTAACTAAAAAATATTTATAATAGTTTTTATTAACTTTGCAGTCCAAAATAATACATATAAAATGTTTAATAAAAATATAAAATTAGTACTTACAGGAGCCTCATTTTTATATGGAGTATGGTTAATAATTGATGGATATGTTGGTAATGGTATCATGTTTATTTTACTTGCTGGAATTTTCTTGTTTTTATACTTTAAAAATGAACTGATTCTTTTGGCATTTTTACGCCTTAGAAAACAAGATTTTTCAGGTGCTCAAAAATGGTTGAACTATATAAAAAATCCTAAATCTGCTTTAGTTAAAAAACAGCAAGGTTATTACAGCTTTTTACATGGCATCATGGTTTCCCAAACCAATATGAATGAAGCTGAAAAGCATTTTAAGAATGCTGAAAAATTAGGTCTATCGATGAGTCATGATATGGCAATGGTTAAATTGAATTTGGCTGGAATTGCGTTTAGTAAAAGAAGAAAACAGGAAGCACATAAATTACTTGCTGAGGCAAAAAAATTGGATAAACAAGGTATGCTAACAGATCAAATTAAAATGATGAAGGAGAATATGAAGCGGTCTCAAATGCCTAATCAACATTTTGGTGGTCATAAACAACCAAGACGAGTTCGATAATTATTTGCTAAAAAATAATTTAATAGCTGCTATTAGCAATACAATACTGAATAATTTCCTTAAAGTAGTTTGATTGATTGAAATCGCCAATTTTGAACCCAGATAACCTCCTAAAACAAAACTAGCACCAATTATAATGGCAAATTTCCAATCTACAACGTTTTCACCTGAATTGTAATAATTATATGCAGCCACAAACGCAACTGGAAAGGACAATACGGCCAAACTGGTTCCTTGTGCCTGATGTTGAGTAAAACTCAATAAAAACACCATTAATGGTACCATAATGACACCCCCACCAATTCCAAACATTCCGCTCAACATACCCCCTAGAAGTCCAATCACAATTAAAGATACTACCAGAGTTGTATTCATAGTTAAGGTTTGGTATTGTAGTATCCTTTTTCCGGAATTTCAATGTTATATTTTCTTCCTGATTTATTATTGAGGTGTGGCTCTCGTAACCAAGGATTATGGATTTTCAGTATTTTATAATTGATACCAAATTCTTCAGAGAACTTCGCAAAATCAGTTACTGCTGAATCAACTTGAACCTGATATGTAGGAATTCTGAAATAAAGATCCTTCTGTCTGTAGTTGAATCCATATTTCTGAGGATTATTCAAAATTTCTTTAAGTGCAACTATTCTGAACACATATCTTCCGGTTTCTTCACCTAACAATAAGTCATAATAATTAGTTACTTTTTGTGCTTCTAACCTTCTTGATATTCCCGAATTGCCACCATTATAAGCAGCTGCAGCTAATGTCCAGGACCCAAATCGTTCTTTAGACTTCTTTAAATATTGACAGGCTACTTCTGTTGCTTTTTCAATATGATAGCGCTCATCAACATTTGCATTGACTTCTAATCCATATTCACGACCTGTACCTTTTAAAATTTGCCAAACTCCCTTGGCTCCAGCTGGCGATGAAGCATTAGTCAATCCACTTTCTATGACAGCCAGATATTTGAAATCATCTGGAATTCCATTTTTCTCCAGTATTGGCTCAATAATTGGAAAGTACTTTTGAGATCGCTTAAACATAAGTAATCCGTTTGATTGCCAATATGTATTTACGAGAAGCTCTCTGTCCATTCTTTCTAGAATATCAGGGTTTTCAAGAGGCATTTGTTCACCAGCAAATTCTAAATAATCTGGAACTTGCAAGGCATAAACATTGTAATCGTTTATTAGTTTTTTTTCGAAGTTTTCATCGGTTGGAGCATCCTGAACTGCATAAATTAGCAATCCAACTAAACTCATTAAGCCGATAAATGACAGGGTCTTTTGTATTAATCGCATAATGTAAAGTTTGGATAAATATAAGTATAAGTAATAATACGCCAAAAAAATAGTAAGCTAATTTAAAATTAGTTTCGGCAAATTTTCGTTAAACCATTTGTATTTGTTGATTATCATAATGTGGGTTCCCCCTTTAACAACAATACATTTTTCATCACAGGAATTTGTAAAAACACCATCTTTATCTCCATGAATCTGTATTACTCCATTGGGAGGTATTTCTTGATTCCAATAAACCATTTGTTTTATCGCCCAATCTAAATATATTTTATCAGTTACTGACAGGTATTTACGATAAAGGTTTATCCGTTTTATGATGAATTCCCCAAATGCATACTTTGCCAGCAGATCAATACTACCAATTAATTGAGTTGGTAATAATTTATAAGCTTTTGTTTTTTTAGCTATTTTGAATCGCTTCGGTATTTGTTTATTACATACAATACTTGAAACAACAAAAAGCTGACGTACACTAACATATTTGCTTATTTCCTGGACCAAAATTCCACCAAAAGAAACACCTAGTAAAACTATATTCTCATGCTTAATTTGTTTAGTCATTCTTTTAGCATAGTTCGCCATAGTTTCATCAATTAAAGGCATGATCCATTTTAACCAATGGATCTTAAATTTATCATCAGGCAATTGTATATGCTCAAATATGCTTGGATTTGCTGCCATCCCTGGCATTAAATATACATTAATTAACTCCCTAGACATATGATAATAACCCTTAAAAGCTTTAACTTAAAACTTTTTTTTTGTAAATTTGCTATGCAAAAATAAATATTTCTGTTCCAAGTTTTATTAAGAAATCATCATATTTAAATAATTACCAAATACTCCGATAATTATTTGATTTAAAACATATTATAATGATAAATGCTGCAGAATTAGTGGATAATGAATTTTTAAGACAATTTGAATTTAAAGTGGATGGCAAATTAGCAAAAATTGAATATTCACTACAGGAACGAAAAATCTTTCTGACAAAACTCATTATTCCAGAAGGGGTTATAGCTGAAAATTTTCAAGAGGATTTCTTAAAAGCAGTTTTTGAAAATATTAGCGAACGTAATTTGAGTATTGTTCCAACAAGTCCTGAAATTGCAAAATTTGTTAGGAGAAACAGGCAGTACAAAAGAATGTTACCTGTTGGAGTAAGAATTTGATTAAATTCTAAATATATCAAAGCCAAAGCAATCGTTTTGGCTTTTTTTAGGCAACATGTTGTTCAGCAAATTCAAAACGAACCAAACCATCTTCATCAATACCGTTTAGTGTTACATCATGAAGTGTATTGACCAATTCAGGATTCCACGGAGCTTTAACCTTGACATAATTTTCGGTAAATCCATTAATATACCCTTCTTTATTTTCACCTTCAAATAATACAGTTCTAGTCGCGCCTAATTGACTTTCATAAAAAGCTCTTCTTTTTTTAACAGACAAGCCTCTTAACATTTTACTTCGCTTTGATCGAATGTTTTTTGGCACCAC
Organism: Flavobacteriaceae bacterium; assembly: GCA_013043005.1. Lineage (GTDB taxonomy): Bacteria > Bacteroidota > Bacteroidia > Flavobacteriales > Flavobacteriaceae > Site-B1. The sequence continues at coordinate 13,598 of JABDOZ010000175.1, read as the reverse complement.
ATCAATCATTTCTGCTGCTTCGGTATTATCCCTTTCAGAATAGGTGAATACATGTAAATATGAAACGTCCAATTCATTTAAGAAATTATAGGTTTCTAAAAACAACTCATCCGTTTCGCCAGGGAAACCTACAATAACATCAATGCCAATGCAAGCATGTGGCATAACCTGCTTTATCTTATTCACTCTGTCAACATATAATTCTCTTGAATAGCGTCGTTTCATTAATTTGAGCAATTCATTGCTTCCACTTTGCAATGGAATATGAAAATGCGGTACAAAAGCTCTGGATTTGGAAACTAGATCAATCGTTTCATTTTTCAATAAATTTGGTTCAATAGAAGAAATACGTAATCTTTCTATTCCTTCTACTTTATCAAGTTCCTTTACCAGATCTAAAAATGTATGCTCGTGTTTTTTGTTGCCAAATTCTCCTTTACCGTAATCTCCAATGTTAACTCCAGTTAATACTATTTCCTTTATATTTTGTTCGGAGATTTCCTTTGCATTTTTTAGGACATTCTGCAAAGTATCACTTCTGGAAATACCTCTTGCTAAAGGTATTGTGCAATAGGTACATTTGTAGTCGCAACCATCCTGAACTTTTAAAAACGCTCTTGTCCTATCGCCAATAGAATAACTGCCTACATAGAAATCAGCTTCTTCAATTTCGCAGGAATGTATTTCACCAAAATCATTTTTGGAAAGATCATTTAAGTAATCTGTGATCTTGAATTTTTCTGTGGCTCCCAGGACTAGGTCAACGCCATTAACATTTGCCAACTCTTCTGGCTTCAATTGAGCATAACATCCAATAGCGGCAATAAATGCATAGGGATTTGATTTTTGAGCTTGTTTAACAATAGTCTTAAAACGCTTATCCGCATTTTCAGTTACAGAACAGGTGTTAATGACATAAATATCCGCTATATCAGTAAAATCTACACGATCAAAACCTTCATTTTTAAAGCCTCGAGCAATGGTAGATGTTTCTGAAAAATTAAGTTTACAACCTAAAGTATAAAAAGCAACTTTTTTCCTAGCAATCATTCTTGTATTTTTACCAAGCGTGCAAATTTACAACTAATAAATTATATGATAAAGTTGAGATCAATTCGATTATGGTATTTAATTGTTTACCTATCAATTAGTTGTGGGTTTTTATTATTTGTTAATTGCAAAAACTCATCAAAATCAAATAAAGATCATTTAGTTTTCAGATATAATGAGCATGCAAATATTAACACTCTGGATCCGGCATTTTCAAGGACATTACAAGATACTTGGGTAGCCAATCAATTATTTAATAGTTTGGTTGAAATGGATAGCCTCTTGAACATTGTTCCAAGCATTGCAAAAAGCTGGACGATTTCAGAGGATGCTTTGACATATACATTTTCTTTACGCAATGATGTTTATTTCCACAAACATTCCCTATTCGGAAAAGATTCAACAAGACTTGTAGTGGCTGAAGATTTCCACTATAGTTTAAATCGTTTAAGGGATGAAAATGTAGCTGCTCCCGGAAGTTGGGTGTTAAATAAAGTTGATGATTTTTATGCTATTAATGATACTGTTTTCCAAATTAAACTAAAGCAGCCATTCCCCGCATTTATTGGATTGTTATCAATGAAATACTGCTCTGTTGTACCTAAAGAAATAGTTGAACATTATGGTAGTGAATTCCGGTCTAATCCTGTTGGTACTGGACCTTTTAAGTTTAAACGCTGGGAAGAGAATATTAAACTCATTTTTAGAAGGAATAACCTGTATTTTGAAAAAGATTCTAAGGGAAAAATATTGCCATATTTAGAGGCTGTTGCCATTACATTTTTACCAGACAAACAAAGTGAGTTCTTACAATTTGCTCAGGGAAACATTGATTTTTTAAACAGTTTAGATGCTTCTTACAAAGATGAACTGCTTACTGGAGATGGACGATTGCGAGAAAAATATGCTCAAACCGTAAATATGATTCGAGGTCCATATTTAAACTCTGAGTATCTGGGATTTTATCTAGATTCCAGTACACCAGAAATACAATCAGAATTAATTAGAAAAGCTATTAACTATGGCTTTGATAGAAATAAAATGATGATCTATTTACGCAATGGAATTGGAAATCCTGCTTACGGTGGATTTATTCCAATAGGCCTTCAAGGTCACGATGAGTCTGTAGGTTTTTCATATCAACCTGAAAAAGCAAAACAGCTAGTAGAGCAATTTAAGCAAGAAAGTGGAATATCCAAACCGGAAATAACTCTAGCAACAACCAGTAATTACTTAAGTTTTTGCGAATTTATACAACAAGAACTTGAAAAAGCGGGGCTGATAATAAATTTGGATGTCATGCCGGAAGCATCATTAAGAAGTGCCAGGTCAAACGGTAAAGTTGATATGTTCAGAAGTTCATGGATTGCGGACTATCTGGATGCAGAAAACTATTTGTCAATATTTTACAGTAAGAATTTTGCTCCCAACGGATCAAATTATTTTCATTTTAAAGATACTCTGTTTGATAGTTTGTATGATAAATCTTTTACAATTGCGGATATCCAACAAAGAAAAAAATTATACACAACAATGGATTCTATAGCTATGCAAAGGGCTATTATGGTTCCGTTGTATTATGATGAAGTCGTAAGATTTACTCGTAAAGATATTGAAGGACTCGGAATTAATCCAATAAATCTGCTGGACCTAAAAAGAGTTAGAAAGAATTAGCTGTCCTGCTTTCTGAATTTTTTTGTTTCTTCAAATACATGTGTCAAAATTGCCTCATCTTGTTTTGAGAAAGTAACCTTACGTCTTTGCATAACAACTTTTGCAACTTCAAATGCTTTTTTAGTTAAATAGGTTGTAAATCCGCTGCTACCACCCCAACTAAAACTAGGTATAAAATTACGAGGGAATCCACTTCCAAAAATATTAGCACTTACTCCTACTACAGTTCCTGTATTAAACATGGTGTTAATTCCACACTTACTGTGATCACCCATCATGAGTCCACAGAATTGCAGTCCGGTTTTTGCAAATCCTTCGGTTTTATAATCCCACAATCGTACTTCAGCATAGTTGTTTTTTAGGTTAGATGTATTAGTGTCGGCACCTATATTACACCATTCTCCAAGCACAGAATTTCCTAAAAACCCTTCATGACCTTTATTAGAATAAGCAAAAAGCACTGAATTGTTTACCTCTCCGCCAATTCTGCAATGAGGTCCTGCTGTTGTTGGTCCATAGACTTTCGACCCCATTTTTACTATTGCCCCTTCACATAATGCAAATGGACCTCTTATTATGCTTCCTTCCATTATTTGAGTATTCTTGCCAATATATATAGGACCTGTACTAGCATTTAACGTAGCAAATTCCAATTTTACGCCTTCTTCAATAAAAACATTTTTTGCATTGAGTACGTTTATAGATTTAGGTATGGGATTAGATTTTCGGTTTTTAGTGATCAATTCAAAATCATTCTGAATAGCATCACCGTTTTTTGCAAAAATATCCCAGGTATTTTCTACTTTCAGAACATTTTCATTAAATTCAATGGCATCATATTGCTTAAAATCGATATCTTCTTGGGTATCTTTAGAGTAAAAAGCTATAACATCTTCATCCTTAAAAATGGCTTGATTTTCTTTAAGTTCTTCAACTAATCCAACTAATTCAGTATTTGGTAAAAAAGATGCATTTATCATGACATTCTCATCCATTTCAACCATTGGATACTTATCAGACAAATAATCCTCTGTAATTGTTGTTGTTGTAGATCCTAAATACCGTTCCCACTTCTCCCTAATAGTTAATATCCCAATTCTTATTTCAGCAACTGGTCGCGTATAAGTAAATGGTAAAAGGTTATTCCTGAAAGGACCATCAAAAAGAATATAATTCATGTGTATGCTTTTGTGTAAAAATAAAAAAGCCTTTCTATAGTAGAAAGGCTTTCATAAAATATATTTTGTTGCTAGCTTATTTTTTAAACTTAGCATACTTGTTTTTGAACTTATCAATACGTCCGGCAGTATCAACCAATTTAGATTTACCTGTATAATAGGGATGTGAAGTTCTTGAAATCTCCATTTTTACTAAAGGATATTCAACCCCATCAACATCAATGGTTTCACTTGTGTTTGCTGTAGATTTAGTTAAAAATACATCGTCGTTTGACATATCTTTAAATGCTACTAATCTGTAATTCTTTGGATGTATATCTTTTTTCATCTCTAATTCAATAATACTTCTTAACTTTTTTCGAGCTGCAAATTTAATTAATTTTTAGATAACTGCAATAATATTTTAGATATTTAATTCTAAAAGTTTATGTAACGATTTGCTATATTTGTTAACTAACTTTATAGAAACTAAACAATCAAAAGAATGGAAACACAAAAAATGACACCAGGCAAATTTGCAATGAACTATGGTCTTATTCTCGGGCTCGTAATGATTGCAATTGCAGTGGTTACTTATGTTACGGGAATGGCATTAGAAGGTGTTCAATGGCCTCAATGGTTATATTACATAATATTCCCTGTAGTCGTAATTTACGCTATTTCTCAATACAAAAAAAGTAATGGCAACTTATTGAGATTAGGTGAAGCCATAAAAATAGGTGTATTGATAGGAGTGATAAGTGCTATTGTTTATGTAATTTATGGATTAATTTTCAACTATATTATTGATCCTGAGTTTATGGATCTAATGAAAGAAGCCGTAAGGGATAAAATGCTTGAAAATCCAAACATGACTGAAGAAATAGTAGATCAAAGTATGTCTATGGTAGAGAAATTTATGGATCCAATTGTGGGTTCTTCAATTTGGATTGCAGCAAGTGCATTTTTTGGGTTGATCTACTCTTTAATAGGTGGCTTAATCATGAAAAAAGAGGAATAATTTATGGATGTCTCAGTAGTCATACCACTACTAAACGAAAAAGAATCCTTAAAGGAATTACATGATTGGATTGCAAAAGTTATGCAATCCAATCGTTTTTCATATGAAATTATTTTTATAGATGATGGAAGCACCGATCATTCTTGGGAGACCATTAAAGAATTATCAAAACAAAACAAACAAGTAAAAGGAATTCAGTTTTTAAAAAACTTTGGAAAATCTCAAGCATTACATGCTGGATTTGAAAAAGCTGAAGGAGAGGTTGTCATTACTATGGATGCTGATCTTCAGGATAATCCGAAAGAAATTCCTGAATTATATAATCTTATCTCTGAGCAAGGATTTGACCTTGTTTCTGGATGGAAAAAAAAGCGATATGACTCGGTGCTAACTAAAAATATACCTTCAAAACTTTTTAACTGGGCTGCTAGAAAAACATCTGGAATAAAGCTTCATGATTTTAACTGTGGTTTGAAGGCCTTTAAAAAATCTGTTATTAAAAATATTGAACTAAGAGGTGAAATGCATAGATATATTCCTGTTTTGGCGAAAAACGCAGGATTTACAAATATTGGGGAAAAAATTGTTAAACATCAGGCAAGGAAATATGGGAAGACCAAATATGGTATGAACCGATTTAGAATTGGCTTTCTTGATCTGGTTACTATTTGGTTTCTGTCTAGGTTTGGTAAACGACCCATGCATTTATTTGGTTCTCTAGGTGTGATTATGTTTGTGTTAGGGTTTGGATTTGCTCTGTATCTAGGAATAGATAAGCTGTTTTTTAATACTACAGGTCGTTTAATAACAGCACGTCCACAGTTTTATTTAGCCTTGGCCACAATGATTATTGGTACTCAATTTTTTGTAGCTGGATTTTTAGGTGAGGTCATCTTACGCTCTAACCAAAACCAGAATCGCTACTTGATTAAAGACAAATTGAATTTATAACAACTAGCCCACTAAATTTAACTGATAATAGCAGTTTAACATTTGACAAATTGGTTAAATTTGTTAAAAATATAATACATTATGATTTTTATTGAACCTAAAATATTAGATAGAATTAATACATGGTTAACACCTACTTTCGATCAGGAAACCCAAAATATTATTAAAGACAGTATTGCAAATAATCCTAAAGATATTCAGGAAAGTTTCTACAAAGATTTAGAATTTGGAACAGGAGGAATGAGAGGGGTTATGGGAGTAGGAACAAATAGAATAAATAAATATACTCTTGGAAAGAATACACAAGGACTGAGTAACTATCTTCACAGAAGCTTTCCAAATGAAGAAGTGAAAGTCGCTATTGCCTATGATTGCAGACATAACAGTGATACATTAGCAAAACTTGTTGCCGATGTATTTTCTGCAAATAATATTAAAGTTTTTCTTTTTGAAGCATTGAGACCTACTCCAGAATTATCTTTTGCACTTAAACATTTAAATTGTCATTGTGGAATTGTTTTAACAGCCTCACATAATCCTCCAGAATACAATGGATACAAGGTTTATTGGCAAGATGGTGGTCAATTGGTTCCTCCTTATGATGAGGAAATAATTACGGAAATTAATAACTTAGATTACTCAGAAATAAAATTTGATGCTAAAGAAAATCTGATCCAATATATAGGTAAAGACGTTGATGACGTATTTATTAATGCTTCGTTAAAGAATGCGAATTTCACCTCTCAAAAAGCTAAAGATGATCTGTGTATAGTTTTTACATCACTTCACGGAACCTCAATTACAACAATACCAGAAACCCTAAAAAGAGCAGGTTATAAGCATATTCATATAGTAAAGGAACAAGAAAAACCAGACGGTGATTTCCCAACTGTTGTATCACCCAATCCTGAGGAACCTGAAGCTTTAAAAATGGCATTGGAACTAGCGGAAAAAGTGAATGCGGATATAGTTATAGGAACAGATCCTGATTGTGATCGCTTAGGTGTTGCAGTGAGAAATATAGAAAATGAGCTACAGCTTTTAAATGGTAATCAGACAATGGTAGTTATGACTGAATTCTTGTTGAATGAATGGAAAAAACAAGGAAAAATAAAAGGTAAAGAATTTATAGGTTCCACTATTGTTTCTACACCAATGATGAGCCAGATGGCAAAAGACTATAATGTTGAAAGTAAAATAGGTCTAACAGGATTCAAATGGATCGCTAAAATGATCAAAGACTTCCCAGAATTAGATTTTATTGGTGGTGGTGAAGAAAGTTTCGGCTTTATGGTTGGCGATTTTGTTAGAGATAAAGATGCCGTTACCTCTACTCTTTTAGCTTGTGAAATTGCTGCTCAGGCAAAAGCCGAAGGAAGTTCTTTATTTGAACACCTAATTCAATTGTATATTAATCATGGTTTCTATAAAGAACGATTGATTTCTATTACTAAAAAAGGAATTGAAGGTGCTGAAGAAATTAAACAAATGATGATAGATGCCAGAGAAAATCCATTAAAAGAGGTTAATGGATCTAATGTAATAAGAATTGAAGATTATCAACTATCTGTAGCTAAGAATATTGTTGATAGTACACAAGAAGAAATTGATGTACCAAAATCAAATGTCTTGATCTATTATACTGCAGATGGAAGCAAAATAGCTTTGAGACCTAGCGGTACAGAGCCGAAAATCAAATTTTATTTTAGTGTTAACACAGAATTAAAACATGCTTCAGATTTCAATCATAAAGAGGCAGAATTAGAGAATAGAATTGATGCTATTATAAAAGATATGAAATTGAATTAATGAATTATTTTACCAAGGTACTTCAATTTGCGAAGCCTTATAAAGGTTATGCATTTCTAAATATTATATCTAATATACTTTATGCCTTGTTCAGTGCGCTATCATTTATTGCATTGATACCAATGTTAGATATTCTTTTTGGAAGTGATAAACCCAAAGTCATGGTGAAACCTGTTTACCAAGGTATATCCAATCTGAAAGATTTTTATAAAGATTATCTATCCTATCAAGTTAATCTATATGCTGAGAATGATGCTTCTAAGGCACTTCTACTTGTTATTAGCTTGATCATTGTCCTATTCCTGCTAAAAAACATTTTTAATTACCTGGCTCTTTATTTCATTACTTTTCTAAGAAATGGAGTATTACGAGACCTTAGAAATAGGTTATATGAAAAAACAGTTGAATTACCTATTTCCTTCTTTTCAGAAAAACGTAAAGGAGATATTATGGCTAGGTTAGGTTCTGATGTTTTGGAAATAAGATATTCATTTCTGTCAATATTAGAATTAATAGTTAGAGAACCATTAACTATAATTTTCACAATTATAATGATGCTAATCATTAGTGCCAAATTGACTTTGTTCGTTTTTATTTTCATTCCAGTTACCGGAGTCATAATTTCGAGAATTGGTAAAAGTTTGAAACGGAAATCCGATAGAGTACAAAAAGAACAAGGCATCTTTTTATCTACACTTGAAGAAACCCTTGGAGGTTTGAAAGTAATTAAAGGATTTAATGCTGAGTCATTATTCTTCAACAAGTTTAAAGAATCTACTAAAAGGTATTTTCATTTTTCAAATAAACTTTTAAACAGACAGAATTTAGCGTCTCCAACCAGTGAATTTTTAGGTATAACTGTAATTGCGATTCTGTTATGGTATGGCGGCCAATTGGTTTTAGTTGATGGCAGTCTAGATGGTAGTTCCTTTATTGCGTATATGGGTCTTGCCTATAATATTTTAACTCCTGCCAAGGCAATTAGTAGAGGTAGTTATTACATTAGGCAAGGTAATGCAGCTGCAGAAAGAGTTATGGAAATTTTAAACACTGAATCACCATTAAGTGATAAACCAAATGCCTTAGACAAGAATACATTTGAAAATGAAATATCGATTAATGATATTTCTTTCAAATATGAAAAGGATCTGGTATTAGAAAATTTTTCTTTAAGAGTAAAAAAGGGTAAAACAGTAGCACTTGTTGGTCAATCAGGTAGCGGAAAATCGACCATTGCTAATTTGGTGACTCGCTTTTATGACGTAACAAAGGGAGAAATTAAAATAGATGGCATCGATATCCGAGATCTAAAGAAACATTCGCTTAGAAGTTTATTGGGACTGGTTACACAAGATTCGATTTTATTCAATGAAACGGTGAAAAACAATATTCTTATTGGTAATGAAAATGCTACTGAAAAGGATGTGATTGAAGCTCTTAAAATTGCTAATGCCTGGGAATTTGTTAAAGAACTACCAAATGGTATAGAAACAAATATTGGTGACTCAGGTAATAAATTATCAGGAGGACAAAAACAACGTCTTAGTATAGCTAGAGCTGTAATAAAAAACCCCCCAATTATGATTCTGGACGAGGCAACATCTGCTCTTGACACAGAAAGCGAAAGATTGGTTCAAATTGCCCTTGAAAATATGATGAAGAATAGAACCTCCATAGTGATCGCTCATAGACTATCAACTATTCAAAAAGCAGATAATATTGTAGTTATGCAAAAAGGCAAAATTGTTGAGCAAGGCAAACATAAAGCTTTAATAAATAAAAAGGGGGTTTACAGTAACTTGGTTAAAATGCAATCTTTTAACTAAAGTGGAACAAAAAAGGATGCAACAATTAAGTACATCCTTCTTCTATCCATATCAAAATCTTATGGATTTCAATATAAACCAACCAACTAATCAAAAGTTTGGAAAAGAGATGGAATTTCTTCCATCTCTTTCTAGTGTTCTATTAATCAAGGGGATAATAGAACAGCATAATCAACTGCATTGCAAAAATAGGGTCATCTTATTTTTGATCCGCTACATTTGACCAAGGCATAAAACCATATTTCGACAAAAAGTATATTTTAACGATGAATCACATATTATTAAATATTTTCTTACAAAGACAATTTGTTCAGAAGAAATTAAACTATTCTTATTTTTGATAGTCTAAACAAAAAACGGAGCATCATAGACGATAAAGAACTTATACGCCTTCTTAATAGCGAAAGAACCAAAGAAGAAGGATTCAGAAAATTAATTTCTCTTTATAAGGAGCGATTATATTGGCATATCCGTAAAATTGTTATTAGCCATGATGACACGCACGATGTGTTGCAAAATACGTTTATTAAAGTATTTAAGAATATTAGTAATTTTAAAGGAGAAAGTAAATTATTTTCATGGATGTATAGAATCGCCACAAACGAAGCAATTACCCATTTAAATAAAAATGCAAAACATCAAAATTTAGCTAGTGAAGAAGTAAAACAACATGCAGTTGATAATTTACAATCTGATGTCTATTTTGAGGGTGATGAAATTCAGCTAAAATTGCAACAGGCTATAGCTACTTTGCCTCAAAAACAACAACTAGTTTTTAATATGAAATATTTTGATGATATTAAATACAAAGACATGTCAGAGGTTTTAGAAACCAGTGAAGGTGCTTTAAAAGCATCTTACCATTTAGCTGTAAAAAAGATAGAAGCTTATTTAACAAAGGATTAAACCATTTAAGATGGTTACAGTCTAATTATTAGGATGAATAAAAATAAATTACATAACATAAAAGATTCAGGGTTTAAAACACCAAAAAACTATTTTGATGGTTTGGAAGATTCTATAATGAGTCAAATCAATTTAAATGAAAATGTAAAGGATACTGGTTTTAAAGTCCCGGTTGATTATTTTGAGACTTTGGATGATAAAATACTTGATAAGGTCGTCCAAAAACCTAAGGTAATTTCATTATTTACTAGACGTAATCTACTATACGCAACAGGAATAGCTGCTGCATTGATATTGATGTTTAATATAATTGGAAATAACAATGATTTTACTTTTGATGATCTAGAATTAGCATCTATCGAGAATTATTTGTTCACCGAAGATATTGATACTTATGAGATCGCTTCACTCTTAATTGAAGAAGAATTAACAACTGATAATTTTACAGAAAATCAAATTTCCGGAGAGATTCTCGAAGATTATCTTTTAGAAAATGCTATAATAGAAGATTTAATAATAGAATAAATTATGAAAAAAATACTACTCATATTAATATTACTGCTCTCAATTAGTACCTATTCACAAGATAAGGAAAGGCATGAACGAATTAAAGCCTTGAAAATAGCATTTATTACAGAACGTTTGGAATTGACTACTACTGAAGCACAAAATTTCTGGCCAATTTATAATGCATTTGATGCAGAAAATCAAAGACTACGTCAGGAAACTAAAGGTAAATTTAGAAAAGTAGATTTTGAATCAATGACTGATCAGGAAGCCAAAAGTCATGTGGAATATATGATGGCTACAGATACAAGAAAACACGATTTAAAACAGAAATTTGCAAATGACCTTTTAAAGGTTTTACCGGCTAAAAAGATAATTCTATTGAAAGCTACAGAAGATGCCTTTAACAGGCGGATGATGGAGCAATTCAGAAAACGTCGAGAAGGATCTAGAAAAGAAAATCGCCCATGAATAAAGAAGCCAATTGGCTTCTTTATTTATACTTTTATGTCATTCTGAGCTTGTCGAAGAATCTATTCTCTAAAAGTTAATTTACTAATCCGTCCTTTTCCACCTGCATATGCAATGCTATCATTTAAAAACCTAATGGTGTAAAAGCCTTCATCACTTAAATGTTTCCATGTTGTTCCATAATCATTACTGTAATCCATACCTTTAAATCCAACCGCGACTAATTCGTTTCCTTTACCATTCGGTATATATTGTACACAACTTCTGTAACCTGGCTCCTGATTTTGGGCAACCAGTTCCCATGTCTTACCTCCATCTGTTGTCCTTATTTTATTGGCTTTATTATCTTCTGGCTTGGTATAATCACCTCCAATAGCGTATCCATTAAGTTCGTCATAAAAGTCAATAGAATACATTCCTGTAGTTGATTCACCTTGAATTATTGGTGTATCAAAAACCTTCCATGTTTTCCCTTTATCGGGTGAATATAAAACCCTGCTTGCCTTACCTCCCGTTGCAACCCATGTATTGTCGCCTAAAATAGCAATATTGGTATCACTGGCTGCAAAGGCAGCTTCACCTTCTATTGTATTTGGTAAATTATCACAGGATAATTTAGTCCATGTATTTCCTCCATCTCGAGTAATAATAATACTCATACAATTTTCTGTTGGGTCGCCAATGGCAATTCCTTCTTGGTCGTTCCAGAAATCCATGGCATCATAAAATACCTTATCATGCTCTTCTTTATAAACAACATGTCTTCCTATGGAGTCTTGTTTGAATAGAATTGCCGGATTTGAAATAGTAAGCCCAAAAAAAGCATCCTTAGTTTTTGCAACAGATCTAATCTCATACCCTGTTGTATCATTTTTCATTAACCTCCAATATTTTAAGGATTTATTATCATTTGAAATTTTTTCATATCCTCCATTTGATGCAGCATACCATACATTTTCTTTTGTCAATTCAATTGCTCTAATAGAATAATTTAGAGAAGACATAACATTTTTCCATGGAAAAACAGTATCGATAACAACTTCAGAAATATCTCTTTTAGTTTTAGCCTTTGATATATTTCCTGGAAAAAATCTTTCTTCCATTTTACAAGAAAACACTAAACTAAAAATCAAAAAAAATAGAATACGATTCATCACAAGAAGTTTATATAAAAATAGAAAAGCTTCATGAATAAACATGAAGCTTTTGACTAAAACTAACTAAACAAATAAAATTTATCCTATAATTAATTGATATCTCTTACTAGTCTTACATAATTATATATTCTAATGGCATCGCCTTGTGGTCCATGTCCTTCGGAATAATCTGTACCATCATCAAATTTTGGGTCACTTCTTTGTGAGCCAGCACCATGTATGTCTATCCAACCATCCATATTGCCAAGACAACGTCCAAATGAAACATAGGCTGCCGCACTGCCTGAAACTATTGAGGCATGTGTGGTTCCACTCCAATACCATGGGTAATCGATTTGACCTGCTTCATTGGTAATTTGCGTACTGTTAAAAATAGGATCAATCGCTGCTGAATTATTGAAGGCTGGAGATCTCGAATAATCCACAATACTTTGTAATTCTTTTGCATTTGGCAACCTCCAATCGTTGTAGCCAGCGAACTCAAAATTTTCTGCGTAGCTTAAAGCATCTTTCCAAATCAAACCTGATCCACTGTCATTTTGCATCCACATTAATCCTGTTGCTGTATCGGAAACGGTTCCATCTCCATTATCTGTAAATTCATTAACTCCATAATCAGTTCGTCCTCTAACAAGCAAATAGTTAAATGCTTTATCTTCATTCCCAAAAGGCATACTTGCACCGTATCCTTTTATTCTTCCATCGGCAAAATTGACTCCAAATACGGTTCGTTCTACTTCATTGCTAACATAAACATTGGTTGTCGCACATTGCATATCAATTAAACGTTCTCCTGCAGATAGATCTCCATAAGCAAATTCAAAGGTTGCGTTATTTATAAAAGGAATTAGATTGTCAGTGGAAGTACTTTCAGGCGAAATATCTCTGCCACTAAATATAATCAATGAGTACATTTCCTTAATTGTTGGCAAACGCCAATCATCATATCCAGCAAAGGACATTCCATTTTCAACGAGATCTAAAATTTCATCATAAGAAAGCTTGTCATTATAATCAACTTCTCCATCGTTATTATGATCAAAAGATTGCTGCCACATCAATCCTGTTA
>JABDOZ010000173.1 GCA_013043005.1 Flavobacteriaceae bacterium | reverse complement strand
GTTGAGAAGATATATAAGCTTAAAAAAAGAAAAGAGTCAAAATCCATGATCTGTATTGTTAGTGATTTTAAAATGCTTAATCAATACATTGAAGAAGTTCCAGAAGTGGCCTATGATATTATAAAATATGCAAAAAAACCTACAACTGTGATTTATGATAGGCCATTACATGTTGCAGAAAATTTGATTGCAGATGATAATACTCTCGCAATAAGAGTAATACGAGAGGGTTTCTGCAATGCATTACTTAAGAAATTCAAAAAACCTATTGTCTCTACCTCAGCAAATTTTAGCGACAAACCAACACCCAAATCTTTCAAAGAAATTGATGAGGAGATTTTAAAAGGTGTTGACTATGTTGTAAATTTGCACGACAAAAAAAAAGCTGGAAAACCATCCTCAATTATTAAGTTAAGTAATAATGGAGTTGTTAAAGTAATAAGATAGGTATGTATCTGTTTTATTAGTACTGCAATTAAAATTATGAATTACAAACAAGCTCTTAAGCTTCCTATATTTAAAATAATTTCCAATTCCTCACAGGAACTTGGATTAGATTGTTATGTAATTGGTGGGTTTGTTCGTGACTTTATCTTAAATAAAAGATCTTCAAATGACATAGATATTGTTGCTATTGGAAGCGGAATAGAACTGGCTAAGAGAGTTTCTAAAAACCTTCCTGGGAATCCCAAAATACAGATTTTTAAAACCTATGGAACAGCAATGCTTTGCCATGGTGATATGGAAATTGAATTTGTTGGCGCCAGAAAAGAATCATATACTCAAGATAGTAGAAATCCTGTTGTTGAGGGTGGAACACTACAAGATGATCAAAATCGTCGTGATTTTACTATTAATGCTCTAGCTCTGGATTTATTAGAAGAAAATTTTGGCAATCTTTTAGATCCTTTTGAAGGAATTAAAGATCTAGAAAACAAAATAATTAGAACGCCTCTGGATCCAGACATTACTTATAGCGATGATCCTTTGAGAATGATGCGGGCAATTCGTTTTGCTTCTCAACTTGATTTTATGATTGAAGAAGATTCTTTAAAAGCTATTTCAAGAAACAACCATAGAATAGAGATTATAACTCATGAACGCATTGTTGTAGAATTAAACAAAATTCTGGAAAGTAAAATACCATCTAAAGGATTTATTCTTTTGGAAGAATCAGGGATATTAAAACATATATTGCCAGAGCTTACTGCTTTAAAGGGCATTGATGAAGTGGATGGACAAAAACATAAAGATAATTTCTATCATACACTGGAAGTTGTAGATAATATTGCGATACATACAGATGATCTTTGGTTACGTTGGGCAGCCTTATTGCATGATATTGGAAAAGCACCAACTAAAAAGTTTAGTGAAAAAGCCGGATGGACCTTTTATGGGCATGAATTTGAAGGCTCCAAAATGGTTTATCAGTTATTTAAGAGACTAAAAATGCCTTTAAATGAGAAAATGAAATTCGTTCAAAAAATGGTTCTAATGAGTTCAAGACCCATAGCTTTGGCGGAAGATTCGGTTACAGATTCGGCTGTTAGACGATTGGTATTTGATGCCGGAAACTACGTTGATGATCTCATGACACTTTGTGAAGCCGATATTACAACGAAAAATAAAAAGCGATTTGAAAAATATCATAATAATTTTAAACTAGTACGCAAAAAGATAATAGAGGTTGAAGAAAGAGACCACATACGTAATTTTCAACCACCTGTATCAGGTGAGGAAATCATGGATGCGTTTAATATTCAGCCATCTCGCGAAATTGGGGTAATTAAAGAGGCAATCAAGGAAGCTATCCTTGAGGGTGATATCCCAAACGAGCATGAGGCTGCATTTCGATTAATGCTGAAAGAAGGAGAAAAATTAGGATTAAAAAAACATGAAAAAGGATAATAAAAGAGTAATCTACTGGTTACTAACCGGATGTGTTCTCATATTCATAATGGTGGTTGTTGGTGGTATAACCAGATTAACACATTCTGGTTTGTCGATATCTAATTACAAGTTAATATCAGGAACAATTCCTCCAATGAATGAGGTGGAATGGCAAAAAGCGTTCGATTTATACAAACAATATCCTGAATATCAAAAACTCAACAATCATTTTGACTTACAAGATTTTAAGGATATTTACTTCTGGGAATGGCTACATCGAGTAATTGGAAGATTCATTGGTTTGGTATTCTTTTTACCATTTTTATACTTTTTAATAACAAAACAAATATCTAAACCAACTATAAAAAAATCCATTATTTTATTATGTTTAGGTGCCTTTCAAGGCTTCCTGGGCTGGTACATGGTTAAGAGTGGTTTGGTTGACAATCCAGATGTTAGTCATTATAGATTAGCTGCCCATTTAATAACAGCATTCATAACTTTCGCGTACACCTTTTGGGTAGTACTAGATCTAATGTTTCCTAACAGAAAAGAAATAAATAAAAGGTTTAGAAACTTAGTAAGAATTGGAATTGTAATACTATTGATTCAAATAATTTATGGCGCTTTTGTAGCTGGCTTAGATGCTGGATTTATTCATAATTTCTGGCCTCTAATGAGCGACGGAAAGTGGATTCATGAAACCGTTTACATTGAGCAAAGTCCATTTTTAAAGAATTTTATTGAAGGTAAAAGCGGTGTGCAATTTGCTCATAGAATGCTAGCTTATCTTGTTTGTGCTTTAATTTTTTGGATTTACTACAAAGCCAAAGTATTAGACAACTTGACAAAGTATCAAGTAAAAGGCATCAATAGCTTAATAATCATAGTCATTATTCAATTTGCTTTAGGTGTTTTTACACTAATTTATCATGTTCCAGTATGGTTAGGAGTTTTTCATCAAATTGGTGCATTTTTCTTATTAACTGCATTTACGTTTACCTTACATCGTTTCAGTAAATAAATTTTTTATCATGATATCCAGACTCCACATTTGGGTACTGGAATTTGGAATTTGATATTTGTTATTTGATATTTGCATCCTAAATTTAAACCATGATTTACAGATTTAGAGTGATATTGGATAACGATACTGAACAGGATATTTTCAGAGATCTTGAGATTCAGGAAACAGATTCACTTGAAGACTTACACAACATCATTACACAATCTTTTGGATTTGATGGAACTGAAATGGCATCTTTTTATATAAGTGATGATGAATGGAATCAAGGTGAAGAGATATCTTTATTTGATCTAAGTGAAGGTTCTACTTCTACTCGCTTGATGGCCAATACACTCCTAAAAGATGAAGTGCATGAAGCTCAGACTAAACTTATTTATGTGTATGACTTTTTAAGTATGTGGACATTTTTTGTTGAACTCGCTGAAATTGTCGATGAAGAAGAAGGTTTTGACTATCCAAATTTAATGTTTGTTCATGGTCAAATTCCAGATCAAGCTCCTGAAAAAACATTTGAGGCAGATGAATTCAATGATTATGACGAATTTGACAACGACTATGATCTAGATGATCTAAATGATTTAGATATTGACAGTCAATGGAATTAATATTTAAACGCTAAGATAAATTCCTCTATAAGTAATTCGTGCTAATCGTTTCATAATTCCTTCTTACAAAATCGAGAGCACTTCTAAGTATCTCACCCATATTCTTACTTTTTTTGAAATTAACATCATGAGTGTATTTGTGTAATTCAGATTTCAATAAAGTAATATTAGCTTTTGTAGAAATATCATCATGCATCATACATTTCAATAAACCATTCATTCGATTGTTAAAACTTAACAAACGTTTTGCTATTGCAGAACGCTCCTCTAAAACATATTGATCGAGCGACTCTTTTTGTATTGTTTCAGCAACAAGATTTACCATATCCAGATTTTCCTTAAAAAATTGAGGTCTATATATGTTCAATTTACCTTCATAGCTCTGCTGATCAAAATCGATTGCTCGTATTTTGTAAACAACCTGATCAAAATCATGGGTAGGAATAATAACATAGTTATATGAACGCATATCACCTAAAAGCCTAATCAAACAACGTTCATTGAATTTTATGAACTCCTTTGCAATTTGTGATTTTTCAGATTTACTGCAATTAACAAGCATATCCTTAATAAATTCATCTCCAGGAATTCCGGAAATATGTTCTTCAATCAATGTATCCTTATGCACCAAAAAATTCAGGTTATAAGGAGAAAGCATATGTTCAAGTTCTAAACCATAAATTCTGGAGGCATCGGCTTTTTTTACATAAAAGTAAATGTAGTTGTCATTTAATATATTTCTAACCTTAACTCTAAAAGGTTTGGAATTACCAAATGTGCAATAGTCAATAGCATCTACATTTAAAAAAGGAATGGTTTGTTCATTCCCGTCAGAATGTAAAATAGTGTATATCTTTTTTAAACTAAGATCAATGTCTTCCCTTTCAAATTCATTGTAATAAACTCGTATCCAAAGCGTGTCTTCATCATTTTTATCGTAAACAACCACAGAGCCTTGAAAGCGTAATAGGTCTTCATAAAAAATTGGAATCCTTACATTCCTTTTATAATTGGATAAATAAGAATGTAGTTTATCTGACACAGGGAAAGACGGTTTTCTTTTAGAAATTTTTACATCTTGCATAGATTCAAATTTAAAGCTTTTATTTATAATCTTGTAACAATTTTGAAGGAGCTTCGTCGTATATTTATTACCAATCGAAAATCAATTTACTTTGGAGACAATTCTAACCATCAATAATCTTACAAAAAAGTTTGGTTACTTAACCGCTGTTAAAGATTTATCATTCACAATTAATAAAGGAAATGTTTACGGTATTCTTGGACCTAATGGAAGCGGTAAATCTACTACTTTAGGAGTGGTGTTAAATGTTGTAAATAGGACTAATGGTGAATTCTACTGGTTTGATGGAAATGTAAGTACTCATGATGCCTTGAAAAAAGTTGGAGCAATTATTGAAAGACCAAACTTCTATCCTTACATGTCTGCATCCCAAAACCTGAAATTGGTTTGCAAAATAAAAGGAGTGGATCCTCGTAAAATTGATGACAAATTAGAGTTGGTTGGATTGTTAGACAGGAAAGATAGTAAATTCCGCACGTATTCATTAGGTATGAAACAACGGTTAGCTATAGCTTCTGCTCTATTAAATGATCCTGAGATACTTATTTTAGATGAACCTACTAATGGATTAGACCCTCAGGGAATTCATCAGATTAGGGAACTTATTAAAGACATTGCTCAAAACGGGACAACAATTCTTTTGGCATCACACCTTTTAGATGAAGTGGAAAAGGTATGTTCGCATGTCGTTGTGCTAAGAAAAGGTAAAAAACTCTATTCAGGAAGAGTTGATGAAATGATATCAAGTCATGGGTTTTTTGAATTAAAATGTCAAGATCATGATAATTTAAAAGAGTTTCTTAATTCAGTTGATTATATAGATCATCTTAAAGAAGAAAACGGTTTAATTACCGCATTCTTAAGTGAACCTATGGCGGCTTCAGATTTCAACAATCTATTGTTTAAAAAAGGCTTTATTCTTTCACATTTAGTGAAGAGAAAGGAAAGCTTAGAAGAGCAATTCCTCCACTTGACCAATAACAACTAATCCATCCATCAAAAAAATAAATCATTCTATACATGATACGTTTGTTAAATCTTGAATTGCAAAAACTTCTTACTAACACAGCTAGTAAGGTTCTTATTTTTATATCCTTTATTCTACCATTTTTTGTGATTTTGTTATCGGCTATAAAAATTAATTTCTTTGGATTTTTTACTCTTGAATTAGGTGAATTAGGCATTTTTGATTTTCCAATAATCTGGCATATTACAACTTTTTTTGCAGCACAATTTAAATTTTTCTTCGCTATTGTAGTTGTAAGCATGATTGGAAATGAATACAGTAATAAAACCCTGAAGCAGAATCTTATAGATGGGTTGAGTAAGAAAGAGTTTATACTTTCCAAGTTCTATACAATTCTATTTTTCTCAATTGTTTCAACAGTTTTAATATTTATAATTTCACTTTGTATAGGGCTCTATTATTCAAGTATTGATGAATTCAGATTAATTTTTAGAGGTACTGAATTCCTAATTGCTTATTTCGTGAAACTTGTTGGATTCTTTAGTTTATGTTTGTTCTTTGCCATGTTATTGAAACGATCTGCTTTTGCATTAGGATTCCTATTTATATTATACATTTTTGAATGGATAACTTTTGGCTTAATTACCTGGAAGTTTGATGCTGATATCGCAGAAAAAATTCAAAACTTCTTTCCATTGAAATCTATGTATAAGTTAATTGAACAACCATTTCAGAGAGTTGCAATGACAAAGTTTCCAGATAAAGGAGATTTAGCTTATGATTATGCTGTTCATGCACCAGAAGTAATCATTGTAATGTGTTGGACGGCACTTTTGATCTTTTTATCTTATAGATTATTAAAACAAAGAGATTTGTAATATATTTGAGAGCTTTTGCTATTGAATATGAAAAAGAATTTCCTCATTATATTTTTGTTTTTTGTCTTTAATGTTTTCTCACAACAGGAAGCTTCCAACTGGTATTTTGGATATGGTGCTGGTATGCAATTTAATCTTGCTAATGGAACAATTGATGTATTAGATGATGGTCAGTTGAACACAAACGAAGGATGTTCAGCAATTTCAGACAAGTTTGGCAACCTTCTGTTCTATTCTGATGGATCAACGGTTTGGAATAGAAATCATTTGATAATGCAAAATGGTTCGGGCCTTTATGGAGATGCCTCTAGTTCTCAATCGGCAATAATTGTTCCCAAACCAGACGATGAAAATATCTATTATATTTTTACAGTTGATAACGGACTGGATGGCAGCAATTTAGGCTTTAATTACTCCGAAATAGACATTAGTCAAAATGGAGGGTTGGGTGCTGTGACAGTTAAGAACATTAATCTTCTTCCATTATGTTCAGAAAAAATAAGCGCAGTACTTAAAGATTGTGTAAATAAATCTATTTGGGTTATAACGTTTGCATCACAGACAGGTAGTTCAAACGTTTTTAATTCATTTCATGCCTATGAGGTTAATAATACAGGTGTTAATACAAATCCAGTAGTATCCACATTTGGGATCAATATTACTGATATTAGAGGATATCTAAAATTATCTCCTGATGGAAAGAAACTAGCAAATGCGAATGCAACAGGTGGGTTATTTTTATATGATTTTGATACAAATACTGGCATTGTAAGCAATCAAATTCAATTGAATATAAGTTCTCAAAATAATAAACCTTATGGGATAGAATTTTCACCAAACAGTGAACTTCTATATATAGCATCATCTAACGATTATTTTAATCAAGCAGATCCGGTTCAGAATAATGATCCTGAAAATCATACATCCTCTCTAACTCAATTTGATCTAACTCAGCCTAATATACAATCAACGGCCTTTACTGTCGATAATAGATCACTTTTCAGAGGAGGTCTTCAACTTGGACCAGACGGAAGAATATATCGTGCTCTTAGTGCAACTTATAATGTTGGCTTGCCTTATTTAGGAGTTATTCAAAATCCTAATAATATTGGTGCTGCTTGTAATTATATTCATAATGCTATTAACCTTTTTCCTAATAACTCCTCACAAGGATTACCCCCATTTATCCAATCTATATTTAACAGTCAAATTGATATTATTCAAAACGGTGTAAGTACCACAAATTTAGATCTATGCGAAGGTGAATCCTATACTCTAGTCTCAGAAGAAATTCCTGGAGCATCATACACATGGACAAGAGATGATATGCTATTACCAGAAGCAGACTTTGATTTAGAAGTAACTCAAACTGGTTTTTATCAAGTACTAATTGACGAAAATAATGGGGAATGCCCTACTGAGGGTCAGGCATTTGTGAATGTGGTTAGATTGCCAGTTGCATATCAACCTGATGATGTTGTAATATGTGACGATAATAATGACGGATTGTGGGACTTTAATTTATCGCTCTTTAATGCTGATGTTTTAGGTGCTCCAAGCAGTACGGAATACACTGTTCACTATTATGAATCTTTAATAGATGCTCAGAATGACCAAAATGAATTACTTTTTACTTTTGAGAATACATCAAATCCTCAAGAAATATTTGCTCGTGTGAAAAGTGTTAACTTAGATAGTTGCACTGGTCCAAATGCAATTACTTCTTTTAATGTAGCAGTATTTAATGGCCCTGTTGCCAACCCAATAGAAAATCAGGTTTTATGTGATGATGAAACTGATGGTGATAATACAAATGGGCAAATAACTATTGATTTATTGCAATTTAATGCTTCTATTTTTGGCAATCAAACTGATACTGACTTTTCGATTTCTTACCATAATAGCTTAATTGAAGCAGAAAACGGAACAAATAGTTTACCTCTAAATTATTATAATGTTACACCTTATGGTGAAACTATTTACGCACGAATTCAAAATGATTTAAATCCAGTTTGTTATGACCTAACGAATTTTTCAATAACTGTAAATCCAATACCAGAGTCGTTTGCATCAAATCTTCTTCAATGTGATGAAGATGGAATTCCTGAAGGATTTACAATTTTTAATTTAAATCAAGCCAATTCAGAGTTAACAGGAGGAAATAGTAATGTTTATACAAGATTTTACACTTCTTTTTTAGATGCCGAAAATAGTGTGAATGAAATTGACGGAAACTCATTTAATAATTATTTGAATCCGCAGATAATTTATGTTCAAGTAGTAGATGAAAATACTGGGTGTTTTGATATAACAGAATTAACTTTAGAAGCAAGTGTAACTAATGCTAATGATACAATTATTGAGGTTTGTGATGATGATGGTAAAGAAGATGGATATTATGAATTTAATTTAAACGATTCTAATGATTCAGTTTTAAGTGGTTTACCAAATAATTTAAGTGTAAAATATTTTGAAACATATGAAGATGCCTTGCTTGAAGTAAATGAATTGAGTTCATCTTATACAAACAAGACACCTTATTCTCAGGCTATATATGTGCGCGTGGAAAACCAAAATGCCTGCTATGGAATCAATGAAATTCAATTGACTGTTTTTGAATTACCAAGTGTCGAAACCGAACTAGAAACAATTTACTGTTTAAACGCGTTCCCTACTCCAATTACAATAACAGGGGGGATTTTAAATGATTCTCCAAGTAATTATTTCTATAGTTGGTCTTCAGGAGAGAATACTTCTGAAATTGAAATAAATGAGGCTGGAAACTACTCAGTTGAAATATCAAATGTTAATGGTTGTAAAAAAACTAGAAATATTTTAGTTATCCCATCGAATATTGCAACTATTGAAAACATTGATGTGATTGATGCAACTCAAAATAATATAGTTACTGTTCTTGTATCAGGTGAGGGTGATTATGAATTTGCTTTAGATGATATTAACGGGAATTATACAGACGACAATATATTTCAAAATGTTCCGGGAGGAATCCATACAGTTTATATTCGCGATAAAAACGAGTGCGGAATAGTTCAAGAAATAGTTTCCGTTATAGGATTTCCTCGATATTTTACACCCAACAATGATGGATATAATGATACCTGGCAAGTCAGAGGAGTCAATACTCAATTTCAGCCAGGAAGTGTAATATATATTTTCGATAGGTACGGTAAACTAGTCAATCAACTAGATCCAAAAAGCCGAGGTTGGGATGGCTATTATGATGGAAGACCACTCCCTTCAGACGACTACTGGTTTGCGGTTACTTTAGAAGATGGCAGGATTTTTAAAAATCATTTCACTCTTAAGCGATAAAAAATCTGCAAAGAAGAAAATAGCTCCAGTTAATCTACTTGGATCTCGCGTTGTTAAAATTATTTAACTTTTTATAGCTGTCCAATGGTAGTCCTTTTTGGTTCAATCATTTTCTATTCTTAGAATGGAAGAGGCAATATTATCTAGAATAGTTAAATTTTTGTGTATTTCATCGGATATTTTTTGCGTTTCATCTAGTAATTAGTACTTTTCCAATCAAATAAAAAGTTAAAAAATCTTTTTGTTCCCCAGACAACAAGATTTACCTGATTAATTAACCTACTTGGAATGAGAAAATTACTATTTCTCTTGGCTATTATCTTTTTAGGACTAGAGCAGTTTGCTGTCGCTCAGCAAATTACTGTAGACAATAGTCTTTCTGCTCAGGAACTCATCGAGAATAACTTGGTTCAAGGATGTGTAGAAGTATCAAACATTTCTTCAAATGTCAATGGCTTGGTTAATGGCTTGAATAGTTTTGGGTATTTTGAACAAGCAGATTCTAATTTTCCATTTACAGATGGTATAATTCTTTCAACTGGTGATTCTTTTTCGGCGGGCAATACATTAAATACAAATACTTTAAATGAAGGAGAGGACACCTGGGGAACAGACTTAGACTTGGAAGCCGCCTTAGGAATTACAAATACTCTGAATGCAACATCAATTGAATTTGATTTTATTTCTGTTTCAAATCAAATACAGTTCAACTACCTCTTAGCTTCAGAGGAATACTATGGAAACTTTCCATGTGAGTATGCAGATGGTTTTGCTTTTTTGATCAAACTAGCAGGAAGCACAGATCCTTATACAAATATTGCACTAGTTCCCGGCACAACGACGCCTGTTAATACCAGTACCATCCATCCTGAAGTTGTTGGATTTTGTGGAGCTGAAAATGAATCATATTTTGGTGGATATAATTTTGGTGATACAAATTATAATGGAAGAACCACAATTCTTTCTGCAAATGCGAGTATTATTCCAAATACAGCTTATCATATTAAATTGATCATTGCTGATCAAACAGATGAAAATTATGATTCTGCAGTATTTATTGAAGGTAACAGCTTTAATTCTGTTGTGGATTTAGGAGAAGATATTACAACATGTTCTGATACAGTTACCATAAATGGAGATATACAAAACCCAGAAGCTACATACAACTGGTATTTGAATAATACACTATTGCCAGGTGAAACCAGTACTGATTTAGTTGTAAGCAGCAGCGGTATTTACTCTATTCAAATCACTATACCTTTTGGTGATTCAGAATGTACTATTGACGATTCAATTGAGGTCACTTTAAATTCCGAACAATTCGCAGAATCAGTATCAGATTACGAATTGTGTGATGATCTAAGCGGAGATGAATCTGAAGTATTTGACTTGTCTAATAAGAATGCTGAAGTTGAAGGAACTGTACCTAATTCAACATATAACATCAGTTATCACTTTACTGAAAATGATGCTGATAATAATTTGAATGCAATTACCTCATCAATTCAAAATACTGCGAATCCTCAAACAATTTATGTTAGAATTGAAGATACAAATAACGGTTGTTTAGCTTTTACAAATTTTAATTTGGTTGTAAATCCCCTTCCTGATGTCACTGATCCTACTCCTCTAAATATTTGTGATGATGAGATAAGTGACGGATTCACAGAAATAGATCTTACTCTAAAAAATGATGAAATTATTAATAATCAATCAAATTTAAATGCGAGCTACTTTTACTCACAGTTTGATGCGAGTAACAATCAAAATGAGATTATCTCACCGTATATAAATACAAATCCAACAGATACTATTTATGTCAGAATTGAAGACTCTGATACTGGCTGTATTAGTTATACAACTCTAACAGTTAATGTATTAGAAAATCCTAGTTTACCTGTTACAACCGTCGTACTTGATGCTTGTGACCAAGATCATGATGGGTTTGCAAGTTTTGATTTAAATGCTGCTTTATCCGATATAATTCAAGGCTTATCCGGTATTGATGCTACCATACATGTAAGTATCGAAGATGCTAATTCTGGTGACAATCCAATACTAGATTTAGATTCTTTTACCAATACTGAGCCAGATATGCAAATCTTATATGTTCGTGTTGAGAATAGTGGTACAGGTTGTTATTCAATTGGCACAATAGAAGTTCATACTAATTTGCTTATAACAGGTACAGAAGTTATGGATTTTCAGTTGTGTGATGACGACAGTAATGATGGCCAGGAAATCTTTGACATGGTAGACATTGAAACGACAATTTTGAACGGAATTCCTGGAACAGATGTTATTTTCTATTTATCGGAAGACGATTTAAATAATCAAATAAATGCTATAGACGATTCTGGAGATTTTCTTAATACGATGAATCCCCAAGTCTTATACTTAGAGATAATAAGTCAAAATTGTATTGAAACGGCTCAAATACAGCTAATGGTAAATCCCGCATTATTGATTCAACCAATAGGTAGTGTTGACTATTGTGATACTGATGATGATGGTTTCACCTCTATTGAGTTATCCATATTTGATGAGCAAGTTTCTAACGGTAATTTAAGTATTGCTCATGTCAGATATTTTACCACTCAACAAGATGCAGAAAACAATGAGAATGCCTTGCCAAATTTTTATACTAATACGTCAAACCCACAAACAATTTTTACAAGAATAATTAATAGTGCAACAGGTTGTTATGATGTTACAGAATTTGAACTAAATGTCATACCGGCACCTTCGTTTAATGTGCCATCAGATATAATAATTTGTGATGATGATCAAGATGGAATGTATGTGGTTGATCTGGATGCTAAAATTTCTGAAATGCTATCGAACACGATAGATTTGGAAATCTCATTCCATTTAAATCAAGACGATGCGAATACAAATTCCAATGCAATTATTAATACTAATGCATTCAATACTTCTACTCAAACTGTTTTTACAAGAATTGAAAGTACAAGTACCGGTTGCTTCACAATTGTTCCTATTCCTATTATTGTAAATACACTACCTGCATTCACCACTATTTCTGACTATCAGTTATGTGAAGACGACAACGATCATACATCTGAATTTATTTTCTCTACGAAGGATGATGAAATATTGAATGGTCAAACAGGTAAACAGGTTCTATATTATGAGACTGAAAGTGATGCCACTAATGGAGTTAATCAAATTGATAAAGACAATATCTATCTAAATACAACAAGTCCTCAAACAATTTATGTAAGAGTAGAAAATACATCTGATAACTCGTGTTTTGCTACAAATTCATTTTCTATTGTAGTAGATCCACTACCTGATTTTAATCCTCCTTTAGATTGGTATACTTGTGATGATGCAAGTAATGATGGAGTAGAAACTTTTGACCTCAATGAAAAGATTACCGAAATATCCAACGGAACTTCACAAGATCTTGATATAAGTTTTTACACCTCATTTGAGGAGGCTACAAATTCAATTAATGAAATAGACCTTGAATTTTCTAATGTTCAAAATCCACAACCTATTTTTGTGAGAATAGAAAATGGATTTAGCTGTTACACCATTGCAGAATTTGGTCTAAATGTTATTCAAGCACCAGAAACAAATGATTCAATACCATTAGAAACTTGTGATGATGATTATGACGGCATTTCTACATTTGACCTAACACTAACTGAATATGACATTCTGGATGTAAGGCAAAACGAAATCGAAGTTTCTTATTTTGAAAATGAAGACGATCTGAATTCAAATATCAACCAGATTGCGAATCCGGGAAATTATACCAACTTAATGAATCCTCAAACGGTTTATGTGAAAGTAAAAAATACGGTGTCCTTATGTTATTTATCAATTCCATTAGATTTAGTTGTAAATCTTCCACCTGCTGTCAATTCAATGGAAGACCTTGTTATCTGCGAAGAAGAAACAGGAATATTTGATTTAACAACAGTAAATGAATTATTAGTCGATGATTTAACCAATGTAGAAATTACTTTTTTTAACACACAAACAGATGCATTAAATAATACAAATGAAATTGATCATAACTTTAATTATACAATTAATACCCACGTCTTTTATGCAAGAATACAGAATGCAATAACAGGTTGTTTTATCACATCGTCATTTAATGTGATTGTTCTCCCAAATCCGATCGCATACACACCTAATGATTTAGAGTTGTGTGATGACGATGATGATGAAATAGCCGAATTTAATTTATCCCTAAATACCTCAGCAATACGCGGTAATCAAAATCCAAACAATTTTAATGTTAGCTACTATGAAACATTGGAAAATGCCGAAACTGGAGAAAATTCTCTTGATTCATCCTACTTTGCCTTTAACGGACAAATAATCTATGCAAGAGTGGAGAATAACTCAACTGGATGTTATGAAATTACTCAGTTTCAAACTATAGTTCGTCCATTACCTTTAGTTGATATTGCGGATCAGCTAACACTTTGTTTAAATGATGAAATAATTCCGGTATATGTTAGCGCAAATACCAATAATCCGGATGACACCTATTTGTGGTCAACAAATGAAACAACTCCAGAAATCGAAATTTCTACAATCGGAAACTATTGGGTTACTGTTACAACACCTTATGGCTGTCAAACAACTGAGGAATTTACGATAATTGAATCTGAACAAGCAACAATAGAATTGACTGAAACCATTGATTTTTCAGATCCAAATAACGTTACAGTAACAGTGAGTGGTATAGGTGATTATCTATATGTACTTGATGACGGAGAACCCCAGGAATCTAATGTGTTTGAATATGTTAGTTTAGGTTATCATACAATAACAATAATTGACATTAATGGATGTAATGATATTTCAAAGCAAATTGTTGTAGTTGATACTCCTAAGTTTTTTACGCCTAATGGTGATGGTCATTTTGACACCTGGCATATAAGTGGTGTAGAGACCATGCCTGGAACAGTCGTATTTGTGTATGATAGATATGGTAAATTGCTTAAAACACTGGCACATAATTCACCCGGTTGGGATGGAACTTATAACGGTGCTCAAAAAGAAGGAAATGATTATTGGTTTACAGCAATAGTCAGGAAAAATGATAAAGAATTTGAAGTAAAAGGTCATTTCGCACTAAAACGTTAAACTACTGCCAGAATTTCTCATTTTTATTTTGCTTAATTTTGCAAAATGAAATTCAAAATTGTTTCAGAATTCAAACCAACAGGAGATCAACCTGAGGCCATAGCCCAGCTTTCGGAAGGAATTCTTTCTGATGAAAAATACCAAACTTTACTGGGTGTAACCGGTTCCGGTAAAACTTTTACAGTCGCAAATGTGATAGAAAAAGTGCAGCGTCCTACTTTAGTATTGGCTCATAATAAAACTTTAGCAGCCCAATTATATTCTGAGTTCAAACAATTTTTTCCAGATAATGCAGTAGAATATTTCGTTTCTTATTACGATTATTATCAACCTGAAGCTTATATACCAGTTTCCGGCGTTTATATAGAAAAAGATCTGTCTATAAATGAGGAAATTGAGAAAATGAGATTAAGTACTACCTCATCACTTCTTTCTGGAAGAAGGGATGTGATTGTCGTAGCTTCAGTCTCTTGTCTTTATGGTATAGGAAATCCTGTAGAATTTCAAAAGAATGTCATAACACTTAAGAAAGACCAGGTTATTTCAAGGACTCAATTATTGCATCAGCTTGTACAAAGTTTGTATTCCAGGACTGAAGCGGACTTTTATCATGGAAATTTCAGAATAAAAGGAGATACTGTTGATATATTTCCGAGTTATGCAGATGATGCTTACCGAATTCATTTTTTCGGTGATGAAATCGAAGAAATTGAATCCTTCAACATTCAAACCAATCAGGTTATTGAAAAATTTGACAGATTGACGATCTATCCTGCCAATATGTTTGTTACCTCTCCTGAGATTCTTCAGAATGCTATTAAGGAGATTCAGGATGACTTGGTAAAGCAATTCGATTACTTCAAGGAAATAGGTAAACATTTAGAGGCGAAACGACTCAAGGAACGCACAGAATTCGATTTGGAAATGATCAGGGAACTTGGCTATTGTTCCGGTATTGAGAATTATTCAAGATATCTGGATGGAAGAAAACCTGGTACACGCCCATTTTGTCTATTGGATTATTTCCCTGAGGATTTTTTAATGGTTGTAGACGAAAGTCATGTGACAATCTCACAAGTTCATGCCATGTATGGTGGCGATAGGAGTCGAAAAGAAAATTTAGTAGAATATGGTTTCAGATTACCTGCAGCAATGGATAACAGACCACTGAAATTTGAAGAGTTTGAGGCACTTCAAAATCAAGTTATTTATGCTAGTGCTACACCTGCTGATTATGAATTACATAAAACAGATGGGGTTTATACCGAGCAGATTATTAGACCAACAGGTTTGCTGGATCCGGATATAGAAGTACGTCCAAGTCTAAATCAAATTGATGATCTAATTGAAGAAATTCAGATTCGAGTCGAAAAAGATGAGCGGACATTAGTTACAACTTTAACTAAACGTATGGCTGAAGAATTAACTAAGTATTTGGCTAGAATTCAAGTTAGAGTTCGATATATTCATTCGGATGTTGATACATTGGAGCGTGTGGAGATTATGCAGGATCTTCGCAAAGGACTATTTGACGTCTTAGTTGGTGTCAATCTATTAAGAGAAGGCTTAGACCTTCCTGAAGTATCTTTGGTCGCCATTCTTGATGCCGATAAGGAAGGATTTTTACGCTCAGCTCGATCGCTAACGCAAACAGTAGGAAGAGCTGCACGACATATTAAGGGAAAAGCTATCATGTATGCAGATAAAGTTACTAATAGTATGCAAAAAACTATAGACGAAACTAACTATAGAAGACAAAAACAAATTGCATATAATACAGCAAATAACATAACTCCTAAATCTATCAACAAGAGCTTAGACAATGCTCTTAGTAAAAATTCTGTTAGCTCATATTATTATGAACTGGAAGCTTTAAAAGCAGCAGAACCTGAGAGTGAATACTTAAATAAAACTGAGTTAGAAAAGAAGATACGTGACCATAGAAAACAAATGGAACTTGCTGCTAAAGAACTTGATTTTATAGTTGCAGCACAGTTAAGAGATAAAATAAAGGATTATCAAATTCAATTAGAGAAATTGACTACAAACTAATTGTATTGTACTTTGAAAATATCTATCAGAACATCTGGTGGTACAATTTTATTTGGAAAACTCTCCATTAAATCCAGAACTCTGTTAATAGACTCCTGACTTAAGCCCATCCGTAATCCAAAATTGTGAATTCTCACCCATTTCTCTTTATTGATTTCATCACTTAAGTTCATCAATAGAACTAATCGATGGAATTGAACAATACGTTCAGAATGAGTTTTTAAATATGCAAAATTAACCGGATGATTTAAGAGATAATCGAAATCTTCTTGAGTAATGTCTAGTTGTCTTGCAATTCCTATTAAAAAATTGTACTCAATTGTTTTAAGAGTGTCATCTACTTTTGCAAACGCTATCATTTCAGACAAAAGACTTAATTTTTCTACGCGACTTGCCATTACTGAGGGTGGATTAAATTAATAGAATAAAATTAAGTATAATCAGTAATTAATAATCGGTATAAAAATGTATCTCATCGAAAAAAAATATGCACTTTAGAGAAGTTATTTACCCTTTATCTAAACCGAATGAAATAATTTATTGAAAATACTAATAATATTCTGAGATGTTTTAATCCTTTTTGCCACCCAAACAACATCACAAAGCACTATTAGTAAGCTAGTTACTAAATTCACTTTTAAAGTATCACGACCTAGTACTTTTAAAAATATTAGGGTGTATTTACCAAAATCTTCTCAAAATTCTCAAAATGCGTATCCAGTCAATTTCATACATAACGACTAAAATTTATTCACTGATGAAACCTCCTTGTCAGGATAGTTCAAAATGGTTGAATATTTTACTTAAAAATTTCATAAATATTATGCGGTAAGAATTAAAAATGGTTGGCTTAATAATAAAAAAGCCTTCCGAGAATAGCGAAAGGCTTTTGTTCTAAATATTGATTTTTTATTATTTCACATCCATCAACTCAACATCAAATATTAATGTGGCATTAGGTGGAATTACCCCTCCAGCTCCTTGAGAACCATAACCAAGGTCACTTGGTATAACTAGTCTCGCTTTATCACCTACTTTTAATAATTGAATTCCTTCATCCCAACCCTTAATTACCTGACCTATTCCTAATGGAAAATCTATTGGCTGATTACGTTTATATGAAGAATCAAATACAGTACCATCAGAAAGTTGACCTTTATAATGTACAGAAACAGTTTTACCCTTCTCTGCTTTTAAACCATTACCTTCTTGTAAGACTTGGTAACGCAATCCACTATTTGTTTTAATAAAACCTGATGCTAATTTTTCTAATTCTGCTTCTGCTTTCAATTTCTCTTCCTCTAACCGTTTTTCCCTTGACCCTTCAAAAGTTCTAAATGCTTCAATTGCATTAAAATCCTCAGCATTTTTCCCAATTCTAATAA
Organism: Flavobacteriaceae bacterium; assembly: GCA_013043005.1. Classification (GTDB taxonomy): domain Bacteria; phylum Bacteroidota; class Bacteroidia; order Flavobacteriales; family Flavobacteriaceae; genus Site-B1. Next base: position 437 of record JABDOZ010000173.1, on the reverse strand, counting down.
TTTCAAGACTTTCAATTTTGTCATCCTGCGCTATTTCATCTACAACTTCCTGCCCATGCTCAACTCGTCCAAAAACGGTGTGTTTATTATCTAACCATGGTGTGGCACCATGAGTAATAAAAAACTGACTGCCGTTTGTACCAGGACCAGCATTAGCCATAGATAAAATCCCTGGTGCATCATGTTTTAGATCCGGATGGAATTCATCATCAAATTGATAGCCAGGATTTCCAGTTCCTGTCCCTTGCGGACAACCACCTTGTATCATAAAATCAGGAATAACTCTGTGAAATTTTAAACCATCATAATATTTCTGCCCTTGTGGTTTAGCTGAATTTTCCAAATTGCCTTCTGCCAAAGCAACAAAATTTCCTACTGTGCCAGGTGTTTTCTTATATTCAAGGGTTACTAAAATTTCGCCTTTATTTGTATTAAAT
>JABDOZ010000165.1 GCA_013043005.1 Flavobacteriaceae bacterium | reverse complement strand
GTCTTAGCGCGCGGCAGTTCGATCTTTCCATAGGTGCCAGTAATGGATACACCCTAAGGATGAAAAAGAACAGGGCTTCTATTGGCAGTGATGTTATCGAGAATATCTTGAGGATCTATCCTCAGCTTAATGTTGTCTGGCTCCTTACGGGTGAAGGGGCTATGCTCAAAGAAAAATCGGAGCCGTTGCCTCTTGATTTCGACCAGCTTCCAAGAAACAAACAGGAAGAAATAGAAACAATTATAGAGAATAAGATTAAGGAGCGTCAACGGGATGAATTAGAACGGTTGATGAAAGAAATCAGGTCTGAATTAAAAAAGACTTAAAGCAAGGAGCCTTTCTTAAAATCGAGTCGTGCCGAAAGTTCCCGTTCCAGGGCTTTTAATTGCTTGCGATAGGCTGCGTTAGTCTGATCACTTTTTTTACTTTTTAATTCCGAAATTGTCTTGGCCACTTCTTTCGGATAATCACTTTTCAACTCCTCCAGAATTGTCTCGATTTCTTCATGTATATCTTCGTACATGGTAAGTATATTCGTCTTATTCTTAACCAGTTTTGAAATCATTAGCACAATAACAATATTTAGCAACACTAAGGGCAAGACACGAAGATTACTAAATGAATCCAATATAATAGAGTCCTGAAATGTTTCCCAGAATTGATACGAAAAAAGGAATAAGGGAGAAAGTATGGCATAACGCCACCAATAGGGACTGCCAATAAACCAAATGGATAAAAACAACACGACTATTAGTTTACGGCTAGCAAACCAAACTAAGGTCATGATATCAACAAACCCGTGACTGTGGATTTCATAACTGAAGAATTCTATGGTTTCAACACCAGTAGGTAAAAAATAAGGCATGAACCACAGGAATATCATCAAAGTGATCAAACAGATAAAAACAGAATTTAAGTTATTTTTTATTCGAACTTTTCCATGTTCATTCTTATTGTCAATAAATTGATTAGCCTGCTCTTCCAATAAAGAAAACAAGTAAAAAACCTTCTTTAAATAAACTTCAAGAGAATCTCTTGATCTATTACGCTTGGTAGTGACAATTTTTCTTTTTAAAACCCGATAATTGGAACTTGTAATATTATTGTAAGCATCCAAAAGACCAAAATCTAAATATTTTCCATTCACAATGTTTGGTGTTTTTAAATCAATAAACAATTGTAATAAAACAAATAGTATAATACAAACTAGGGCCTTAAATGATAAAACTGATTCAGCAAAGGTTTGAAAAACATCCAATGTATAAAGGATAGACAAGAAGTAAGCTGTAGTTAAAACTAGCAGCAAGTATCTCCATTTATTTATTGTGGTGAAGAAAAACGCTAACAATAATACTAATGGCACTAAATCATTTAAAAGCATCCAAAAAAATATTTCATTGTTATTCAACCAATTGTGAATTTTTATGCCAAGTATTTCAAAATTTTCCGTTTTACCTTTAAATAAAAGATGTAAATAAACCAGCATGGGTGATATTATAATCAGTAAGGCAATTAAATTTCCTTTGATATATTTTTTCTCCCAAATTTTCATACCTATTTCAAATCAAAGATATTTGCACCTTGGTTCATCTACAGAATGATAAAACCGTTGGTATAGACGGTAGAGAACAAAAGCGAATAGACTATTACACTATTTAAATATAGTATTTTTTATGATATGGAGAAAATAATCTATACCAATAAAGAAATAGGCACTGCCGCTGCAAGAGTCATTTCCACAGTTCCTGAGCACAGTATTTTATGCTTAAGTGGGAATATGGGAGCGGGAAAAACCACCTTTATCAAGGCCCTGGTAAAACAACTGGGGGGAATAGAACAGGCCAACAGCCCTACTTTTGGTATAGTCAATGAATATCATTATCCGAATGGTGCCCTCCTGGGCTATCATTTTGATTTTTACCGATTGAACAATCCGGAGGAAGCGCTGGACCTGGGACTGGAGGAATATCTTGCCGAGGACCTATGGGTCTTTATTGAATGGCCTGAAAAAGTGGGTGATTTACTCCCTGATGAATGTATTGATCTGCATTTAAGGATTCTCGGTCCTGTAACCCGCAAGCTTACCCTGCGAGCTATCTAGGCTGAAATTGAACTTTTTTATCTCCCTGCAAACGACAATCAGAATCGATTAACTGCAGTTTTCTTCGTTAAAAGGTAAAATTTTATCGATAATCTGTATTTTAATTCAAATCCTTTCCCTATATTTGAAATGAGAATGAAAATGAATCCTGAATTTTAACACTATTCTACGATGAACACTAGAAAATTACTTTTTGCTTTTGCTGCCATGTTAGTTTTAGTTGCCGCTGCTTGTACGCCCAATACGGCCGAGGATGATCAATTGTATGAAAATGCAGTTGACAAAACTAAACTTACAAAAAAGATATAATTTTAGATATACCATTATCTTTTAAAATTTAAATCTCATAATTTAAAGGGGCGACCAAATAAGTCGGCCCTTTTTTCGTTACTGAAAATAGAAGAATATTAATATTCGTCTATTATGAGGATAAAATCAAATAAAAAATCGAAAACACGTAGAAGATTTATTATAGAATCTATTGCGATTTTTTTGATTATAGCATCTCCTTTCATATATAAGATTCACGTTTATTTTTCAGAAGATCCAGATGCTACAATCTCACTTTTTGGATATATAGTAGACAATAATGGGTTTCCTGATTTGAGTACTTATGTTTGGTTTTTAATGAGTAAAATTGTTCCTATATACCTTTTGGCAATATGGTTTTTTACCTGTAAGCATTGGTGGTATCATATCATTCTGATCCCACTTTGTATGTATACATTTCAACTGTTCGAAGTAATATACTCAGAAGATAAATTCATTGACACTGATAATGTAATGTGGTTGCTACCAATATGTATGGTTGTCATTCCCTTTGTATACTTTATCAGGATCAAATTATATGACAAATACGTTCATGGGATCGACCTGGAAGCCATGGATGCAGAATTACAGTCCTTTAAAGAGGGAGAAAGTGCTGACCATATATCGAAAACTGTAGATTCTGAAGGTCCATTCGATAAGATCGATCTTTCAGAAAAAGTTTCCAAAAGGACCTTATCCAAGATTTTTAAGCAGTTTCAGCATTCATTGAAAAATCTCTTTAATATTTCGCTCTGATCTCAGGTGTCGTTTTGCAAATACCTTACTTTTTATTCCCAAAAAACTCATAGATTGCCTAATGGTTTATCAATTTTATTCAATTTTTAGCAACCAATTCTTTCACGAATTTTGTTGTAATTTTGAGTAAAA
>JABDOZ010000029.1 GCA_013043005.1 Flavobacteriaceae bacterium | reverse complement strand
TTAATGACTGCCTCTTATAATGGGGAGCCATCCATTACGTTTCGGTATTTAGACCCTGAAACTCGTGCTAATAACTCTCCTAAAATAGATTTGGGTTATGGTGAAGTTAAAGATAAACAGCTTACCTATAGCGTTTCAGAACTCGATTTTGATGAGGATCAAAATTCTAGTTCTTTTGTCAATATCTATGATTATATAAGAGGACGCGTATCTGGAGTGGTAGTTACGGGAAATAACCAAATTAGAATAAGAGGTGCCAAATCATTCAATTCTTTAGGCGAACCTCTTTTTGTTTTCGACGGTAATATTATAGAGGATATTAATTTTATAGACGTTACCCAGGTTAAATCGATTACAGTTCTTAAGGACGCTTCTGCCGCGATATATGGTTCTGAAGGCGCTAATGGCGTATTAATAATTAAGTCAAAGGATTAATACATTCTTCTAAAAAATTTGATCATTAGTTAATGGTTGGTCCCCCCGATAGCTATCGGGGCGGAAAAAATTAGCCTTGGAAAAAGCCTGTCCTGACCTCTACCCTATTCATGCCAGTTCCTTGTTTTATTTAAATGTAGGAATTTTCAATTAAGAAGGAAAGCAGCGCTGGATTATAGCCGTTGTTGGCATTAGTCTTTTATTTCGATTTCTTTTTCCAGTAAATTCTTTAATTCATCATTGCAATTTAAGTTGTCGACGATTAATTTTTCGAATTCTTCTATTGTTTGGATTGTAACATTTTTCCCATTACACTTATAAAGAACTGAATTACCGTTGAGAATTGCTCGTTTTAAGGTGATAATCATTTCATAACCAGTAAAAACACCCATTCTTGAGTCATTCATATACAAATGGAAGTGCTCAATTGATTTTTCGTCCCATACAAGATTTTTCGTTTGGTAATTCATAAATCTTTCTTTTAGATGTGATGGAATATGTAAATAGTTTATTTGGGTACCAAGAATATCCTTCAGTTCTTTAAAAGCTTTAGCGTTTCTATCCCAATAACAATCTTCCAATAATATCAATTCTCTTACTAATTCTCTTTGGTTTTCTGAATTCAAATTTCTATGAAGCATCGAAATTTCAATATCTTGTTCTTTAAGTTTTTTATTCGCAATTGGAATGCAAACTCCAGTTTCAATACTTTCTCTTATTAAATATGCAATTTCGTTCAGCTTTAGTTTCTCTATATCCTTATTTACTAGCTTTTTCGCTCTGCCAGAAACATTTGAATCAATTGAAGTCAATTGTGATATAGTTTGTTTTTTATAGAACACTTGTTTGTTTTCGAGATTAATGACAACGTTCACGCTAAGAAACGTGTCCCGTAGGGCATGTTTTATAGCGATTGTTGGCTGCTGGCTTTTTATTTTTCATATACTCGGATAATTTCTCCACTTCCCTTTCCATTTACACTTCTCACAAAGGCGTTGACCGCCTTTTTCATTGGAACAGGATTGTGTCCTGGGAAATAGTCTTTGTACTTCTCATAAGCATCTTCGACCATTCCTAATGACACCGCATTAACTCGAATACCATTTTCAATTTCCAATGCTACTGCTTTGACGAAACTGTGAATTGCTCCATTTACCATCGCTGCACTTGTGGTTTTGATCACAGGGTCGTCCGCTAATATTCCAGTTGAGAGTGTGATTGAACCGCCTGATGTCAGGTAGTTTTTCCCAATTCGAACAAGATTTACTTGTCCCATTAATTTACTTCTAAGTCCAATGTAGTAGTCTTCTTCTGTAAGTTCATTGAAATTGGCCCATTTTGCTTCTCCTGCGATACAGACTATTGCATCCACTTTTTTCAGCGTTTTTAATCCTTTTTCAATTGAGTTAATGTCGGCTATATCAATGTTAACTTCTCCACTACTTCGACCTGCAACGATTACTTCATTTTCAATTTGAAAGTGTTCCGTGACAGGCTGTCCGATTGTTCCTTTCCCACCTATAATTAATATTTTCATGTTCCTTTTTTTGCTTGCTGCCAACGGTCTTGGCTCTACCTACCCAGCTACCGCTGGTACGGTTGACAAGTATGATTTCGTCACGCCTGTGGCGTGATGAGTTATAGCCGTTGTTGTGCTCTCGTTATTTTTAAAGTCATTTAAAATTATTTTTAGCCAATTTCTTTGTCCAATTTGCTTAAAGAATTTGGCATCATTTCGAA
>JABDOZ010000150.1 GCA_013043005.1 Flavobacteriaceae bacterium | reverse complement strand
GTTTCAACGGGTCTAATCCCTCCACCTTTCTTGATAACACTTCAATAAGTTTTTGAACTTTGTGAGCGCAAATATATATTTTATTAATTTTTAAATGCAAATATTTTTGCATTAAATTTTGAATTTTTTTTTAATTATTGTGAAAACCACAAATTTATGACGCATATTTTGCCAAATATTTATCTTTAATAATTTGGGCAACAGGTTTATTTTCAATTTTACTCTCTAACCAAGATATAATATCTAAATAAAGAAAAGCTCTTTTCTCAAATGGTCTATCTTCAAACTCAATGAGTGTATCATGCAATTTCACAAATGCTTTTTTGAGGTCTTGCGGATAAATATCATCTAAACTCTTAATAAATTTTATCATTTCATTTTGTACCTCATGTAAATCATTCATTTTGATCAAGAATTTATAAGTGCTCCTCAATAGGGCATCTATATGGTAATCTAATCCAGCTTCATAATGAGCTACTAAATTTAAAACTCTGGCAAAACATAAAAGGTCTTCACGCATTGATAAAGACTTATTTAAAATTATTTTTTCTAAATATTCAATACATTTTTTATTGTTACCTGCTCCAAAATGCAAACTGGCAAACTTATAATAAAATGTCATAATATGATGTCCATCTATCCTGTCAGAAAATTGTTTCAAATCCGATTCAATTTGTGGAATAAGAGACAAACCTTCTTCAAAACTGCCATCTATAAAATATAAATTGATCTTATTTAAATTTATATATAAAAATGATAAAGCTTCTACATTTTCATCTTTAGGAAATGTTTTAGACGCTGCCATCTCCTCCAATTTTCGAAGCGATTCTGCAAATTTTTCTTTGTTCTTCAAAAAATATAATGACTCAAGTAAATAGTTATTTCCTTTTAAGAAAAATACTGGATTCAATTTTATCATATTTGGATTCTGATAAAAAAGATCCACCCATTTCATTGAGTATTTATAACAATTCAAGAAATCCTGCATTAAAAAACTATACCATAGGCGTGCTTTGTAAAGCCATAACTTTTCTCTAAAACCTAAATCTTCTATTTTATATTTTGGTAGTCTGGCATAAAAATAATCAGATATCCATTTACTTTCTGCTTCATTTTTTACGTACCCGGTTTTTAAAAAAATGCCATATAGCTGTAATGATAAATTAGATAGTTTGCTAGTAATCACATTTGCTTCACTCAATTCTTTAGCTTGAACAGTCAATTCATCAGCTCTTCCGCTAATACTTCTGGTAATATATTGAGATTCGATTATTTTTTCTAATTCAACTATTTCAAATGCCAGATTTTTCTCTTCATTCTTGATAGCAACTTCTTTTGCTTTATCCAATATTTTGAGACTTTGCTTATAAAGTCCCTTGTGGTATAAAATTGATGCAAAATCCAATTGTTCCCTGATTTGAGAACGAATATTCTGATGAGATGGGTTTAGTTTTAAGCTTATCAGAATTTGTTTGTAAAGATGGGCTTTTACATTGGCCAGTTGTTGTTTTTTTACAATACCTGATTTAAGAATTGTGGCTTCATTATAAACCGATAATTTATCTAAAATATTGAATAAGTTTAAATACTTTGAGTCGGTATTAACGCCCAGACGCCCAACATACAGCTTAAACTGCCGTTTTTCTGATTTTGTCAGTGATTTAACCAACAAAAATAAATTATCTTTTTGGGCTTTAGTCATCAATGGATTATTATTGTATATGATTGATTACGTGTTTTTTAACATATTATTTTTAGTTTGAACATCGTAATGTACTCATTATGTAATATTGAATTACTTATCCAAAATATAAATTCGTTGGACAATAAGAAAATTTAATTGAATAAATGTCGACGAATAAAGTAGAAATATTTGATACAACACTTAGAGATGGGGAGCAAGTTCCGGGTTGTAAATTAAATACAAACCAGAAGTTGGTTATTGCAGAACAGCTTGATAGTCTGGGTGTTGATGTTCTTGAAGCCGGATTTCCAGTTTCAAGTCCAGGTGATTTCAAATCGGTTGAAGAAATATCAAAATTGGTGAAAAATGCTACTGTCTGCGGATTAACGAGATCTGTAGAAAATGATATTAAAGTTGCCGCTGAGGCATTAAAATATGCAAAGAAGCCAAGAATTCATACGGGTATAGGCACATCAGATTCTCACATCATACATAAATTCAACTCGAACAGAGAAGAAATATTAGATAGGGCTTACGCTGCAGTTAACTTTGCGAAATCTTTTGTTGAAGATGTTGAATTCTACGCTGAAGATGCAGGACGTACTGACAATGATTACCTGGCTAGAGTATGCGAAGTAGCTATAGAAGCTGGTGCAACAGTTTTGAATATTCCTGACACAACTGGCTATTGCTTACCACATGAGTATGGTGCCAAAATGAAGTATTTAATGGAGAACGTTAAGGGGATTGAAAAAGCGATCTTGTCTTGTCATTGCCATAACGATCTTGGATTGGCAACAGCTAATTCTATTGAAGGTGTTATCAATGGAGCACGACAAATTGAGTGCACCATTAATGGAATTGGTGAACGCGCAGGAAATACGGCTTTGGAAGAGGTAGTCATGATCTTGAAGCAGCATCCCTATTTAGATCTGGAGACCAATATCCAAACAGAAATGTTATACGGCATCAGCCAATTGGTGTCTGATAGTATGGGAATCTATACCCAACCAAACAAAGCGATTGTTGGCGCAAATGCTTTCGCTCACAGTTCCGGAATCCATCAGGATGGAGTCATCAAGAACAGGGAAACATATGAGATAATAGATCCCAAGGATGTAGGTGTTACTGATTCTGCTATTGTTTTAACGGCCAGAAGTGGTAGAGCTGCACTGGCATATAGAGCGAAAAAAGTAGGTTATGAATTGACTAAATTACAACTGGATGAAGTATATGCTAACTTTTTGTCTTTTGCTGATAGAAAAAAGGAAATTGATGATAACGATATCCATCAGATAATTGAGACCAGTAAAATTTATAACGAAATAAAATCAGCTTAATGAAACTAAAGATAGCTGTTCTTTCAGGTGATGGTATAGGTTCAGAAGTTACAGATCAAGCTATAAAGGTTTTAAAAGCCATAGCCACTGAGTTCGACCATCATTTAGTGTTCAACGAAGCAAAAGTCGGCGCAATTGCTATAGAAGAAACCGGAAATCCCTTACCTGATAAAACCTTGAAATTATGCAGGGAAACTGATGCTGTTTTATTTGGTGCCATCGGACATCCTAAATACGATAGTGATCCTTCTGCTAAGGTGCGTCCGGAACAAGGATTGCTGAAATTGAGAAAGGAATTAGGCTTGTATGCCAACATACGTCCTGTAAAGGCATACGATAGTTTGTTGAAAAAATCCCCTCTAAAAAAGGATAACATAAAAGGTGCAGACATTTGTATTTATCGTGAACTCACCGGAGGTATTTATTTTGGTGAAAAGAAATTAAGCGAAGATGGCGATACGGCATCAGATCTTTGTGAATACAACAGACATGAAATAGAACGCATTGCACATTTGGCATTTAAAGCAGCTAAAAACAGACATAATAAGGTAACCTTGGTTGATAAAGCAAATGTATTGGAAAGTTCCAGATTATGGCGAAAAGTGGTTTCCGAAATTGCTGAACAGTATCCAGAAGTCGCATTGGACTTTTTATTCGTTGATAATGCTGCGATGCAAATGATAATGAATCCTAAACAGTTTGATGTGATATTGACAGAAAATATGTTTGGCGATATCATTAGTGATGAAGCCAGTGTAATTGGAGGCTCTATTGGTTTGTTGGCTTCTGCTTCTGTAGGTGACAAACACGCTATGTTCGAGCCAATACATGGATCGTATCCTCAGGCCACAGGAAAAGGAATTGCTAATCCTATTGCATCTATTTTATCTGCAGCCATGTTACTGGATCATTTTGAATTGACAGAGGAAGCCGACCTAATAAGAAAAGCAGTTGATAAATCTTTGAAACTGCACATTACAACACCAGATTTAAACAGCAAGTTTGATAATATAACAACCAGTAAGGTTGGTGATTTTATTGAGGATGTTATTACTAATCCTGATGACTCCAACTTCAACTTTAAAAATATCCATTTAGGACAGTCTACAATTATTTAATTGGTTAATACAAATTACTGAACGATAAAAAACGTCTTTTACCGATAATTATCCTTCAAGTCTTTCATCATATTTTCATAGAAGATTTTGGCTTCTTCATTAGGTGATTCACATAAATAAATTTTAGTTCCGTTTTCTCTAAAATATTTATTATCAATAGTTTTAATTAAGGTCACTTTTTCGAATAATTGTGGGAGTTGCTTATCTGGATCTACATCATTTCCTAAATCTGAATGAATATAAATAACATATTTAGTAGAAATACTTTCAGGTGACCAAAAAACAAAACTACCATTTGGAGAAATAGGTTGAGGAATACCAACATTTTTACCATAGAACATCACTGCTCCAGCTTGTCCATAGTGATAGCAATAAATTTCACAATTTTCTTTATTTTCTTCTCCAAGGCTAGTATAAATTTTACTCACCTCTTCGCCAATTTCTTTCCAACCTGTCATATCTGCCATATCCTGTGGTATATCATTATTTACACCGTTTTCCCAACGAAAAGCTTCCCTATTGTAAGCCTTATCAAACGTAGAAAGAGGAATACCATCAAAAGATTGAGAAATATACAGCGAATAGAACATAAAAATTACAAGGAAACCAACTAATACTGAAGCATATTTTTTAACGTACTTTTCTATAAAATAAGCTCCGAATACAAAAAGAATAGGGTAAACCCCTAAAGTATAATAAGATTTACCACTTCCGGCAATTAACAATAAGATTATGAAAATATACATGTAGCCAAATAGTCTATACTTCTTTTCAATTCTGTTGAATAAAAGAAATACCAAAGCCAAAATCCAGACTACAATTGCCTGCATATTCATTAAAAACTGAGCTAAAATGAAATCGGATAATCTAACGTGAACAAGTTGTGATTCTCGCAGTTCATCCATGTGCTGGAGAACTGGCCAATTGTTATCAATTTGCCATAGAAGGTTTGGTGTAATTATTAATAGCCCTGCGATGACAGCAAACAAAAAATATTTTGAAAGAATTAATTTTCGATGGGTTGAAAAAAGCAAGGCAACACCAAAAGCAGCATAAAAGAATACTATGGAATACTTATTTAAAAAGGCTAAGCCGAATGTGATTCCAATCCAGATCCAAATTTTGGGATTGTTTTGCTTGATCAACTTAAAAATCAAATATCCCGAAAGCAACCAATAGAAATGATTGAAGGCAACAGGTTGAAAAAGAAAATTAGTATGAAGGTATGAAGGCGATAAAATATAAGCTAGACAGGCAAGAGTAATTGCTTTTTTCTTACCTCCCACTTCCTTTACAAATAAGCCAATTATGAGCACACTTATTGCTCCAATTAAGGCTGGAAAGAATCTAAGACCAAAAGTAGTATTACCAAATATTGAAGTTGCCAATTTACCAACTACTGCAATTGATGGCGGCACCGAAACATAGCCCCAAGCCAGATGTTCACTTTGGGCATAATAAAGATAGGCATCTCTATGAAGTTCAAAATTGTTAACTGTGAGAAAATGAATCAGAAGTTTTGATAAAGCAAAAATGAATATTAGTAACCATTCATCTGAAATATTAATTTTATGAATGGTTAATTTCAATTTTATATATTTTTTTGACTTTTAATTTAATCTAAAACTTGAAACTCTTACAGCATCATAATCGGTAAATTCCATAGGTTCCCTATTAGTTATGTCCTTCGGAATATTATTCAACAGCTTATCGAATTCTTCATCGTTGAGCGATTCAATAAAAGAAGCAAATTCATTGGACAGCTCATTCTCATCAAAATACTTTTTATACATCTTTACTATCTGCTTAAGCATTGGTAAATAAGGTTGTATATCTGTCGTGGTTGATGCTTCCTCACTATCAATCCATGCAATTGCAACTTTAGCTATAGAGTTTTTTTCTATTAAATGCGTTCTCAGCAATAATTCAATATCAAAAGCAAACTTTTGCTCAATCATTTCAACTATTATTTCCGGAATAATTTCTGATCTAAACGCTTTGAAACCACATTGTGTGTCGATGATTTCTCCTAAATTAGGTATTAACCGTTTCCATAAATAAATGAACATCTTTCCTCTGTCATTTCTGCTTCCTTTTTTTATTACCACAGATTTTGGTTCTCGTCTTGAACCAATAGCCACTAATTTATCTTGATTTAGTAAAGGATTAACTAATAGCATGAGTTGGCCCAAATGTGTGGAAAGGTCTGCATCTGTATATACAACAATATGATCTTTTTCTCTTTTATGCTGAACTGCGTCCCACATTCCATAAACTATCGAACCTCCTTTTTGGCTGTCATTTGTTGATTCAATTGATTTTGCAGGTGGCAATTGTTGATCGATAGCTTCAGATAATTGCAATACTCGCACCTTATCGTTTAATTTGTTTTCATCAATGATTGATTGTGCTATTTCCCCACTTCTTTCAGGACAACCATCATCAACAATAATTAATTCCCAATTAATATCTGGTTGGCTATTAAATAGCCATTCAAGTTGGTTAGCTTTTTTTACTAGAAAATCTTCTCCATGCGGATGTTCACTTTTTTTCTTAATTCTATTGTGTTCTTTGTAAACCGCAAAAACAACCGAAATAAATAATGGTTCTGCAACCTTTGAGGAAAGAATCTTTGATTTGGCAATTTTAAGCGCCAATAAGATAAAAATATTGGAATTTGCAGAATCTGCAATTAATTCATCTTCTAATTTTTCTAGTTCAGAAATTGTATAACCCTTTTCTAAAATAGCTTCAACTGCTTCAATTATAAATTCTGAATGTTGCTCGTTGGTTAAATCAAGTTCTTTTGGACTGGATTCTATAATATTTTTTAACATGGTTTGATTTTTAAATATTTTAATTAATTAATACTGATGAAACCCATCAGACACAAATTTTAAAACTTCAGGTAGAGAATCTCGCCAATAGGTCCAGGTATGTCCTCCATCCCGAATTCTAAATTCGTGCTTTACACCTTTCTTATTCAATGCTATGTGAACCAAACTGTTGCCTTCGTATAAATAATCGTCATCTCCACAGTCAATATACCAACGCACACTATTTAAGGTTTCTTTATCTAATGATTTTATAAGTTCTAAAGCGCTGTGTTCTTTTACGAATTTTGCTGCCTTTTCAGGATCTGTACCAACTTGAAAATATAATCTGTTGTCACTAATGGCTTGCTCAACAGTTGTAGGTCCTGTATAAGCGCTTAAAGGGCAAGCTGCAGAAAACAAATCTGGTCTGTGCATTGCATATACAAATGTGCCACCTCCTCCCATCGATAACCCAGCAATCGCACGATAGCGTTTTTCTCCTTTTATGCGATAGGTTTTTTCGACATAAGGCATAAGTTCTTTAAAGAAATAGTCCTCATAATTCCAGCTTCCATCAATAAGATTAAAATAACCTAATTGAGTAGTTTTAGCATCAGGCATAACGATGATCATTGGTGTTGCTTTACCCT
>JABDOZ010000026.1 GCA_013043005.1 Flavobacteriaceae bacterium | reverse complement strand
TGCATTTGAACCCATTGTAACGTACCAATTTGTCATCGTATCAATTGTGGCAGTTGCAGTGGCTGATCTAGTTGCAACTGTGTTTTCTTTCAATTGTATACCAACAAAAACCAAGGAGATTAAGATTGCTAATCCTCCTATTATTTCTATTAATAGTGCAATTTTTTTAAGTTTAACTTTCATATACTTTGACTTTGTTTGATGCCAACGGTCTCGTGCCTGCCTGTCGGCAGACAGGCCTGCCTGCGGTAGGCAGGTATGACCTGCGCTGATAAGCCGCAAACCATTGTTACACACTGCCGGAGCGGAATATTGCCTTGCAATATCAAATGTCCTGTGGACATTTGGGGTAGGCATCCCGAAGGGCAGATAATGATTCTAAGATAATTAATTTTTGGGTACTTGCCCGAATGGCGAAGCCAGGCGGGAGGATAGAAGCGTGGGCTATACACATTGTTGTGTGCTGGCTTTGTTTACATTCTTTTAAATATCACGTTTTTTATTCGACCTCTATCTATATTTAATCCTACTACCTTATTTTGTTCATCTCTTAAGATTTCGATTTTATATACATCCATCATCCTTAAATAGTCAGGTGAAATTAGCTCAGCGTTTCTTTCTCGACCATTTTTTGTTAGAGAATAACTATTTTCTTCTTTGTGTTTTAGAATGATTTCCGTGTCTGTCTCATTATTGATATATCTTCCATTCAATTCGACCTTGTTAATGTCAGTCATATCAATATTTGATATTTTACGGTAGGTAGATGGCTCTTGACTAGACTTATACAAAGTGAATTGCTCGTCTTCCTTACCAAAGTTTTCAAAATTAATTTTCAAATCTTGGATAGTTTCATAGTAAAATAGACCCTCCCTTTCGTTGATTAGCCTAACAGGGTCTCGTTGATATAATTCTCGATAAACTGAGCCATCTTTTTCTGTGATTCTTATGATGGTTCCATCCTCGTTTTCATAGATACCTGTGATTCTTTGTAAGTCCTTCAGTTTTTCAACCTTATCAGGGTTAGCTGGATATACAGAAGGTTCTGTTTTAACATTTTCTAATTTTAATACTATATCTACTAACTGTTTGGCTAAATTATTTGTAGGTACATTGCTATTATTGGACATCACCACGATCGCTAATTTTTCATTCGGAAATCTTAAAAATGTCGCGTTATAAGCGCCTGTGTTCCCATTGTGGTAAGCGTATTTCAATCCTTTATAAGTATCAAACATTAATCCATAACCGTTGTCCATTGCAATAGGAATTTGAGACTTTTCAATGATTTGTTTAGAAATATACTTTCCATTATTATTTTGGATTATTTGTTCCCAATTAAGTTGATCAATCAAAGTAGTAAATAATGCTCCGTCTCCGTGAACTTCTGTGATTGAAGGATACTCACGCCAACTACCCCAATTGCTATATGGTCTTGCTTTATTCGGGATAATTGCCATATAATTCGTTAAAAAACTAGTGCTTGACAATTCTAATTCAATAAATATCGATTTAGCGTATGAGCTAAAATTTTGGCCAGTTATTTTTTTAATTATTTCAGTCAGAAGAATATAGTTTGAATTACTATATAGATGTTCTGTTCCAGGTTGAAAATTTAAGTCTGATTGAGATTCTAAAAGTCCAATGGCGTCATCATTGTCAATAAACGACTTCCACCAAGTCTTTCCTTGAAGAGCCATTAAATCACAGTAATCTCTGATGCCACTTGTATGAGTCAATAAATTTGAAATAGTAATCTTGTACTCTATATTTTTGTATAATCTAGGTAGGTATGTCCTAATGTCATCATCCAACTTAAGTTCACCCTGTTCAATCAATTTCAATATGCACAGTGCAGTAAATTGTTTAGCATTTGAGGCTATGTTGAAACTTGTATTTTCATTTATCTTCGTTTGATTTTCGAGATTTGAATAACCTATATATTTTTGATATACAATTTCACTATTCTTAACGACGCCAACTGCCATTCCTGGCGATACACCTTCAACGTATTTTTCAATTTGAGAGTCAAGTTTTTTATTAAATTCTGCTGTAAAATCTTGTGATTGAGCATCAATTATAAATAGGACAAAAAGAATAGGTATTATTTGCTTCATTATTTATGGTTTATTCAGCTTGCACACAACGGTCTCGTGCCTGCCTGCCTGCGGTAGGCAGGCTTTCGTTATTTATTTAACTTTAAATAATCATCAATAGATTTAGATATTTTAATTCCTTCTTGATATAAACTAAAACGGATTGCGTGGCAACTTAAAATTTGAGTTTTTGTTAAACTATAATTATTAGAAATGAGATTTTTTTTGTTATCATCTAGGTTACTCACCGTATAAAATAAATCAATAGAAGTTATTTGATCAAAGTTCGCATTCCATCTTTTTTGCATTCCCGCTTCTATAAAAGGGCCAGGATCTATGGATGCGTTAATATTGTCGATATATTTTATGATGTTGTTATTGTTAAGTCTTTCTTGCTTTATAACCTCCTCGAATAATCTATAGTAAATTTGAATTTTATTCCTTAAGGTATCTGATGCTATTAGAGAAGTTTTACCTGAAGACTTCATATCTTCAAAAACTATATTTTTCCCCTCAAACCAATTTAATTTTGCAGTTCTGCTTAAATGCATTAATAATGTTTCAGGACTTGTATTTATAGAGTTTGATCTCAATAACCGACTTAAAAATGTATAAGAATCTAGTTTAAGAGTATCAGTTTTAAAGTGTTTTTCTAATTCGGCTATATCTTGATTAATGTCTGATTGGATTCTAAAAAGGTATTCTTTTTCATAACCTTTGTTTTTGTTAGCTTCATTCATATTATTTAATTGAAGAGCAATCAATATTCCAATGACTAAAAGTATAACTTCACCAATAGCATACTTCAAATACTTTCCAGTTTTATTTTTCATAAGCAAGTTTTAGCGGATTTTTCTAAAGAATTTTATCATTGATTAGTATTTGGTCATTATGGAGCACAACGGTCTTGGCTATGGTTTCGTTACGGCATGGTACGCGAGTATCATTCCGCCGTAACCATAAATTTAGCAAAAAGGCTAGAAATTCCGAGTAGGAATTTCAGCCGTAATGAACTATAGCCGTTGTTATGCGTTCGTACTTTTATTCAGATTTATGTACTTCCAATTCGATTTCCACCATAAATTCAGGTAATGCCAATCCCTTTACTTCAAGCCAGGAACCAGTGGGAAATCCGTTTTTATATATTTCAGCACGATATGCTGATTTTTCCAACATTTGTGCCATATCAGTTGTAAAAATGTTTTCTTTTACCACATCGTCAAATGTGCAACCATAGTGTTTTAATATTTTTTCCAAATCCGCATAGCAGTTTTTTATTTGTTGTTCTATATCGCCAATTGCGGTTGGATTTCCTTCATCATCCATACTCACAGCTCCAGAAATTTTTATATCATTTCCAATTTTTACTGCGTGAGAATATCCATAAGCTTTTTCCACTTCTGGTCGTAAGAGAAAATATTCAGGTTTTTCAGATTCAACTATTACTTCTTTTTCAACTTCTTTCGTTTCTTCCTTTTGTTTTTGTTCACAACTCTGTAATCCAAAAGCCAATGCAAAAAGTGTTACGAGTAAAGTCAGTCGGTTGGTTGTTATTTTCATAATCATCTTTGTTTAGTGCCTACTTTGATCGGTTTTCGGCTGTCCCGTTTTTTATGGATTTTTGTTTTTCAGTATGACGCACAACGGTCTCGTGCCTGCCTGTCGGCAGACAGGCCTGTCTGCCAGCAGGCAGGTATGGCCTGCGCTATGCTAACACGAATCACAGGTAACACAAAAAATTATTTGATTTGAAGTTAATGATTTTTTGGGTTCCCGCCTGCCTGCCTGCCGCAGGCACGGCCACCATATTTTCAATTATTGAGGCGGGCAGGTAAGACACAGCGTGGGTTATACACGTTGTTGTAGCCAGTTTACTTACATCCCTTTTCCAATAATGTTATGACAAATGTCAATCCACCATTGCCATTCACCCATGGGTTTAATAGCCAAAGTATAAAATGAGACTCCAATTAAAGTAAATATATATGGTCTATATACTTTTTTTTCCTTTTTATGATCTAAGTACATCATAAAAATCAATGGTATCAGAGTTGTTAATATCCAACATATATAAACCGATTGAAGATAGGTAGGCGGAGGGTTTCCCTCATATGCATTCACTAATGGGAAGTAGACTAACCTTGCAGTAGCTGGTAGTAAAATCCAAAAGACAGTTGATATTAACCAGCGCGCATGAACATCAATATTTTTAGCCTTCATTACTCCAACTACAACACAAATACTGAACCCAGTTAAGGCACATAAATCGGCAAATGAGAATCCGTATTTGAGAACGTCTGGAAGAAACTCGTTTACAACCTGATAAGGCATGACTTGAAGTGCTGAAAAAACTACAGCTCCTGCTAAAAATATGCCTATAAGTCCTAATTTTTTATGGTATTTAGGAGGTTTATTATGAATCAACCATGGTTGCATAATCACCAGTATATACCAAACCGTAGCTGATAGTCCATGTATATGTTGGCGCCAAGGAGCTTCGCTAAATTTACTCCAATATGAGAGATAAAAGCCAGCAATTGTGAAGGCAAAAGGTATTAATAACCATAAATGCGCTTTTTAGAACAAATTAATTTTTAATTGCTTGTCCATATGTAATTGCTTTTAATTGGCTACGAAGGTGGGGCTATGGCTCGTGGCGGGCGGTCTTAATGCTGCGTCCGATGGAAACGAATAGCCTGGTTGGGTTCATGAATATTTTTACTTTTTTAGTACTACTACACTAGCCATGAGCTATAGCCGATGTTAGCAACATTCTTTACTTCGTATTTGATTTTAGCGTTTTCATTTTATTCTTAAAAAGT
>JABDOZ010000147.1 GCA_013043005.1 Flavobacteriaceae bacterium | reverse complement strand
AGCCAATAGTATAGCAAAAACTAAAGTTTTAATAAAAGCATATGTAATGTGAAATGGTGTAAAGTCCATTTGAACTCCGGTGATATAATCATCCATTGTGGTAAAGCCACCATAAACACATGCAGCTAATCCGCCTAAAACACCTAAGAACATAGCAATAGAAATCACAAAAGGATAGAACAATAAGGCAATGAATTTAGGAAAAACTAAATAGTTTAACGCGTTAATCCCCATAACTTCAAGCGCATCTATTTGTTCTGTAACTCGCATAGTACCTATACTAGATGTTATAAATGAACCAACCTTTCCAGCCATGATAATTGAAATGAAAGTTGGAGCAAATTCCAAAATAACAGATTGCCTGGTAGCAAACCCAACCAGGGTTGTTGGTATCAGCGGGTTGTCTATATTCAAAGCTGTTTGTATGGTTACAACGCCGCCAACAAAAAATGAAATAAAAGCAACAATACCTAAAGATCCAATTATCAGGTCATCTATTTCTTTTAGGATCAAACCCTTCATGAATGACCACTTGGTTGGTTTGCGAAATATTTCAACCAACATTAAAAAATAAACTCCGATATTATGAAGGTATTTCATTGAGAATTTTTACAATTGCTAAAGTAAAAAATAACATAAGATAATTTACTATTATTTTGAATAAAGGAAATTTAAAAAGTGCTATTTTTGTTTGTCTTACAATCCAGGAAATGAAAAAATATATATTCTACGCATTTGTAATTTTACTATTATTGAACTGCAATGCTCAAAACGTTGTTATTGAGAATAAAGATCAATCTGAAACCGATGTCCAAAAACAGAATCCAAAATTGCTTGTTGCTATAGTTGTTGATCAAATGAGGTACGATTACCTAACTCGTTTTGATAGTAAATATGGTAATGGGGGTTTCAAGCGATTGATAAATAATGGATTTAATTGTAAGAACAACCATTTTAATTACATACCAACAAAAACAGGACCAGGACATGCATCAATTTTCACTGGGACCACTCCAAAATATCATGGAATTATAGGTAATGACTGGTTTGATTATGAATTAATGCGAAACGTGAATTGCGTCACTGATAATTCCATTGAACCAATTGGAACGAACTACAAGGACGGTAAGATGTCGCCACACAGATTGATAACAAATACGTTTGCTGATGAAAACAGATTGTTTACTCAAATGAAAGGTAAAACAATAGGAATATCAATCAAACATAGAGGTGCTATTTTGCCAGCAGGTCATTCGGCTAACGCAGCATATTGGTTTGATTACAAGAAAAATGGCACTGGTAACTGGATATCGAGTTCATACTACATGAATAAATTGCCAGATTGGGTAAATGATTTTAACAATTCTGATATTACAGAATCTTATTTTAAGGTTTGGGATACCTTTTATAACATAGACACATATATTGAAAGTGGAAGGGATAACAATAAGTTTGAAGGAGGATTTAAAGGTAAAGACGAACCAACGTTTCCATATGATTTACCAAGTCTAAGAGAGTATAATGATCAATACAATATTATTGCAGAAACGCCATTTGGGAATAGTCTAACTACAGATTTTACAATCGCGGCAATAGAAGCGGAAGGATTAGGTCAGGATAATATTACTGATGTGTTAACAGTAAGTTATTCAAGTACAGATAAAGTTGGGCATAATTTTGGAGTGAATTCTAAAGAAATCGAAGATACTTACATTAGATTGGATAAAGATATTGAGCGATTACTCACTGAACTTGACAATAAAGTGGGTAAAGGAAATTATACAACTTTTCTAACTGCTGATCATGGAGCGCCTCATGCACCAGCATATCTGCAATCTCATGGGATTCCTGGAGGTTTTTTTGATAATAGCAAAATGCTGGCAAAATTGAATAGTTTTCTTTTGAATAAATATAATTTGTCGAAATTGGTTTTAAGTAGGATTAATAATCAGATATATTTAGATCGCAAGAAAATTAAGGAAAACAAGTTGCCCTTAAATGAAATTAAAAATTCTGTAGCAAATGAATTATTGAAATATAGACTTATTACTAAGGTTTACATTACCTCTGAAATAAATCATTTTCAGGGTCAAGAAGGATTTCTTGAAACAATGCTAAGAAATGGGCATAATCAAAAGAGATCTGGAGATATTATTTTCGAATTTAGTCCTGCGGTCCTAAGTGATACTCCATGGAATAGAACTGGAACAAACCATTATACTGGGTTTAATTATGATACGCATATTCCTTTGATATTCTATGGTAAAGGAATTAAGAAAGGTGAAACAGACATAAGAACGGATATTACCGATATAGCTCCGACTATATCAACTCTTTTAAACATCAGTTTCCCAAATGGTGCTATTGGAAATCCTATTGAGGTTGTTTTGGAATAGAAAGAATTAATTTCTTTTTGTATTTTTCATTCTAAATTATAATTTATGTTTACAAAGAGAATTTATTCTATTCAAGATATTTCCAAATGGACAAAATGGGAAACAGTTCTATTTTTCATTATTGCATTAATTCCTACGATTCTCATCGAAATTTTCGATTTAAAATGGCTGCAAGTTCCTTGGACACCTATTGCCCTTGTGGGAACTGCTTTGGCATTTGTTATAGGTTTCCAAAATAATGCTGCTTATGGACGTATTTGGGAAGCAAGGAAAATTTGGGGAGGAATAGTCAATATGTCCAGGACTTGGGGAATGAAAGTCAATGCAATGGTTACTAATGAATATGCAGAAAGTAAAGTGACCAATGATGAATTAAAACATGAGATTAAAACTTTAAATTATCGGCATATAGCTTGGTTAACAGCATTGCGTTTTGCGATGAGACAAAATAAGAGTTGGGAAGTTTTTATGGAACATAAATCCAACAAAAGATGGTCTAATTTAATTCATATTCCAGAACGAGAATTTACATTAAGTGAAAGTTTGAATTCATATTTAACAAAAGAGGAAAAAGAGTATATTCTTTCAAAGAACAATAAACAAACAGCATTATTAAATCTACAATCTAGACATTTAAAGGAATTGAAAGAAAAAGGGTTGGTTTGGGAGTTTTCTTTTTTAGAACTGGAAAATGTCTTGGAGGAATTGTTTACGCTCCAAGGGAAATCGGAACGAATTAAAAATTTCCCTTATCCAAGGCAGTATGCAACAATTGGACACTTCTTTGTTTGGACATTTCTATTATTATTACCTTTTGGAGTTATTCCTGAATTCGCCAAAATAGGCACCAAACTTGTAGATATATACCCTATAATTGGAAAGCACTTTGTTTGGGCTGCTATTCCTTTTTCAGTAATTGTATCTTGGATATTTCATACCATGGAAAAAATTGGAAGAGCCGGTGAAAATCCGTTTGAAGGGACAGCCAATGATGTGCCTATTTCAACTATTTCAAGAGGAATAGAAATAGATCTACGGCAAATGTTGGATGAATCAAATGAAGAGATTCCAGATCAATTTCCTGAAAACTTGCATGTTCAAATGTAGGAACAAGTATTTAGATCAATTTTTTGAATATGCCTTTCCAGCGCAGATTTCTAATAAACTTTCCTTGATCCTCTGTGACCAGATACGCCAGTTTCATTTGTTTAGACTTGTTATAGCCTTTAAGGGTATTTATAAAATATTTAATACTACCTTTATTAAAAGCACTTTTTAATGATGCAATAAAGGTCAAAATAAATCCATAACGCATTTTGTAAAAGGCTTCACCCTGGAGATATTCGGATTTATCGTAATAAGTCTTACCAGTTGGTTTAAGGTGCTTAATATGCATGCTCTTATCTGTCTTAATTTTCCATCCATAAAATTGTGCTAACAAAACATCCAAAGTGTCCCATCCTATAGATTCTTTTAAACCTCCAATTTTTTTGAAACATTCCTTTCGGTAAGCCTTAAATGGTCCTCGAACATGCTCTTTAGAAGAAATAGTTTCGTAAACCCAATTATTATTCTTTTTGATATATGCTAATCCACCTGCAATTCCAATTTTGTCATCAGAATTAAAAAGATGAATTAAACTTTCTAAATAATTGTTTGGAAGTATGATATCTGCATCGAATTTGCAAATAATGTCATATATATCATCTAGTGTTTCCAAACCTTTATAAAACGCTTTAATGACTTTAGATCCTGGAATATGATGATTTGATGACGTTATATTTAAAGTTGAAATCCAACTGTATTTTTTTGTAAAACCTGATATGATTTTCTTGGTACTATCAGTAGAATTGTCATTCACTATAACTACTTTTTTCGGAAGTATGGTCTGGTTAACTAAAGATTCAAGCATAGAAGCCAGAAAGTCTTCTTCATTATGAGCAGGAATGACAATGTAAATGTTCAACGTTGAAAATTTAATAACTCAAAGTTAAACTCTTTCTGCATATACAATGTAATATCTGGGGGTAAACCATCTTAAAATTGGTCGTATTCCAATTTTCTTAGTTGGATTGGTCCATTTTTTACTAGCTTTTATTTTCCATCCTGACTTTTCTAATAACCAATCGAACTGCCAGTCTTCAAATTCATGGAAATGTCTGTCGCGTTCATCTGTTTTGCTCTTATATGCAGAAGAGAACCAAAGTTTTAAGGGAACACTTGCCACTAGTTTATCGGCATTAATTTGTTTGAGAACAGAATAAGGGGAAAGCAAATGTTCAAAAATTTCGAAGGCGGTAACTACTTCTGCATCAGAATTTAAAATAGTTGAAGTGTCTAAGTCCAGATCTTCACCTTTAGTGTTTTCGACGTTGAATCCATTTTCAACCATAATTTGTGTAAACGGATTTTTTACGCCTAAATCTAATATTGAAGCAGATTCTGGAATATGTTCTTTTAAAAACTGTAGTGTATGTTTGTAACGTTTGTGCGGAAATTTTCCTTCGTACATGTTAGTATCTGTAAGCAATTGCATTTATGTGCATGCCTGCACCAACACTTGCAAATAAAATAATATCGCCTTTTTCTATAGAATGACTTTTAAAATTGTCTTTTTTAATTAAATCAAACAAGGTAGGCACCGTTGCTACAGAACTATTTCCTAATTTATGAATACTCATAGGCATAATATCTTCAGGCATTGGGCTTTTATAAAGTCTGTAAAATCGTTTTACAATAGCTTCATCCATCTTTTCATTGGCTTGATGGATCAATATTTTTTTAACATCCTTAATATCAACACCGCTTTTTTCAAGACAAATTTTCATTGCCTTCGGAACATTATTCAGTGCAAATTCATAAATTTTTCTTCCTTCCATTTTTATATAGCGTGTGTCTTTATCGAGATCCGGATTATTAGAACATCCAAAATGAAGATAATAAGCTTCGTCAAAAGTGAATGATGCAGTCTCATGAGACAATATTCCACCTTCTTCTTCAATAGCTTCAATTACCGTGGCACCAGCTCCATCAGAATATATCATGGAATCTCTATCATGCTTGTCCACAACTCTGGATAAGGTTTCTGTCCCAATCACAAGACATTTTTTCGCTATTCCGGCTTTAATAAATGCCTGTGCTTGGATAACTCCTTCAATCCATCCAGGACAACCAAAAAGAATGTCATAAGCGACACATTGCGGGTTTTTTATTTTTAAACAGTGTTTAATTCTTGAGGCTAAACATGGCAAAATATCACTTTGAATAGTGTTGGCTTTTACATCACCAAAATTATGAGCAACAATTATGTAATCTAATTCTTCAGGGTCAATATTAGCATCTGCAATTGCTCTTTCTGCTGCAATTGCACCTAAATCTGAACTCACTAAATGATCTTCTGCATAACGACGTTCAACTATGCCAGTTATGTCCTTAAACTTTTCTACAATAACCTCATTTGGATAGTCAATAGAGGTGCCATCAGCATTTAAGAAATCATGTTGATGGAAGTCTTCATTCTTCTCTATAACGTCAGGAATATAGCTACCTGAACCTGTAATTTTGATATTCATTTGAATGATAAAAATTTATTCAGCGGCTAAATTAAAGAATATAGTTACAATGCAACTTATGATTAACTATTTTTTACGATGTTCAAAAGTTATAACATCTTAAACATATGCCTCTATTGGAGCACAGGTGCAAATTAAATTTCTGTCACCATATGCATCATCTACACGTCTTACACTCGGCCAGAATTTGTTGTCTCGAACAAATTCCAAAGGGAAAGCCGCTTCATTTCTCGAATATGGGTAATCCCATGCATCAGCAGTCAACATATCTAAGGTATGTGGGGCGTTTTTCAAAATATTATTAGAGTCATCTTTCGATACTTGGTCAATTTCATGTCTAATAGCGATCATGGCGTCACAAAACCTGTCAATTTCTCTCTTATTTTCACTTTCAGTAGGTTCGATCATCATAGTTCCCGCAACTGGAAATGATACTGTTGGTGCATGAAAACCATAATCCATTAGCCGTTTCGCTATGTCAGACACCTCAATACCATATTCCTTAAACGGTCTGCAATCCACAATCAGTTCATGAGCAGCTCGACCCAATTCTCCAGAATAAAGAGTGTGGAAATGGGTATCCAATCTTTCTTTAATGTAATTGGCATTTAAAATCGCAACTTTTGTAGAATCCGTTAAACCATCGGCACCAAGCATTTTAATATATCCGTATGAAATCAAACAGGCTAAAGCAGATCCAAAAGGAGCTCCTGAAATAGCATTAATAGCCTTTTTACCACCGGTTTTGATCAATGGATTTCCGGGTAAAAAAGGGACTAATTGTTTGGCAACGCATATTGGTCCAACTCCCGGACCACCTCCTCCGTGAGGTATTGCGAAGGTTTTATGTAGATTAAGATGGCACACGTCTGCACCTATATTTCCTGGATTAGTCAAACCAACTTGTGCATTCATATTCGCTCCATCCATATATACTTGCCCGCCATTATAATGAACAATTTTAGTAATTTCTTTTATGGAGGCTTCATAAACACCATGTGTAGATGGATATGTCACCATCAATGCGGCCAGATTATCCTTATGCAATTCAGCCTTTTGACGTAAATCATCAACATCAATATTCCCTTCGTCAGTCGCTTTGGTAACAACTACTTTCATTCCAGCCATAACCGCACTAGCTGGGTTAGTGCCATGTGCAGAAGAAGGAATTAAACAAATGTTTCTGTGGTGATCACCTCTGGATTCATGATATGCTTTTATAACCATTAGACCTGCAAATTCACCCTGTGCGCCTGAATTAGGTTGAAGTGAAGTGCCTGCAAAACCTGTAATTTCTGTTAATTGATCTTCCAGTTCTTTTAAAACAATCATGTAACCTTTGGCCTGGTCTAAAGGGGCAAAAGGATGTATATTTGCCCATTTGTACATACTCAATGGTAACATTTCTGCAGCGGCATTAAGTTTCATAGTACATGAACCTAATGATATCATAGAATGATTCAAAGAAAGATCTTTTCGTTCTAATTTTTTGATGTAACGCATCAATTCTGTTTCTGAATGATGTGAATTAAAAATATCTAAAGTCAAAAATTCGGTTTGTCTTCTTAAGTCTAAGGGAATTCCATAAGATTCGTCTAACTTTTTAATAGATATAGGATCTTTCCCTGAAACATCAGCAAAAATTGAAATAATAGCGTTTAGATCTGAAATCGTTGTTACTTCATTTAATGAAATGCATACGGTTTCAGAGTCTGGATAATAAAAATTGATTTTCCTTTTAATCGCTAAGGACCTGACCTTAATTGCGTCTGCTTTTATTTTAAGGGTATCAAAATAATTTGAATTCAATTGTTCAAATCCCAATTTTTGTAAGGCATTATCTAAGACTGATGCAGAATCATGAACCTTATTTGCAATGTATTTTAGTCCACTTGGACCATGAAATACAGCATACATTCCCGCCATTACTGCAAGTAATACCTGAGCTGTGCAAATATTGGAAGTAGCTTTGTCCCGTTTTATATGCTGTTCTCGTGTCTGTAGCGCCATACGTAAGGCCTTATTTCCACTGGTATCTTTTGTGACTCCTATAATTCTACCCGGGAGATGTCTTTTATAATCTTCTTTAGTTGCAAAATAGGCGGCATGTGGTCCTCCAAATCCCATTGGAATACCAAATCTTTGGGTGGTTCCAACTGCAACATCAGCGCCAAAATTACCAGGTGCTTCAAGTTTTATTAAACTCAGGATATCTGCAGCTACAGCCACTTTTATATTATGATGATTGGCTTCGGATATAAAACTCTTAATATCAGTAATCTGTCCATGTTTTCCTGGGTATTGGAGAATGGCGCCAAAGAATTCATCTGAAAAATTGAAATTGCTTTCATCACCTGTAACAAGTTCAATACCAATAGGAGCCGACCTTGTTTTTAAAAGAGAAAGGGTTTGTGGTAAAATATGGTTTGAAACAAAGAATTTATTGACTCCTGCTTTTTTCTGACTTCTTTCTCTAACCGAGAATAGTAATGTCATGGCTTCAGCCGCTGCCGTACTTTCATCCAGCAATGATGCATTAGCAATCTCCATTCCAGTAAGATCGGTGATCATTGTTTGAAAGTTTAATAAGGCCTCGAGCCTTCCTTGCGCAATTTCTGCCTGATATGGTGTATACGCTGTGTACCATCCTGGGTTTTCTAAAATATTACGCTGAATTACGGCAGGCAATATTGTTGGATGATATCCTAAACCAATGTAGGTTTTAAAGACTTTGTTTTTTTTTCCTAAATCATTAATATGCACTAAATACTCCTGCTCACTAATAGGGTTATCCAAGTTTAGTTTATTCTTTAGACGAATTTCATCAGGAACCGTCTCATAAATAAGTTGGTCCATGCTTTCCACACCAATTGAATCTAACATTAAATTTTGTTCCTCCTCACTAGGACCAATATGACGCAGTTTGAAAGCGTTTGTATTCATTTAACTTGAAATTATGATTTGTGAGAGCAAAAATAAGTAATACTTTACTCAAATTTGTTAAGTAAAACTAAAGTTTTTAACCAATTAAATGCTTTATTAACACTTTCATTATTTTTGTTTAATGCACTTATTGAAACAAATATTCGATTTTTATATCAATGCCAGTATTCATGTGGCTTTAGCTGTATGTGCTCTGTCGTATATAACTTTAGAACAGTTAAACATTTTTTATGATGAAAACCTTCTGTTTTTCATATTTTTTGCATCTATAACAGGCTATAACTTTGTTAAGTATTTTGGACTCGCCAGGTTCCATCATAGAAGTCTTGCAAATTGGCTAAGAATTATTCAATTGTTTTCATTGATTTGTTTTGGTTTTATGATCTTCTTCCTATTACAGCTGGAAAGAAATACGTTAATTATTGTGGCCATTTTAGCTCTAATAACATTGTTTTATGCTACTCCATTTTTACCTAAAAATTTATTTATGGATAATAAATATGATTTAAGATCAGTAAGCGGACTTAAAGTGTATGTTATTGCTTTAGTTTGGGCCCTTGCTACTGTTCTATTGCCTGTGTTAAATAGCGAACATCTATTTAACTTTGATGTTACGTTATTGATCGTGCAACGCTATTTATATGTTATTGTTTTAATATTACCTTTTGATATTCACGATTTGCACTATGATAGTCTTAAGTTGGCAACCATTCCTCAAAGAATTGGAATAAGAAATACAAAAATATTCGGTTTTACTCTCTTGCTGGCCTTTTTGTTGTTAGAATTTTTTAAAGATGATTTAGATGAGAAACAGCTTTTTACTACTGCTATAATTACTGTTGTTACAGGGATTTTTATAGGTTTTTCGAATAAAGATAACGGAAGATACTACAGTGCATTTTTGGTAGAAGGATTGCCTGTTTTTTGGCTTATATTACTTTTGGTTTTTAACCAGTTCTTTTTTTAAACTTATTTTCATTTCATTTTTCCTGGATTCTTCTAAGCAGTTAACTTTAGACTTATTTATGCAATCTGTTAATTTAGCATTATTTCTGGAATACAATCTGCACGCCTTGCAATATATCAAATGTAGAGTAAGTTTGATCTTATCAAAAAAGGAAGCCTCATTATACTGTGATTTATCACATATTTTATTGGCTTCATCACAATTTAAAAAAAGTTTACTCATAATTAAAACCAGTTTTTTTCAAGGCAACCTGACAAGGCAGTTCTTGCTCGGTGTATAATTACCCATAAATTAGACGCTGAAATATTTAGTTCATTACAAATAGCTTCGGTTTCAAAGCCCTGAATTGTTTTCATTTTAAATACTTGGGCTTGTTTTTCTGGAAGTTTACTGAGACATTCAAGAATAGCCTTACCTAACTCCTCATTTATTATAATTGCCTCAGCGTTAATTTCTAGGTTATCCGATACACGTTCTTCCAACCAATCACCTTGAGATTCTGTATCGCTGTTGTAGTTCATTCTCACTTCTGCTTTCCCCTTTTTTGAATTTATTTTTCTATAGTGATCAATGATTTTTCGTTTTAATATAGAAATCAGCCAGGTTCTTTCACTAGCTTCTCCTTTAAAATTTTTCATGGATTTTAATCCTGCCAGAAACGTATCTTGTACAATATCCTGCGCAACATTTCTATCGTTTATTCGAGCAATAGTATAATTAAACAAATAATCGGAGTAGGCATCGACCCATTTATTCACATCTAATTTGTGTTTTGTATTACCCTTACTCATTGACTCAAAAATAGGATATTTTTTATGAATATTCTCTTTACAATTTTAAATAAGAATATTACAGAAAACTTTTTAAAAATTGGGATTATGAATAAATTTTGATATTAAATACATAAGATTTTCAAAATTTCATAATCGATTAAAAGCACATAATTTCGGTCATTTTCTAATTCGTTTTCATTTGTAGCCAGCCTGTAGCAATTGTTTTAGTCTATAAACGAGATTAATTAGGATTTCAGCGAAAATATATTGGTAATCTAGAAATGCAGATAATATTTGTATTGTCCTAAAACAAAATCAATTATGAACTTATTAATTAACCTACTATTTTTTATTTCGGTTTTATCGTTTGATCAACCTTCAGATAATGTAAGCTTTAATTCAACTGTATCAGACTACTCTAGTTTTGCAGATAAGATTGCAACTGGAAAAGGATATTTTGAAAAACATTCTCAATCAGGAACAGTAAAAATCAAAAATAGTTATAAAGTTTTTAGAAGCAACGAAAGATTCTTTAGATCTTCTGATAATACTAATGACGGTAAATCTTGGTTCAAACTTTCTGGTACTATGGGATATAGTCCTATTTTAATAGGGTTCGTGCCAGGTGCGACAGATGATTATGAGAACACTCATGATTCACAATTTATGAATGATGGTGCAAGTATTGAGTTCTATAGTTTTATTGATGGAAATAAGTATGATATTCAAGGAAGATCAGAATTACAACCAAATCAATTCATTAACATACCTCTTGGTTATGAAGTACTTTCTGCAGGTGATTATACGATCTCTATTATGCTTGAATACATTGATTCTAGATTTGATATTATTTTAGAAGATACTTTGGAAAATACAATGACAGATCTTAGATTATCTGACTATACTTTTTCGGTTGATAGTCCAACAGAAGATAATAATAGGTTTGTATTGCACTACAATTACAACCAAACCTTAAATGCAGTTGAGTTTAAAAAGAATGTATCCGGTATAAACTCCTATTTCAGCAACAATGAATTGATCTCAAAAGTTGAAAATGAGCCTATGTCTATATCAATTTATGATTTAACCGGCAAACAGATATTAAAACAAGGGTATAACAATATAATTCAAACAGGTAGTTTAAATTCTGGCGTTTATGTTGTGAAATATACCTTAAAAAATTCTAAGACAATTTCCAAAAAGCTAATCAGATATTAAATCGAGATTATTTTAAAAGTCCTGAACGCTTTAATAAGGCTTCAGGATTGGGTTCCTTTCCTCTAAATTGTTTATACAGTTTCATTGGACTTACCGTACCTCCTTTACTAAGTACGGTTTCCTTAAATTTATTGGCAGTGGCTTTATTAAAAATTCCTTTTTCTTTAAACAGTTCAAAAGCATCTGCGTCCAATACTTCAGCCCATTTATAACTGTAATAACCAGATGAGTATCCGCCTTGAAAAATATGTGCAAATGAAGTACTCATGCAATTTTCTGCAACATCCGGATACAGTTGTGTGTCTCCAAATGCATCTAATTCGAATTCTTTTACATCTTTAATATTTGATGGATATTGTCCATGCCAACTCATATCCAGTAAACCAAAACTTAGCTGGCGTAAAGTTTGCATGCCTTCATGGAACTGAGAGGAGTCCTTAATTTTTTTGATTAATTCCATAGGAATAAATTCACCAGTCTCATAGTGTCTAGCAAATAATTCCAATGCCTCTTTTTCGAAACACCAGTTTTCCATTATTTGACTTGGTAATTCCACAAAATCCCAATAGACATTGGTTCCAGATAAACTAGGGTATGTCGTGTTTGCCAACATACCATGAAGTGCATGCCCAAATTCATGAAATAATGTGGTTACCTCGTCAAAAGTAAGTAAAGACGGTTTACTTTTTGTAGGTTTAGTAAAGTTACAGACTATAGATACATGTGGTCTTTCAATTAGACCATCTTTTTTGGACTGTGGTTTAAAACTGGTCATCCAGGCGCCATTTCGTTTTCCGGATCTTGGAAAGAAATCTGCATAAAAAATTGAAACCAACTCACCGTTTTCATCACTTACTTTGTAGGTCAAGACTTCATCGTGATATTTATCTATGGAATCAATTTCTTCAAATGATAATCCAAATAGCTTATTGGCTACTTTAAAAACACCTTGAATAACGTTTTCCAATTTAAAAAATGGTTTTAGCTTTTCGTCATCCAGATCGAATAACTTTTGTTTTAGTTTTTCTGAATAATAAGCTGAGTCCCATTTTTCCAGTTCTTCAATACCATCCAGCTCTTTTGCGAAATTCTTAAGATTTGCAAACTCAGTTTCGGCAGCTGGTTTAGCTTTATCTAATAATTCATTTAAAAATTCTAAGACTTTTTCCGGAGTTTCTGCCATTCGTTCTTCCAATACAAAGTTTGCATGTGTTTCGTAGCCTAAAAGTTTAGCTCGTTTATATCGAAGATTAGCAATGTCCAAAACTAGCTGTTGATTGTCCAATTTATCGTTTTTAAAACCTTTGCTGCCAAAAGCTATTGCTAACTTTTTTCGAAGTTCTCTATTGTCCGCATATTTCATAAAAGGAATGTAACTTGGATAATCCAAAGTAAATAACCAGCCTTTTTTACCCCTGGATTCAGCTAATTGTTTAGCAGCTTCTTTAGTGCCTTCAGGCAGTCCTGATAGATTATTAGGATTGGTAATGAGCATTTCATACTTATTGGTTTCCGCTAATACATTTTCCCCAAATTTTAATTTTAATTGAGATAGTTTTTTATCTATTTCACGCAGTGCATCTTTTTTATCATCAGGTAAATTGGCGCCATTTCTTGCAAAGCTTTTGTACTTTCTTTCTAAAAGCATTTGCTGCTCCGGATTTAATTTAAGTTCATCTTTTGTATTATGAACAGCCTTAATCCTTTCAAAAAGTTTTTTGTTTAATGTGATGTCATTGCTCAATTCTGTGAGCAAAGGAGATACCTCTTGAGCTATTTTTTGAATTTCATCATTGGTTTCAGCTGAATTCAAATTAAAAAATAGACTAGTCACTCTGTCAAGTTGTTCTCCTGTAAATTCTAAAGCTTCAATGGTATTTTCAAATGAAGGAAATTTGTTGTTCACGCTTATTTCTTCAATCTCTTTTTTAGTCTCCAGAATAAGGGCTTTAATTGCAGGTAAAAAGTCTTCATTCTTTGTTTCAGAAAATGGAGCAGCAGTATATGGTGTTTGAAATTTTTGAATTAAAATGTTCATTCTAAAATTAGTTGTTTAAAATATGTGCAAAATTAATACATCATTTAAGATAATTTAGTTGATAACAAATTTATTTGACTTCAGGCACTAACATGACAATATAAGTTTGAAAGTTTATTTTTTGTGATATAAAACATAGTAATATGTTAAAAATCAATGTATTTCATCGAAAAATATTTAGTGAATAAGAAAAGACATTATATTTGTGCAACACAATCTTTAATGTTTAATAAAAAGCTATTAAAGTTAAACAAAATATTTTTGATCAATCTATTTGCATTTCGTCGATTATATTGTATTTTGCCGATTAAAAATGCGTTTCATCGAATAAATGAACTTTAAATTAAAAATAATTGATTAGAAATACAGGAAAAGAACAAATTTTGATAAGTACTAAATAAACAATATGAAGAAATTATTACATTTTATATTCTTATTATCTTTTTTAGGGGTTGCACAGCCGTCTTCAGAAGGAATGTATTTTGATGGTATTGATGATTTTTTTGATGTTCCGGGTACATCCAACATCAATAGTACAACAACGAATAACAGAACCTACGAAACTTATTTTAAAGTTACCAATACAACTCCAAGACAAGTTATTATGGAAGAAGGAGGAGGGACAAGAGCTGTTATTTTTTATGTTGAAAATGGGTATTTAGTTGTTGGTGCATATAATAGAACAGATTATAACCCAAGATGGCAAGGAACCTTTTACAGAAAGGCTATTTCGGCTAATACATGGTATCACTTTGCTTTGGTTTTTGATAACGCTCAACCAGCAAATGCAACAACCAATCCCATGACCACAACTGCAAACAATGCATTAAAATGGTATTTGGATGGTGTATTGCAAGATCAAATTTCCGGATATCAATTTGGTCCACATAATCCAACGGTTTTAGGATTTAAGGATGGTACTTTAAGATTTCCTAATTGTGGTGGAACATGGACAACTTCTGGGCTTTCTGAGTATTGTTTTAATTCCAATGTAAATGATAATGGCAGTGGAGAATATTATTTTCAGGGAAACCTTTGGGGATACAGAATGTGGAGTGATGTAAGAACTCCAACTGAGATTGTCGACAATATGGATAACATCATTACAACGGTAGGAACAGATAATTTGGTTGCTGCTTTAGATGGTGATACCTTTACTTACTTAGATAACAATAACGATCCTGTCGACTTGTCTAATCCTAATCCACCAACTCCAATTACCTGGAGTGCAACCGCTGGATCTTCAGATTGGAATACAGGGAGTAATTGGGTAGGAGGCGTAGCTCCAAATGCTGGTAGATTAGAAGATGCTATAATTCAAACCTCAACAAATTACCCAATAATTGCTTCTCACATCATTGCCGGAGATGTTCAGGTTCAAGCAGGTGCAGAAATTACAATCAACGATGGTGGTACTTTGGACGTGAGTTATGATATAATAAATAATGGTACGATTACAGTTAATTTGTTTAACGCAGATACGAATGGAGGAGGGGCCTTAATAACCAGAGAGGCTAAAGCTGTATCTGGTACTGGGACCTTCCTTATTAACAGGCAAACACCCGATTATCCGGAAGATTATTATTCCATCTGGTCTACTCCAGTCAGTCAGTCAGATTCTAAAATAAATACAATTTTTACAAATCCTGTAATCGTTTATGAATATGATGCATCCCAAAATCCATCTGCTTACGTTGGGGTTTCAACAAGCCATGATATGGATTTAGGTGAAGGATATTTTATCCGTTTAGATAGCCAGTCAGGTGGTATGACAAGAACGTTTGATGGTACTGTAAATAACGGAGATATTACGCGTTCCATTTATTATAATGGTCCTACCGATAATTTTAACTTATTAGGCAACCCATATCCTTCTGCATTAAATTGGGTGAAGTTTTATGACGATAATGCTGATGTAATTGAAGGTACCATGTATTACTGGAATCAAAGTCAGGTTGGACCAAACAATTCAGCGTCAGATTATATTAGTTACAACAGAACCGGTTCAAGTGAGCCAGGAACCAGTGGTGATATTGCAACAGGATTAGGCGTATTTGTAAAATCGATCGGAACAGGGTCTGTAACTTTCAAGAATACTCATAGAGTAGTTGGAAGTAATGATCAATTCTTCAGATCTTCCAGTAATCCTGATGACGGTAAATCGTGGTTCAGATTGTCTGGTCCAACAGGGTACAGCCCGATTCTAATTGGTTTTGTTCCCGGAGCTACTGATGGATTTGAAAATACACATGATGGTATTTTTGTGAATGAAG